>VGRF01000002.1 GCA_016875395.1 Deltaproteobacteria bacterium | reverse complement strand
GAGGGGCAGGCTGCGATCTGCTGCGCCGGGGACGTGGGCTCGTTCGGGTCCACGATGCAGCCGAGGCAGAAGCGCAGGATGGCAAGCTTGGGAGAGATCATCGCGGGTCGCCTTTTTCGTAGAACTGTTGGGATCGAGGTTCAGTCCCCGTCATCGAGAGGGGGGGAGGGGGCCCACCAGGGGACATCCGGTGAGCGCGGCATTGACAGAGACGCGATGTTCGAATCGCCGCCCCTTGCCCCCGTTGGGGCCCCCTCTTCCGGGGTCTCCCCGAGGTTGATCACGGGGCCCCCTTTGCTCGTAGTTCGCTCGGGAAAAAAAGTGCGCGGCTCCTCTGCTCGACCTGTTGGCCGCCGAAAGAGCCCCCTCCCCCGTCGCGCGCAGGGGCCGTCTGGGGCCGTGGGGCCGTGCTGGTGATCGCTCGTGAGCGCTCCCGAGCGGTCCTGATAAGCGCGCTCGTGCAAGTACGCGACACGCCATAACTACTTTTCGTTCTTCGAACCTGGGGGTCGGGGGTTCGAGCCCCTCCCGGCGCGCCATGCAACCTCGGCGAGATTGTTATGGACTCGATCGTCCCTCGCGCCGCCCGGCTCGACTGGCGCGGCGAACAGGCGCAACGGAGGCGGTCTGCGCGATGTGAGCGCAACTCCGACGCGCTCGCGCGACTTCGCACACGTCGCGCGCGAGCGCCACGCCGGACGCGAGCGCGGACTCGGTGACTTGTCGCAACGTCGATAGAAGGCAGGAGAGCACGGCGTGCAAACAGGCGAAGGCCACGTGGTTTCGGCGGAACGCGGCGATGCTCGCGGCGAGACCTACCCCGCTCCGCTCTACAGCTGGTACGTCGTCGCCGTCCTGCTCGTCTGCTTCGTCTTCTCCTTCATGGACCGCATGGTGCTCAATCTCCTGATCGAGCCCATCAAGCGCGACCTCCAGTTCACGGACACCGAGATCAGCCTGCTCCTCGGCATCGCGTTTGCCCTCTTCAACGCGACGCTCGGACTGCCCGTGGGCTGGCTTGCGGATCGCGCCAATCGCGTGCGCATCGTCGCCGCGGGCATCTTCTTCTGGAGCGTGATGACCGCGCTGTGCGGCACCGCGAAGTCCTTCGCTGCGCTGTTCGCCTACCGCATGGGCGTCGGCATCGGCGAGGCGACCACGCAGCCCGCCGGCTACTCGATGATCAGCGACCTGTTTCCGCCCACGAAGCGCGGATTCGCGCTCAGCGTGTTCAATCTCGGCACCGCCATCGGATCAGGCATCGCGCTGTTCGTCGGCGCGCAGGTGATTCACGAGGTCTCGCAGCGCGAGGGCCGGATCGAGTTGCCGCTCCTCGGTGAAGTTTTCCCGTGGCAGCTGGTCTTCATCATCTTGGGTCTGCCCGGAATTCTGGTGGCGTTCTGGGCCGCGACCCTGCGCGAGCCGAAGCGCGTCGGCGCATTGCGCATGGCGCAGAGCGCCGACGGCACGCTGGCGCAGAAACCCGTCAGCGTGCGGGAGTTCCTCGACTACGTGCGAGCGATCGGAGTGCCGTTCTCGTGCGCAGTCGTTTGTTATGCGCTGATCGCGATGGGCGGCTACGGCAACAGCTCGTGGCTGCCTTCCTTCTTCCAGCGAACGCATGGCTTGTCCGTCGTGGAAGTCGGCCGCTGGATGGGGGTGCTCAGCGTGACCTTCGGCGTCGGCGGAGTCGTCTGCTCCGGCTACCTCGGCGACTGGTTGATCACGCGCGGCTACGCGCGCGGCCGCATGGTCCTGCTCGCGCTCTCGGGTGCCTGCGCAGCGCCCTTCATGCTCGGCGTAGCGACGGTGCCCGATCCGTATCTGGCGTTGTGGATGCTGGGACCCGCCTACGTCGCGACGGCGCTCACCTCGGCGGTGTGGGCGGCAGTGATTACGGAAGTCGTCCCCAACCAAATGCGCGGCCTCGCGGTCGCGCTCGCCATCCTCGTGGCGAATCTCGTTGGCATGGGCCTAGGCGCGACGATCGTCGCGCTCGTGACCGACTACGTCTTCGACGGCGCGAGCGATCCGCAGGCGCTCGGCCGCTCGCTCGCCGTGGTCACACCGCTCACGTTCCTGCTGTCTTCGTGCTTCGGTCTCGTCGCCGTGCTCAGGTACCAGCACGCTCTCGATCACTTGCAGCGTTGGAGCCGAGCGAACAGCGAAGCTCGCGCTGGAGCGTGATCGACGCCTCGCTCACACCGTCCCGCGAACGATCACCTTCCCCACCGCGCGATTGCTCCCCACGCGCTCGATCGCTTCGGGCACTTGCTCGAACGGGAACACGCGATCGATCGGCGTGCGGATCTTGCCCGCCTCGGCCAGCGCGCAGAGCGCTTCGTGATGCGCGCGCGTCTCGTCGAGGGTGCGCGCGCCGGGGAATGCACCGACGAGCGAGTAGCTGCGTAGCACCGCGTTCAGCGGATCCACCTTCGCCCACGTGCCGCTCGAGTAGCCGATCAGAATCACGCGGCCGTGGCGCGCGATGCACTTCACGGCTTGCTCGTACGCCGCACCGCCGACGGGGTCGTAGATCATCTCGACGCCGCGCCGGCCGATGATCTGCTGCACCCCCTCGTTGATCGGCACGTCGCGATAGTTGATCACGTGATCGGCGCCGAGGGTGCGGCAGAACTCGGCTTTGTCGGCGGAGCTCACGGTCGCGATCACCGTCGCGCCGAGCGCTTTGCCGAGCTGAATCGCTGCGGACCCTGAGCTGCCCGCGCCCCCTAACACCAGCAGCGTCTCGCCCGCCTTCAGCTCGCCGCGCTGCACGACGCCGACGTAGCCGGTGTGAAACGGCACCCAGAAGCCGGCCGCTTCCTCGGCTGACATCCCGCGCGGGCGGCGCGAGATGAGCGACTCGGGCACCTGGCAGGACTCCGCGAACCCGCCCATGCCTTCGGCGAAGCGCGTCATGCTGATCACCGCGTCGCCCGGCTTCAGCGTGCAGCCCGCGCCCGTGCGCGTGACGATGCCGGCGATCTCCTGGCCCGGCGTGACGGGCGGCTTTCGCACGGCGGGGTAGTTGCCGCGCGTCATCAGCACGTCGGGCAAGCCGACGCCCGTCGCCTCGACGCGCAGCTCGACGATCCCGTCGCCCGGCGGCGCGAGCTCGCGCTCTTCGAGCCGTAACACTTCGCGCGCCTCACCGAATCCCGTCGCTCGCCAGAATTTCATCGCTCGCTCCTACTGCTCGCTCGCGAGCTTCGCGTACGCCGCCGCGGTGCCCTTGGCCATCTTGTCGCCGTCGAACGGAATCGACAGCTCGGGCGTGAACTCCATCACCACGCGCTCGGGCGTGTCGAGGAACTTCACGAACAGCTCAGGGCGCAGCCCCTTCGTGAACTCGTTGCCGTCGTCGCGCCCCGCGGCCATGCCCTGCGCGAGCAGCCCGTAGAACCACTGCTTCGTCTTCGCGTCGTCGTGGATCACGGTGTGACCCTTGTACGTCACGGTCTTGCCGCCGCCCATCGGCGTGCCCTTGCTCGTGATCACGACCGAGGAGCGCCCGTCGCGCGCGATCGCCTTCACGCGCACACGCTCGCGCGTCGCGGTCATCCAGATCTTCCCCGCGATCGGGACGTAGGCCGTAATCACCCCGAGCGGATGCCCGGATTTGTTCGCCCAGCAGAACACGCACTCGCCGGCCGTCGCGACGAGCTCGCGCTCGCGCTCCGGATCGAGCCGGTATTGCTTCACGTCGTCGTAGTTGGTCGCCTGCTCAGCCACGGCTTGCCTCCTCGGTGACGCGATGCTCGCACGAGAGCTCGTCCCCGCGCGATAGAGTGCGCGCGTGCCCATTCTCGTGCGCCGCGTGCAGTTCGATTTCCCCGACGGCCTCGCTGCGCATTGGCATCCGGCGCGGCCCGCGTGGAGCCAAGTGGTCAACGCCGCCTCGTTGCTGATGCCGTACCTCGAGCCGTTCCTGATCGAGGCGATCCGCGAGGCGATTCCGCAGCTTCGCGACCCGGCGCTCGCGGCGGAGGCCCGCGGCTACGTGGGTCAAGAGGCGCACCACTTTCGGCAACACCGCCGCTTCAACGATCGCGTGATCGCGCTCGGCTACGACGGCATTCGCGAGTACGAAGCGCAGCTGGCGCGCGACTACGAAGCGCTCTCGCGCGAGCCGCTCGCGTTCCGCCTCGCCTACGCCGCAGGCTTCGAGACAATGGCGCTCGCGCTGGGGCACTACTTGATCCGCGACCGCGTGCATCTCTTCGCCGGCGCCGATCCGGCGGTGACGTCGCTCGTGCTGTGGCACTTCGTCGAGGAGCTCGAGCACAAGCACGCCGCGTTCGGCGTTTATCAGGCGATCTCGGGCGACTGGTGGCTGCGCGTGCGCGGCCTCGCCTACGCGATGTGGCACACGCTGTCGCGCACGCGCGAGGCGTATCGAATGCTGCTGCGCCGCGATGGCCTGTGGGGCACGTGGCGCACGCGCATCGAGCTGAAGCTCGTGATGCTGCGCCTGTTCGGGTACGTGACGCCGTGGATCCTCGAGGCGCTCTCGCCGTGGCACGACCCGGCGCGCTTCGCCGACCCCGAGTGGGCGCGCGACTGGATGCGGCTCTACGACGCGGGCGAGCCGCGCCTGTTGCGCCTCGACACGGCGCGCATCGGCGAGCTGCCGCGAGCGATCTGCTCGTGAGCGCGCACGCTCCGCTCTCCGAGCGCGCGCGGGCCGTGCTGTTCGCGAACGGCCTCGGCCTGATCGCGGCCGCGGTCGTGGTCGGTTGGGCGTGGTTCTTTCACTTGTTAGGCGAGATCGTGCTGTGGCCGATCCCCGGCTCGCTCGACGTGCAGATCCCCGGCGACTCGCGCGGCTTCCGCATGGCGCACATGGAAGGCATCACGCACGGCCTCTTGCTGATGGCGCTCGCCTTCGGCGGGCGCTTCCTCCTGCTCTCGCCGCGCGCTGAGCGTTGGTTCGTGCGCAGCGCGCTCGTCACCGCGTGGCTGTTCACGATTCCGGCGATCCTGCATCCATTCTTCGGAACGCGCGGCCTCGCGTTCGGCGGCGGCCCCTTCAAGGCCGGCCCCGCGAACGACGCGCTCTACCTGCTCGGCTGGCCGCCGGTGATCGCGGTGCACGTGATGCTCGCGCTCGCGTTCATCGGCGTGCTGCGCTTCTTGCGCGCGCGGACGGCGTAGGCCGCCTCGCAGGGTTCGTGGGGAGCCGGAAGTCTCTAGGCTGCCGCTCATGTCCGACCCCGAATCTGCCCCCGCCTCCGGCTTCGCCGCGCTCGGCCTCGACTCCGATCTCGCGGACGCGCTCGCCGCGCTGGGATACGAGGAGCCGACGGCGATCCAGCGCGAGTCGATTCCGCCGCTGCTCGCGGGGCGCGATCTGTTAGGTCAAGCCGCGACCGGCACGGGCAAGACCGCGGCGTTCGCGCTGCCGATCGTGCAGCGCATCGTGATGAGCATCCCGGAGCCGAATCGCCCGCGCGCGCTCGTGCTGGTGCCCACGCGCGAGCTCGCGATGCAGGTCGCCGAGGCGCTGCATCGCTACGGACGCGCGAAGCACGCAACGGTGCTGCCGATCTACGGCGGCCAGCACATCGGGCAGCAGCTGCGCGCGCTGCAGCGCGGCGCGGAAGTCGTCGTCGCGACGCCGGGGCGCGCGCTCGATCACATCGAGCGCGGCACGCTCGACCTCGCGAGCGTTCAGCTCGTCGTGCTCGACGAAGCCGACGAGATGCTCGACATGGGCTTCGCCGACGACCTCGACGCGATCCTGAAGCGCACGCCGCAGCACCGCCAAACCGCGCTGTTCTCCGCCACGCTGCCCAAGCGCATCCTCGCGATCGCGGAGCGGCACCTGCGCGATCCGGTGCGCATCGCGATCGCCCCCGCGCGAGCGCGTGCCGGTGAGGCGCCGCGCGTGCGGCAGACGGCATACGTCGTGGCGCGCCCGCACAAGCACGCGGCGCTCGGGCGCGTGCTCGACATGGAGTCGCCCACTTCCGCGATCGTGTTCTGCCGCACGCGCCTCGAGGTCGACGAGCTGGCCGAGGCGATGAACGCGCGCGGGTATCGCGCGGAGGCGCTGCACGGCGGCTTCGCGCAGGAGCAGCGCGACCGCGTGATGAAGCGCTTCCGCAGCGGCGCGGCCGACCTGCTCATCGCGACCGACGTGGCCGCGCGCGGGCTCGACATCGAGCACCTGAGCCACGTCTTCAACTACGACGTTCCCACCGAGGCCGACGCGTACGTGCACCGCATCGGCCGCACTGGGCGCGCGGGGCGCGAAGGCGTCGCGATCACCTTCGTCGAGCCGCGCGAGCACCGCCTGCTGCGCAACATCCAGTTCGCGACGAAGCACAAGATCGCGGTGGCGACGCTGCCCACGGTGAATGATCTGCGCAATCGCCGGCTCGAGCTGACGCGCGCCGCGCTGCGCGATGCGGTCGAATCCGGCGAGCTCGACTCGTTCCGCAAGCTCGTCGAGGACCTCGCCTCCGAGCTCGACCCGCTCGACGTCGCCGCCGCCGCGGTGAAGCTCGCGCATCAAGCCACGCATGACGAGGAAGGCGCGCGCGCCGACGAGCAGGACATTCCCACGCCGCGCGTGCACGAGCCTCACGAGCGCGTCCCCGCGCGAGGGCGCGGCGCGCGCGACTTCGCGCCGCGCGGAGACGAACGCGCGCCGCAGCGACGTGGGTCGCAGCGGCGCGACGAAGGCGGGCGCGATCCGCGCGCGTGGGATCGCGTGCGCCTCTTCATCAACGCGGGCCGCGCTGCGGGGCTGCGGCCTGCGGACATCGTGGGCGCGATTGCGAACGAGGCGGGCGTGCCGGGCTCGGCGATCGGCGCGATCGAGATCACCGACGGTTTCTCGCTCGTCGAGGTGCCGGCCGACGCGGCGCAGGTCGTGATCGACGCGCTGCGCGGCTCGAAGATCCGCGGCAAGCGCGTGCTCGTGAAGCGCGACGGCGAGCGCTGAGGCCGGGCGAGCTCGAGCCGCTGCGCCTGCGTCAGCCGCGACGCCGGACGCGCAGCGCCGCGGGAGCGCGCAGCACCGTCTTGCGAGGCAGCGCGGCCTCGCGGTCGACGAGCGCGAGGTCGGGCATGCGCCGCGTCAACGTCTCCAGCGCCACCGCCATGTTGCGGCGCGCGAGGTGCATGCCTGGGCAACTCTTCGCGCCGCGGCCGAAGGTGAGATTCGGCGGCTGCACGCGGTCGATGTCGAAGTGGTCGGGGCTCGCCACGATGGCGGGGTCGCGATTCGCGCCTGCGATGGCGAACAGCACCCACGTGTCGGGGGCAAAATCGACGCCACGAAAGCGCGTCGGCTCGGAGCGCGTGAGGCGGGGCAGCACCGCGATCGACGTGTCGAAGCGCAACCCCTCGGCGACGGCGGCGGGAATCTTGTGCGGCTCGCGACACAGCGCCTGCCACGCGCCGTCGCGAAGCAGCAGCGCCGCGAGCAAGTTCGCGAGCGCGCCATGCGTCGTCTCGCCACCCGTCGGGAAGAGCAGACGGATGTGCGAAAGCACCTGCTCGTCCGAGAGCCGGCGGCCCTCGACCTCGGCCGCGAGCAGCTCGGAGAGCACGTCGTTCTGTGGGCGCCGCCTGCGCTCCTCGAGCAGCGGAAGCAGGAACTCGGTCAGCGACTGCTTGGCCGCGAGCGCTCCCGCCGGATCCCCGCGGAACGCGAAGAGCGCGATCGCCCAGCCGTGGAACTCGTCCTCGCGGTCGCGCGGCAAACCGAGCAGGCGGCTGATGACGAGATACGGAAAGCGCGCCGTGAAGTCGCGCACGAGATCGAGCTCGTCGCGACGAGCCAAACGATCGACGAGCTCGTTCGCGAGCGCAGCGAGACCCGACTCCTCGTAGCTGGCGACGGCGCGCGAACGGAACGCGGGCGTCGCGAGCTTGCGAAAGAGCAGATGGCTCGCGGGGTCGGGGTCCGAAATGAAGCTCTTCCCGACCGCCGGCTCGAACGAAGCCTGATACATGCGGTGGCCGGGCAGCACGTGCTCGTCGAGGAAGGCCGCGTGCAGCGCGTCGTAGCTGGTGATCACGAAGCTCGGGAGCCCGAGGAAGCGCGTCGGCTGGATCGGCCCGCGCTCGCGAAAGCGGCGCAGCACGTCGTACAGTGACTCTCCCGGCAGCTCGTGCAGGCCGAAGTCCACATCCTCGAGGCGCAGCTGCGCGTCCAATCCGCGTCCTCCTCGGGCGCTACGCCGTCTCCCACACGGTCACCTTGCCCACCGCCTCGCTGCTGCCCACGCGCTGGTCAGCTGAGCCGCGTCTTGAAGAAGGCGAGGATCTCGTCCCGCGCCTTCGCCGTGGGCTCGCCCTCGCGGTCGATCAGGTGAATCGTCACCACGCTGTGGGGGTTCTTCATCTGCGCGTCGGGATTCGCGGCGGAATCGGGCAGCACGCGCGCGACGAAGCGATCGCCGAGCGCGGCCTGATAAGCGGCGAAGCGCTCGGCTTTGCAGAACGAGTCGCCTTCGAAGCGATACGCGAGCACGGTCAGGTCTTCGCGCTCCATGCGCGCCTTCACCTGCGCGAGCTCGCTCGGCGAGATGTGCATGCCGCCCGCGCGGCCCATCGGCAGCGAGGGCTGCGAGAGCACTGGCGCGAGCACGGCGGGCTCGAGCATCAGCGAGAGCGCGAAGTTGCCGGTGAAGCACATGCCGATCGCGCCCACGCCCTTGCCGCCGCACAGCGGGAACGCGTGCGCGGCGAGCGCGCGCAGCCAGTCGATCACGGGGCTCGACTCATTCGCCGCGAACGCCTTGAACTCGCGGCTCACACAGCAGCGCAGCATCGTGCCGACCGCGCGCGCCATCGTGGCGGGCGCGCCCGCGCGGCCGAACAAGTCGGGCATCCACACCGTGAAGCCCGCACCCGTCACCCAGCGCGCGAAGCGCGCGACGTGCGGCGAGATGCCGGGCATCTCGGCCATCACGATCACCGCAGGCCCCTTGCCCGCGACGAACACGCGCTTCGTTTCGCCAAGGAACGTGAGCTCGCGGGCTTCGAAGTCGCCGAGGTCGTCGTGTTTCGTGAGGTCGCGTTCGGGAGTCGTCATTCGCGCAACCTATCACGGCGAATCTCTGCGCCGGCGCGCATAGAATGCGCTCCTTCCATCGAGGAGCTCTCATGCCCGCACCGCTCGAAGGCGTTCGTGTGATCGAGGTGGCGAACTGGCTCGCAGCGCCGGCCGCTGCCGCGTTGATGCGCGATCTCGGCGCCGAAGTGATCAAGATCGAGCCGCCGGAGGGCGATGCGTTTCGCGGCTTCCTGCTGAGCTCGATGGGATACAAGCACGAGTTCGCCGGCAACTACGGCTTCGAGCTCGACAACCGCGGCAAGCGCTCCGTCACCGTCGCGCTCGACAAGCCCGGCGGCCCCGAGCTGGTGAAGCGGCTTGCGAAGGACGCGGACGTGTTCCTCACCAACCTCGTGCAGACGCGGCGCGAGAAGTACGGGCTCACCTACGAGGACGTGCGCGCCGTGAATCCGCGCTGCGTGTTCGCCTCGTTCAGCGGCTACGGCGTGCGCGGGCCCGATCGCGCGCGGCCGGGCTTCGACTACGCCGCGTTCTGGGCGCGCTCGGGGCTGATGGGTCTGCTCGGCGAGCCGCCCTCGCCGCCGCCGCTCTGCCGCGGCGGCCAAGGCGACCACACCACCGCGCTCAACATTCTCGCCGCGGTGCTCGCCGCGCTGCGCCTGCGCGATCGCACGGGCGAGGGCCAGCACGTCGAGGTGACGCTGCAGGGCACGGGCATGTGGACGCTCGCGGGCGACATGCAGGCCGCGCTCGTGGCGCGCGAGAACCCGGGGCGCCACGTGCGCACGCAGCCCGCGAATCCGATCTGGAACAGTTATCAGGCGAAGGACGGGCTCTGGGTGCTGCTCGTGATGCCGATGCCCGACCCGTACTGGCCGAAGTTTTGCGCCGCGATCGCGAAGCCCGAGTGGGCGAGCGACCCTCGCTACGACTCGCTCGCGAAACGCCGCGAGCGCTCACGCGATCTGACAGCCGCGCTCGACGCGATCTTCGCGACGCGGACGCGCGCGGAGTGGGCCGCGCGCATGGACGCGCAGGGCTTGATCTGGGCGCCGGTCGCAACGCTCACCGACGTCATCAACGACCCGCAGGCGCGCGAGATGGGCTGGTTCACCACGATCGACAGCCCCGTGCTCGGCAAGTTCGAGACGCTGGGCACGCCGTTCAAGATGTACGGCGCCGACGTCGGCGTGCGCGGCCCGGCGCCGGCTGCGGGCGAGCACACCTTCGAGGAGCTGACGCGGCTCGGACTCACGGATGAAGAGCTCGCGAAGCTCGCGGAGGAAGGCGTGATTGGCTGAGGTGCCCCTCAGATCGCGACGTGCAGCTCGACCAGCGAGCGATCCGAGATCGTCGCGCGCCAGCGCACCTCCTCGCGCGCGAGCGCGAGCTTCGGGAAGCGCGCGAACAGGCGCGTGAGCGCGATGCGCGCCTCGAGGCGCGCGAGCGGAGCGCCGAGGCAGAAGTGGATGCCGTCGCCGAACGCGACGTGCGGGTTCGGCGAGCGCGCGAGGTCGAGGCGATCGGGCTGCGCGAACACCGCCGGGTCGCGGTTCGCGGCGCCGAGCGCCATGAAGATCGTGTGCCCCGCTTCGATGCGCCGTCCGCCGCGTTCGTGCGCGTGGAGCGCGCGCCGCATCATGATCTTCGCCGGGCCCTCGAAGCGCAGCAGCTCCTCGATCGCCGCCGGCGCGCGCGGATCGTCGGCATCGCGTGGGAACGCGGCGCGCGCGGCGTCGTCGCGCAGCAGCGCGTTCACGCTGCTGCCGAGCAGGCTCGCGGTCGTGTCGTGGCCGGCGAACAGGAGCAGCGAGCACGCGCCCGCGAGCTCCTCCTCGCGCAGCCCGTCCTGTGTTCCGGCGGTCGCGAGCAGCGCGCCCAACAAGTCGTCGCCGAGCTCGCCCGCGGCTTTGCGCTGCGCCACGAGCCAGGCGACGTAGTCGCGCAGCTCGAGGCCCGCCTCGCGCGCCTTCTGCTCGTAGTCGGCGCGCTCGGTCGCGCCGAACACGATCACGCCGAACTTCGCGGACCAGCGCACGAGCATGTCGCGGTCCGCCTTGGGCACGCCGAACAAATCCGCGATCACGATCGCGGGCAGCGGATGCGCGAGCTCCGCGACGAAGTCGCCGCCACCGCGCGCTTCGAACGCGGCGAGCAGCTCGTCCACGACCTGCTCGATTGCACCGCGCAGCTTCTCCACGCGCCGCGGCGTGAACGCACGCGCGACCGGCGCGCGCATGCGGTCGTGCGCGGGGGGATCGTTGAAGAGCATCCAGCCCCGTAACAAGTCGAGCGCCGGCGCGAGCGCCTCGCGGCGCGCGGGCGCGAGCCGCGCCGCGAACGCGTCCATGCGCGCCGTCGAGAGCGAGTTGTCGCGCAGCGCCGCGCTCACCTCCGCGTGCGAGGTGAGGAGCCAAGCGCGATGCCGCGCGCTCCAGTGCACCGGCGCGTGCTCGCGCAGCCGCGCGAAGAACGCGTGCGGGTCGGCGACGGCGTCCGGGGCGAGGAGATCGTCGGGGGGAGCGTTCACGCCCGCAGCTCGTACGCCTCGAGCTTCGGCCCCTTCATCTCGTCGACGAAGCGCTGATACGTGAACGGCCAAACCGCCGGCACGCCGCGCGAGTCGAGGTACCAGCTGCGGCAGCCCGTCGCCCAGATCGTGTTCTTCGCGGCGGCGTCGAACTCGGCGCTGAAGCGCGCCATCGCGGCCTCGCTCGCGCACACCTCGCGCGCGCGGCCGGCGCGCAGCTCAGCGACGAGCTGCAGGATGTAGTGGAGCTGCATCTCGGCGATGGTGATGAGGGAGAAATTGCCGACCGGGCCGTTCGGGCCGTTCAGCATGTAGAGATTGGGGAAGCCGGGCACCGAGATGGACAGGTACGCGTTCGGCCGCTGCGCCCACACCGTGTCGAGCTTCACGCCATCGCGGCCGACCACCTGAATCGGGCGTAGGAAGCGGTCGACGCGGAAGCCCGTCGCGAGCACGAGCACGTCGAGCTCGTGCAGGCGCCCGTCTTTCGTGCGCACACCGCGCGGCTCGATGCGCTCGATCGCCTCCGTCACGAGCTCGGCGTTCGGCTGCTGGATCGCGGGGTAGAACTCGCCCGAGATGATCAGGCGCTTGCAGGCCGCGCGGTAGTTCGGGCGCAGCTTCTCGCGCAGCACGGGATCCTTCACCGCGCTCTCGAGGTGATCGCGGCAAGTCTGCTCGAGCAGGCGCATCTGCTCGCTGTTGGCGTCGACCACGCCGTTCGAGAAGTTCTCGTGGAACGCGCGCGTCATCTCGATGCTGAGCGCGCGCAGCGCATTCGGATCGCGGCGCAGCTGCGTCTTCTCTTCGTCCGTGTAGGCGGGATTGTCCTGCGGCGCGACCCACTGCGCGGTGCGCTGGAACAGCGAAAACCTCGCGACGCGCGGCACGAGCGCGCCGGTGATCTGGATCGCGGTGGAGCCCGTGCCGATCACGCCGACGCGCTTGCCATCGAGCGGGACCGAGTGGTCCCACTGCGCGCTGTGGAAGCGCGCGCCCGCGAACGTCTCGAGGCCCGCGATCTCGGGAATCATCGGGTGATGCAGGACGCCCGTCGCGGCGATCACGACATCGGCCTCGTCGCGCCGGCCCGCGCTCGTCTCGATGTGCCAGCGCGAGCCGGAGAGCTCCATGCGCACGATCTCTTCGTTGAATCGAATCCGCTCCAGCACGTTGCGCTTGCGCGCGACGCCCTCGAAGTACTCGCGGATCTCCGGACCCGGCGAGAAGCGATGGCTCCACTCCGGATTGGGCTCGAACGCGTAGCTGTAGATGTGCGAGGGCACGTCGCAGGAGAGGCCGGGGTAGCTGTTATAGAACCAAGTGCCGCCGACTCTCTCGCCCTTCTCGTACACGACCCAGTCGTCGTAGCCGGCCTCGCGCAGCTTGATCCCGCTCATGATGCCGGCCATGCCGGCGCCGATGATCACGAAGCGGAGATTGCGCTCGGGCATGGCGGCTCCTCGGTGTCGCGCGCTGCGTCGTAGCGCGGCACCCTCGCTCCCTTCAACGGGAGAACGCGTGATGGAGCGCTTCGACGGAAAGATCGCAGTGATTACGGGCGGCGGCACCGGCATGGGGCGCGAGCTCGCGCGCCAGCTCGCTGCGGAGGGCTGCCACATCGCGATGTGCGACGTGTCGGCGGAGAACATGGCCGCGACGAAGGCACTGTGTGAGCGCGAGAACCGAAGCGTGCGCGTCACCACGCAAGTCGCGGACGTGTCGAGCGAGGCGCAGATCGTGGCGTTTCGGGACGCCGTGGTGCGCGAGCACGCGACGAGGTGCGTGCACCTCGTATTCGCGAACGCGGGCATCGGCGGCGGCGGCAGCTTCGTGAGCGACGCCCGCGAGGAGTGGGACAAGACCTTCGCGGTGTGTTGGAACGGCGTGTACTTCACGGCGCGCGCGTTCGTGCCGCTGCTCGTGGCCGCGCCCGAGGGCTGGCTCGTGAACACCGCGAGTGTGAACGGCTTCTGGGCCTCGCTCGGGCCGAAGAGCGCGCACAGCGCCTACAGCGCGGCGAAGTTCGCGGTGAAGGGCTTCAGCGAGGCGCTGATCAACGACTTCAAGGTGAACGCGCCGCACGTCGGCGTCTCGGTCGTGATGCCCGGCCACATCGGCACCGCGATCGCGAAGAACTCGGCGAAGGTGTTGGGGCGCGACCCGAAGGAGCTGAGCGAGCAGCAGCTGCTCGACGCGCGTGCTCGCATGACCCGCGCGGGTCTTCCTGTCGCCACGCTCTCTGCCGAGCAGCTGCGACTCGCGATGATCGCGATGGGCGACGCGTTCGAGAACGACGCACCCACCACCGCCTCGCAGGCCGCGAAGATCATCCTCGACGGCGTGCGCGCGAAGAAGTGGCGCATCCTCGTCGGCCACGACGCGCACGTGCTCGACCGCCTCGTGCGCGAGGCGCCTGAAGACGCCTACGGCGAGGCGTTCATGCAGAAGCTCGCGGCCGAGGCGAACTGGAAGCTGGGGACGTGAGCGCTCAGAGCTCCGCCGGCACCGCCGGAGAGAACTGGCGCTCGCCGGCGTCGCGCCGCACGACCGCCGCGCGACGCTCACTAGAGCGTCGGACCCGCGTCCGCTAGCGAGCGCCGCCAGGCGGCTCGAGACCGCGTCCCCTAGCGCCCGCCTGCGTGCTGCGATGCAATCCGTCCTCTCGCACGGGAGATCTCTCGCATGGACTTGTCGCGCCCCGCCCTGCGCATCACCGAGTCGAACGACGAGATCGCGCGCGCGCTCGCGCAGGCGCATCTGCCCTCGCTGCTCCCCGCGCTCGCGCACGTCACCGGCGATCTCAGCGTGCTGCGCGACGACGTGAAGCCCGACGCGATCGCGCTCGCGGGCGATCCGTCCGGGTTCGCGGGCGGCGAGGCGGCCGCGGCGCGCGCGCGCGCACTCGCGCTCGAGGTGCTCGCGAAGTACCGCGATGCGGGCTGCCCGCCGCCGAAGACGCCGAGCGAGGACTTTCTGCGCGCGATCATGCGCTGGGTCACGCCGAGCGCGGACGCGGATCCGTATCTGCCGCTGATTCAGGAAGAGCTCTCGGTCGGCGAGAACGACCTGCGCGCGCCGCAGTGGAGGAAGGAGAAGCTCGCGCCGGCGCGCGAATTCCTCGTCGCGATCATCGGCGCGGGCATGTCGGGCCTGCTCGCGGCGTATCGCCTGCAACAAGCCGGCGTCGCGTGCGTGATCCTCGAGAAGAACGACGAAGTGGGCGGGACGTGGTACGAGAACTCGTACCCCGGCTGCCGCGTCGACGTCGCGAACTCGTTCTTCTCCTACTCGTTCGCGCAGCGCTCGGACTGGCCGAATCATTATTCGACGCAGCCCGCGCTGCTCTCCTACTTCCGCGAGTGCGCCGAGCGCTTCGATCTGCGCAAGCTCCTTCGCTTCAAGACGGAAGTGCTGCAGGCGGCATGGCAAGAAGATCGCGCGGTGTGGCGCATCCGCGTGCGCAAGCCCGACGGCGCCGAGGACGTGATCGAGGCGAACGCGCTGATCAGCGCGGTGGGCCAGCTCAATCAGCCGAAGCTGCCGGACATCGCGGGCATGGAGAAGTTCGGGGGGCCGAGCTGGCACTCGGCGCGCTGGAATCACGGCGTCTCGCTGAAGGGCAAGCGCGTCGCGGTGATCGGCACCGGCGCGACGGCGGCGCAGTTCGTGCCCGTGATCGCGGAAGAGGCCGCGCAACTCGACATCTACCAGCGCACGCCGAACTGGCTGCTGCCGGCGCCTGACTACCACGCGCCGATTCCCGAAGGCCAACGCTGGGTGTTCTCGCACGTGCCGCACGCGGCGCACTGGCATCGCTTCTGGCTGTTCTGGCGTACCGGCGACGGCTGGTTCCTGCCGCGCGTGCGCGTGCAGAAGGGCTGGCAGCGCGAGGACAGCGTGAGCGAGAGCAACGAGGAGCTGCGCGCGATGCTGGCGCAGGCGCTGCGCGACCAGCTCGCGGATCGCCCCGACCTCGCCGAGAAGGTCGTCCCGAAGTACCCGCCCGCGAGCAAGCGCATCCTCGTCGACAACGGCGTGTGGTGCGCGGCGCTGAAGCGCCCCAACGTAAACCTGCATACCGGCGGCATTCGCGAGATCACGCCCCGCGGTGTCGTCGACAAGGCGGGAGTCGAGCGCGCCGCCGACGTGATCATCTACGCGACCGGCTTCAAGGCCTCGCAGTTCCTGACGCCGATGCAGGTGTTGGGGCGGAACGGCGCGGACCTTCACAAGCAGTGGGACGGCAACGCGAGGGCCTACCTCGGCCTGGTCGCACCGAGCTTCCCGAACTTCTTCTTCATGTACGGCCCCAACACCAACATCGTGGTGAACGGCAGCATCATCTACTTCAGCGAGTGCGAGATGACGTACATCACGGCGGCGATCCGCCTGCTGCTCGAGAGCGGCAAGCGCGCGATGGACTGCAAGAAGGACGTGCACGACCGCTACAACGCCTGGATCGACCAGGGCAACCTCGAGATGGCGTGGGGCGTCTCGAAGGTGAACAGCTGGTACAAGAGCGCGAGCGGACGCGTCGCGCAGAACTGGCCCTTCACGCTGCTCGGGTACTGGCAACAGACGCGCGCCGTGAACGCAGACGACTACGTGCTCTCATGAGCATTCGCGTGGACGACGCGCAGCGGGAAGCGTTCCGGAGCGACGGCGTGGTGTGCCTGCGCGGGTTGTTAGGGGAGCACGACCTGGCCGAAGCGCGCGCGGCGTACGAGTGGAGCCTCGCGAATCCGAGCCCGAGCGCGAACGTGTACCAGGGCGGCGAGGGGCGTTTCTATCAGGACCTCGCGAACCGCAAGGCACAGCCCGTCTATCGCGACCTCGTGCACGCGACGCCCGCGGCCGACGCGTGCGCTGCGCTGTGGGGCGCGCCCGACGTGTGGTTCATGTACGAGCAGGTGTTCCTGAAGGAAGGCGGCGACACGCGCCGCACGCCGTGGCATCAGGACTCGTCGTACCTGCCCGTCGACGGCGAGCAGATCGCAGTGGTGTGGATCAGCTTCGACGCGGTCGACGCCGCGCACTCGCTCGAGTTCGTGCGCGGCTCGCACCGCGGTCCGATGTACGACGGCTCGCGCTTCGACCCGAGCGACGACACGCTGCCGATCTACGGCGACGGCTCGCTGCCGCGGCTGCCCGACATCGAGAAGAACCGCGGCGCGTGGGACATCACGTCGTTCGCGGTCGAGCCGGGCGATGCCGTCGTGTTTCATCCGGGCCTGTTGCATGGCGGCGCGGCGACGCGGCGAGACATGCGGCGCCGCACGCTCTCGCTGCGCTTCTTCGGCGCCGACGCACACTACGCGCGGCGCCCGTTTCTCACGGACAAGCAGATCCCCGAGGCGAAGGCGACGAGCGTGTTCCAGCTGTTGTCGGGCCGCCTGAAGCCCGGCGACGCGTTCCGTCACCCGGAGTTCCCGAGAGTGCGACCCAGGAGCGCGGCGTGAGCGCACCGCGCTGGCCTCAGGTGTCGGGCGCGAAGCCCGGCTCGGGGCACTTCGAGGAGTTCAACGCGCACCCCGCGCACTTCATGTGGCGCGCGTATCGCGAGTGCGGCGAGCTTGCGGAGTTCGATCTCGGCGGCGCGAAGCACTTGCTCTTGAGCAGCCCCGCCGCCTACGAAGCCGTGTTCCGCGCGGGCGACGATCAGCTGAGCCCGCGCGAGCCGTACCACTTCATGGTCCCGGTGTTCGGCGCGGGCATTCAGTACGGCGCGCCGCTCGAGCTCGAGCGGCAGCAGGTGAAGATGCAATCGAACGCGCTGCGCCTCGATCGCATGAAGAGCTACGCGCAGGTGATCGCTCGCGAAGTCGAGGCGTACGTCTCGACCTGGGACGACGAGGGCGAGAAGGATTTCTACGAGGAGCTCAAGGAGCTCGTGCTGCGCACGTCGACGCATTGCCTGATGGGCAGCGAGTTCCGCGCGAAGCTGACCGGCGAGTTCGGGGCGCTCTACCAAGACCTCGAGCACGCCGTGAGCGCGTCCTCGATCGTCGACCCCTACGCGCAGGAGGAGGCGTTCGCGAAGCGCGACCGCTCGCGCGCGCGGCTCGCGCAGCTCGTCACCGCAGTGATCGAGGAGCGACGCCGCACGGGCGCCTCGTCGCCCGACATGCTGCAGTCGTTCATGGAGGCTGCGTACCTCGATGGCCGCCGCCTGACGGATGACGAGATCGTAGGCATGGTCATCTGGATCATGTTCGCGGGCTTTCACACCAGCTCGAACACCGCGACCTGGACGCTCGTCGAGCTCGCGCGCAACCCGCAGCACGCGGCGAGGGTGGTGCGCGAGATCGACGCGGTGGTCGCGCCGGGCAGCCAGCTCGCACACACCGCGCTGCGCGAGCTGCCCGCGCTCGAGCGCTTCGTGTTCGAGGTGCTGCGCAAGCATCCGCCACTCGTGACGTTGATGCGCCTCGTGAAGCGCGACCTCGCGTTCCGAGACGTCGTGATTCCGGCGGGCAGCGTCGTCGTGGTCTCGCCCTACGTCGCGCACCGCCTGCCCGAGAGCTTCCCCGACGCGGAACGCTTCGATCCCGAGCGCGCGTTCCCGGAAAACGTGTTCGCCTACATCCCGTTCGGCGGCGGGCGCCGCAAGTGCGTGGGCAACGCGTTCGCGCTGCTGCAAGTGAAGGCGATCTTCGCCGCGCTGCTCGCGCGCTACGAGTTCGAGCTGGTGGATGCACCCGAGAGTTATCAGGACGTGATGCCGAGTCTGATCCTGCGCACGAGCGACCCGTGCCGGCTGCGGTACCGGAGGCGCGGCGCGAGATGAAGCTGCACGTCGTGATCGATCGCGATCTCTGCCAAGGCCACGGCGTGTGCATGGGCGAAGCGCCGGAGGCGTTCCTCGTGGTCGAGCGCGCCGGTGATCATGGGCAGGCGCAGCTGCTGCTCGACCCGATCCCGGAGACGATGCGCGCGCAAGTCGAGGCTGCGGTGAAGTACTGCCCGAACCGCGCGCTGAAGCTGGTCGAGGAGCCGTAGTCAGGCGTCGCCGCGGGCTTCGAACTCCGGCAGCTGCGGCTCGCGCCCGCGCTTCGCGTCGAGCTGCCAGCTCCAGAGCACGGACCACTTCGCGTAAGTGGCGAACGCTTGGCAGAGGCAGAACGCGATGCCGACGCCGCCGTCGAGAAAGCCGAGCTGCAGCACGTACGTGCGCAGGAAGCGCCAGGCGGGGCGGAACAGCACGTCGGCGAACGAGTGCGCGCGCTTGCCCTCGCGCCACGCCTGCGCCGCGCCCCAGTAGCCGTACTTCACCATGCGCTGCAGGTAGGCGTGAAAGTCCTCGACCACGTAGTGGACGAGCGGATTCGTCAGGACCGACGCCGCGCCGCCCGCGACGACCACCTTCGGGTGCACCCGCGCGTCCTCGTGGCGCGCGGCGCCGCGCCGAATCAAGCGCACGACGCGATCGTTGCGCCAGCCCGAGAAGCGAATCTCGCGCCCGAGGAAGAAGCAGCGGCGCTTCACGAACCAAGCGCCGCGTTCGGGGCCAGCAGCGAGCAGCGCCTCGATCTCGCGCTGCAGCTCGGGCGTGCAGCGCTCGTCGGCATCGAGGATGAACATCCATTCGTGGCGCGCCTGATCCATCGCGAAGTTCTTCGCGGCGGCGGCGCCGTAATAAGTGCGCTCGAGGAAGCGCACACGCGGGAACGCACGCGCGATCTCGGCCGTGCGATCCGTGGAGAACGAGTCGAGCACCACGATCTCGTCGCACCACGCGAGGCTCTCGAGGCAAGCAGCGATGTGCCGCTCCTCGTTGAAGCAAGTGACGATGCCCGTCACGGGCGGGCGCGCGGCCGGCATGCGACGCAGCCTATCGCGCGCACCCGCGGCGCGAATCGGCGCCGCGCTAACCCGCGTTCAGCAGCAGTGCGATGCCCGCGGCGAGCAGGAGCGCGCCGGCGATCTCGCGCGGCGCGGGCGTCTCGCGGAACGCGATGCGGCCGACCGCGAACGTGAACAGCAGCTCGACGAGGCCGAGCGTGCGCACGTAGGCGGCAACGGTGAGCGTCATCGCAGTGAACCAGCCCGCGCTCGCGAGGGTGCCCGCGGCGCCAGCGAGGCTCGCGACGCGCCAGTTCGCGCGCACCGCGGCGAGCTGGCCGGGCTCGCGCAGCGCGAGCCAGCCGCCGAGAAGTGCGGTCTGCAGGGCTTGCGCGCCTAACAACGTGGTGGCGGCGCTCATCAGGAACGACGGATGCGCGAGCGAGAGCGAAGCGGCGCGAAACGCGACCGCCGCGATCGCGAAGAGCCCCCCCGAAGCGACGCCGAGCCAGAGCGCGGGATCGCGCAGCCCCGCGTCGCTCGGGCGCGCGAGCGAGATCGCCATCACGCCCGCAGTCGCCACCGCGATCGCGAGCCAGCCGAGCGGCGCGAGTGCGGCGCCGAGCACGAGCGCCTCGAACAACGCCGCCTGCACCGCCTCGGTCTTCGAGAACGCGATGCCAGCCGCGAAGTTGCGGCGCGCGGTGGCTTCGAGCAGCGCGGAGGTCGCGAGGATCTGCGCGACGCCGCCCACGGCGATGCCGGCGAAGAACTGCGCGTTCGGCCGAGCGAGCGAGATGCCCGCCGCGTGCAGCGCCGCGAGCCAGGCCGCTGCGAGGGGGATGCCGAACACGAAGCGCGTGTAGTTCGCGCCGTTCGTCGAGAGCGCGCCCTTCAGCTTGCGCTGGACCGCGGTTCGCAAGTTCTGCGCGAGCGCGGCGGCGATCGTGATCGGGATCCACAGCCACGCGGGCGCGGCGAAGGCGTCTGCCGATGCAGGCATCAGCGAATCGCGCGCGTCATTCGGGCAGCGGGCCGGTGAGCGAGGCGCGCTGCGAGATCTCGATCCAGTTGCCGTCGGGATCGCGCACGAACGAGAAGCGCGCGGTCTTGCCGAGCGTGATCGCAGGCGCACCGAGCACGCCGCCGCGCGCCACGATGCCGTTCGTCTCCGCGTCGCAGTCGAAGATCTGGATCGTCGTGTAGCGGTAGCCGAGGCCGTCGCGCACGACGTCGCCGCGCGCGCTCGCGTCTTCGCGCGCGAGGAACAGCGAGGTGCCGCAGCGGTACGCGCCCGGCGCCTCCTCGGCGAGCCCGAGCGCGCGCGTGAAGAACGCGCGGTGCGCAGCCGCGTCGCGCACCGCGAGCACGACGCCGATTCCCCTGACTCCCGCGTGCCCCGGCGGCACGAGCACGACGCGATTGCCGTCGGGATCTGCGAGCGCGCGCGGCGCTGCCACACCCTCGCGCGCGATCCACAGCTCGCGGTAGCCGCTCGGCGGCGCGCCGGGAATCTCCGCGTCCACCACGTTCAGCTTGAACACGGATCCGTTCAGCGCGTGGCGCATCTGCACGAAGCCGCGCCGCACCGGCAGCCGCTCCTCGAACGGCAACCCGACTTCGTTCTGCCAGAACGCGAGCTGCTCCTCACCGCGGTTGGTGAGGATGCCGACGTCGATGCAGGGCTTTGCGAGGCGCATCGGAGCGCACGCTAACGCGAGCCCGCGCGGCCTGAACGATGGAGCGCGCGAGCAACGCGCTGCGCTACCGAGCCAGATCGAGGTGCGCGTGGAACCCGTCCGCTACGTCGATCGCCTGAACGCGCGCTACCGCGCACAAGGCTTCCCGCCTTATCAATGGACGATTCACCGCGAAGCGCCGCTGACGCCCCTCGCGAAGCCGTTGCGCGAGTGCCGCGTTTCGCTGCTCACCTCCGGAGGCGTGTCACACTGCGCGATGCCGGCGTGGAATCCCGACGCGCGCAACGAGTTCCGGCTCGACGCGATCGCGAGCGGCGCTTCCGCGCCGGACTTCCAGGTGCACGACTCCTACTACGACGTGCGCTCGGCGCGCGAGGACGTGAACTGCGTGTTCCCGCTCGAGCGCCTGCGCGAGCTCGCGCGCGAAGTCGTGATCGCCGAAGTCGCGCCGCACCACTACAGCGGCTTCATGGGGCGCATCTACAAGCGCTCGCACGTCACGGAGGTCGCAGCGCCCGCGCTCGCGGAGACGCTCTCGAAGGAGCACGTCGATCTCTTCGTGCTCGTGCCCGCTTGACCGCTCGACCACCAGACCGTGGGTCTGGTCGCTCGCGTCCTCGAAGCTCGCGGCATTCCGACCGTGCTCGTCTCGACGGGGCGCGATCTCACCGCGCAGGTGCTGCCGCCGCGCAGCGTGTTCGTGAACTTCCCGATGGGCAACCCGTTCGGGCGGGCCCGCGATGTCGCGATGCAGCGCCGCGTGCTGTCAGACGCGCTGCACCTCGCCGAGACCGCGACACACGGCGGCACGCTCGTCGACCTGCCCTACGCGTGGGGCGAAGACTTCGGCGCGAGCGTCGACCGCACGCTCGGCGCGATGAGCCCCGCCTAGCGCTCTAGTCGAGCCCCATCGCGCTGCTGTCGCGCCTCGGATCGGCGCCGCCGCTCATCACGCCCGTCTTCGGATCGACCACGATCGCTTCGACACCGCTGATGATCTCGTCCGAGACTTTCACCTCGTGCCCGCGCGCCTTCAGCGCAGCGACGACGTCGGCGGGCGTCTCGCCCTCGACGTCGAGCACGTCGGGCCGCCACTGGTGATGGAAGCGCGGCGCCGAGACGGCCTCCTGCGCGTCCATCCCGAAGTCGACGACGTTGAGCAGTGCGATCAAGGTGGAGGTGATGATGCGGGGCCCGCCGTTGCTGCCGGCCACGAAGCGCACGCGCCCGTTCTCGATGCCGATCAGCGGCGCCATGCTCGAGAGCGGGCGCTTGTCCGGCTCGACGCGATTCGCGGCATCGGCGAGCCCTAACAAGCCCCACTGGTTCACCTCGCCCGGCTGCGTGACGAAGTCGTCCATTTCGTTGTTGAGGATCACGCCGGTTCCGGGCACGACGACCCACGCGCCGTAGGGGCCGTTCACGGTCTGCGTGATCGCGACGGCGTTGCCCGCTCCGTCCACCACCGAGAGATGCGCAGTGCCGGCGTCGTCGACCGCGAGCTGCGAGCCGTCGACGCGACTCGCGCGGTCCGCGCGAATGCGCGCGCGCAGCTTCGCCGCGTACTCGTCACTGAGCAGCTGCTTCACCGGCATGTCGGCCACGAACGCCGGGTCACCGAGGTGAAGCGCGCGATCGGCGAAGGCCAGCTTCAGCGCCTCGCTCACGAGGTGAATCGACTCGGAGGAGCCGGCGCCCTTCGCGCGCAGGTCGAAGCCTTCGAGAATGTTCAGCGTCTGGATCAGCGTCACTCCGCCCGACGACGGAGGCGGGAACGCGAGCAGCTCGACGCCGCGGTACTCGCCGCGCAGCGGCTCGCGCACGAGCGGCGTGTAGCCCGCGAGGTCGCGCGCCGTGAGCACGCCGCCGCTCGCCTGCGCCGCGGCCGCGATCTTCTCCGCGAGCGCGCCCTCGTAGAAGGCGCGCGGGCCGCGCTTCGCGAGCAGGCGCAGCGTCCCCGCGAGCTCGGGCTGGCGCAGCTTGCCCCCCGCGATCGGCTCCGGCGGCAGCTGGATGCGCGCGACCTCGGGAAAGCGCGCGGGCAGCGGGGTCGCGCGCATGAAGCCCATGAAGCGGCGCGTGTAGGGCCCGAGCGGCGTGCCCTCGTCCGCGAGCGCGATGGCCGGCGCGAGCGCGTGCTTCCACGAGATCGTGCCGTGCTCCTCGAGCGCGAGCGCGAAGCCCGCGATCAGGCCCGGCGTGCCGACGGCGAGCCCACCGAAGCGCGATGCGTCTGCCGCGAGGTCGGGGCGCGTGTACATCTCGGCGTGCGCAGCGGCGGGCGCCGTCTCGCGCGCGTCGATCGCGAACGCGCGGCCATCCGCGAGGCGCACGAGGATGAACGCGCCGCCACCGATGCCGGTGGAGTTCGGCTGCGCCACGGCGATCGCGAGGGCAGCGGTGATCGCCGCGTCGATCGCGTTGCCGCCGCGCTCGAGCACGCGCACGCCCGCCGCGGTCGCGGAGGGATGCGGCGTGACGACCATCCCGCGCGTTCCCGTCGCGGGATCGGGAGATGCGGCGAACGACAGCCGCGCAGCGAGAAATACGATGAAGAACGCCGCGTGCGCGGCTCTCGAAAAGCACATGGCCCGGACGCTATCGCACGTCCGGGCCACGGGTTGTTAGGGATTCGCGGCGGAGTCCGCCGGGCTGCGGGCTTTGCGTGCTAGCGGCGGCGACCCAAGAGCGCGAGGCCGAGGCAAGCCACACCGCCCATCAGCGCGGCGACGGGCTCAGGTACCGGCCTCGGCAGGTTCACCAGGCTCGCCTCTCCGGTCGTTGGCGTGTTGGCGACCATGAAGACGCCGATCTTCAGCGAACCACTCTCGAGCGCGCTCACCACGTCGGCGAAGGTGCGACCCGACGCCAGCTTGAGCACGATGGTGAGGCTCTCGCCCGGGTTGAGGCCGTTGATGTCCTGCGGCGACCGCGCCGTGAAGCGGAAGTCGCTCATGAAGCTCGGAACGCCCGGAAGATCCTTGGGCTTCCCGCCCTTCTTGAACCGGGTGCCCGCTCCACCCAACAGCACGAGCTTGGCGAAATTCTCGGGACGATCGAAGTAGATGCTTCGGACCGCGGACACCTCGGCCCCGGTGTTCGTGAACACGAGGTTCACCATGCCGCTGCCGGCGTCGGTCACCTCGACCCTGATCTGTGCCTCACCGACTCCGCAGGCCGCCGACGGTCCTGCCAAGCAGTCGAAGCCGAACGTGACGGCTTGTGCCGAGCTCGCGGCACAAATCGAAAAGAGCAGACCCAGCAACAGCCGCTTCATGCAAATCCCCTCTGCCTTCCCTCTGCTTTAAGTGGGAGGCAAGGGCGCGAAGTGGCAAAGGAAGTGCGGAATTCGTACGAATGCGAGCAGGTCGCGCGGACGAGCGAAAAAACTCGGGCGGTCCGATGGCCCCACCAGATGCGTGAGGTACGTTGCCGCGCCTTCGGCCCGGTAGCTCAGTTGGTAGAGCACCGCACTGAAAATGCGGGTGTCGCCAGTTCGACTCTGGCCTGGGCCACCACCAAACCTGCGAGATTGCTGAGCTTTTCGATCTCGTCGCGCCACGAGAACTCGGGGGTGGGGCCACTCTGGGACCACTCCGACGCCCGCGCGATCAGATCCGCGGGCACCTCCCCAGCCTCGAGCGGCATGGGATCCCGGTAAACGTCGCCGCCGCACCAGCGTGCGTAGTGCCGCGCCGTGACGGCTACGTCCGCGTGGCCGAGCTGTTGGGAGACGTACCCGAGCTGGACGCCCAGGCTGAGCACCCACGAGGCGAATGTGTCGCGGAGGTCCTTCGGTGCCCGGTGCCCGATCCCAGCGCGTTCGGTGATTCGCCTCCAAGCTCGCGTCGAGAAGTTGTGGGGCTCGAAGCCGGGCAGCACCGCAGCTTCGGGGGCGGGGCGAAACTGAATCCGATACAAGAGCTCTAGTGCTGCGCGTAGGCGCCGAGAGAGTGCGACCACTCGGCGGCGTCCACTCTTCGGAGGGGCGACCTCTCCACCGCGAGGGCGAGACCTGTCGATCACGATGGCGCGATTGGGGTCGCTCTCATCGGACCCCCAGCGAACCTGCCCCCAAGTCATGCCCGCTACTTCGCCTACGCGAAGGCCAGCGTCCAACATGCAGAGGATCGCGACGACGGCTCGCAAGCCCCCGGTCCGCTCCTCGAGCGACCGCGCGTGCCGAGTCTCCCTGTGGCGTTGAACGCTTCGCGTCTGCGCAAGGTCGATCTCGGCTTCAGCGAACGCGGCCCGCGTGAAGCTCAGGAGGTCGCCGAGGCTCTCGATCGGGCGGATCGTGCTTCCCGAATCCGACCGTGCGCGCGCGCCCTTCGTGCGCCCACGGCGCCGCAGCTGCTCCCGGAACGCGGGCAGCGGGTTCGCCTCTAGAAGCCCGAGATCCGTCGCGTAGCCGACCACGCCAGCGAGAGCGGAGAGGTAGGACCGGCCGGTCGAGATCGAACGGCTCCTGCCGAGGACCTCCTGGTTCCACCACTCGCGAACGATCGGCGCGGTGATCTCGTCGAGCTTGCGCCCACCGAAAAAGCGAATCAGCGGCCCGTCTGGCCTCAGGTACCCCTCGCGATCGGCCCGCGTCGTCCCGGCGAGGTGCGATGTGTCCTCAGCGAGATAGCGGGTGGCGAACGCCGCGAATGTCGGCGTGTCCAGTATCGCGAGCGGGAGGCGCCCGATGCCCTTCCGCTGCTCGTAGAGATCGCGGAATGCGGCGGCCTCACTCCAGTCGCTCGTCGCTGTGCTGACCTTCAGCCGACGCCCGCCGATTTTGCGCCTGTAGTAGATGACTCCGCCGCGGGCGAAGAGGTTTCGATATCGAGGGCCGGAGGGCTTCTTCTTCATGGCGACTACCTAGTTTCCTGTACCGGTGGGCGTGGCCGCCAAACGGGGTTGGGGCATCAGCAAACGCGCGTCGCGGAGCCTTTGGGAGCCGGCCAGATGGGACACATCTTCCTCGTCTTATCTCATCACCGGATCGCGCGCGTAGGATCTGATCGATAGCTGGAATCTCGTCCTAACCGTCCCATCCGTCCCTCGCATGTTCTCCCTCCTCGAGGCTGCGCACGTTGAGACCGCGCCAGCCTCTGTCAGAGCCCACCTTGCACTTCAGCATGCCGCGCCGCGAAAACCGTGAAGCAACCGCCTTCGGACTCGGCAGCGGGTGCCCCTGCTGCTCGCACCAACCCGAGAACTCCCGCCGCAGTCGCTTGTTCGAGACCGTTAGGGCGGGGCCGAAATCGCACCGCTCCTGGAGGAAGGCGCCGATCACGTCTTCTTCCTCCCGGTACTCGCCTGTGGCAGCAGTAACTGCGTTCGGTGGCCGAAGACCGTCACGCTGCCAGTCAAGACAGCCACGAACGGCCCAAACCAGAACGCCCGGCAGTTCAGCCTGCAGCTTCTCGCGGAGGTCGCGATCCCGCTCGGCTTCGGGGATCTGAACGGCCCACGGCACGAGGCGAATCCGCCGCCAAATCCCGTCATCGTCGCCGGACACTGTTGGAAGGTGGTTGGTCGCCATCCAGAACTTCGATCTCGGCTCGAACTCGAACCACTCCTGGCGCATGAAGCGCGCGGGCAGCTTGTCGCCGGTCGCGAGCGCCTTGATCCGCTCCTCATCAAGGCGCTGGTCCTCGCCGGTCTCGACGATCGTCGCGAAACGGCGGCCCGGCAGCTGAGCGAGGTCGTTGGGGATCGACGAGAAGCGAGCGCGGACCACCGTCTCCTGCGGGAGCGCGATGCCATAGTCCCCGAGCAGTAAGCGAAACGTCTCGATGAAAGTGGTCTTCCCGTTGGCACCGCCCCCATGGTTTAGGAACACACACTCCTCGCGCGTGCTCCCGGTGATCGAATACCCGATTGCGCGCTGCAGGTAGTCCCGCATCGCGGCGTCAGGCTGCACTCGATTCAGGAATGCATCCCAACCGGGTGCGTCCTTGCTCGGGTCGAAGTAGGTCGGCACGAGCTTCGTGATGAGGTCTTCGCGCCGGTGCTCGCGCAAATTCCCGGTGCGCAGATCGATCGTCCCGTTCTCAACATTCAGAAGCCACGGATCGGTGTCGAGCATCATGTGATGCACGGTCAACTTCGGGTCCCCGGCCGCGATCCATAGGGCGGCCTGCATGCGGTTGGCGTGACGCAGGCGCTTCGCGGCGCTTGCGAATGCGTCCCGCTGCCGATCGGATTCCGCACCCGCGGCGTCCATGTACAGCGTGAGCACGCTCTGGCGCACGAGTTCGCGAACCCGGTTTCCATCGTCGATGGCCCAACGACGACCGTCCCAAATCAACCAACGGCCCCACGCCTCGCCGGAAATAGACTCCCGGCACGCCGCGGAACTCGTCGGTGCCGTAGAGGAAGCCCTCTTGGCGAAGCTCGCTGAAGTCCTGCGTCGAGACGGCCGCGGGCACGAACAGAGACGGCTGCTCCGTGCGCGTCGCGATGATGACGAGCTCCTCCACGCGATCCGACGCGGGCGGAGTCGGTGCGGCCTGGGCGTGAGCGAGCGTGCCGACCGCGAGCGAGGTAGCGACGAACAGCAGTTGGGACAGGAATGACGTCGGCAAGGAACCTCCGAGTTCGTTTGTCGGAGGTGCCGATGGAGAGCCGTGAGTTCCAGGGCGCGCGCCCTACCGGACGATCGTTCACTCCGTGCTGGCGAGCTGAGTCGCGACGTCGGTCCGATAGAGCAAAACGGCTGGAATCGCGCCGGCGACCGAAGCCAGCGCTGTCGCGCCGAGCGGCGCGTACGCGAACACGGGATGCCACACCCATGGATCTAGAGCGACGCCGGTCTGCCTGCGCACGATCTCGCGAGCGATGCCGGCGAGCCCTGCGAACACGAGCAGTCCGAGGATCGAGCCCGCGGCGCCGAGGGTCGCGGACTCGAGCACCACTCCGAGCGAGAGCCCCGCGCGGCGCGCGCCGAGCGCACGGAGGATCGCCATCTCGCGCCGTCGCTCGTTCATCGCGCTACTGACGGCGGCGAGGATCGTGCCTGCCGCGACGACCACGACCAGGTAGGCCACGAAGCCGAGGACGCGCGTCGCCCAGCCGAGCTTGCGGAACAGATCCGCCATCACGGTCGCGATCGGCCATGCCAGCGTCGCGACCTTGCCCTGCTTGTTCACGAGCTGATCGAGCGCGAAGCCAGCCTGCGGCGAGCGCAGCTCGAGCATCACCGCGCTCACCTCCCAGTTCGCCCGATCGCCGGCAGCCTCGACGCCGCGGCGCTCCTCGCCCGCCCCCCGCAGCACGTGCCCGGACATCGCATAGAGCGCCTCGAGCGGGACCCAGATCGCGCGATCGGCGGGGCCGCCGGTCGCCTCCAGCACGCCGACGACGGTGAACTCCTCATCGTGTTGCGCCGCGGCGTCGTTCACGAGCCCGTGATAGGGCTTGAAGCGGGCGCCCCGTTCGAGCTCGGCCTCCTCCGCGACGGCCGCACCGACGACGGCCTCGCGCGCGCCGGCCGCGAACAGCCGCCCTCCGGCTCGAAGGCGCGGAGCGCTCGCGTGATCGAACGCGCCCGCAAAGGTGCCGACGATGCGGTGCCCGCGATAGCTGTCACCGACGACGTAAGGCACGGCCCGCTTCACGAGCGTGTTCGTCGCGATCGCCTCGAACATGGACCACGGCAGATTGCCGGGCGACGTCTCCAGATGGAAAACGGAGTTGAGCACCAGCTGGAGCGGACTTCCGCGCGCGCCGAGCACCGCGTCGAAGCCCATGCGGCTCTCGGTGAACGCGCGCTCAGCCTGCGTGCGCAGGGAGAACACCGCCACCGCGAGTCCGCACGCGAGCGCGATCGAGACGACCGCAACGCCGCTCGAAAGTGCGTGGCGTGCGAGGCTTCGGCGCACGCGCAGGCCGATGCCGGCCCTCACGCGGCGCTCGCGAGATCCGCGAGCGCGTGGCGCCGCGGGAACGCGCTCAGCACCACCGCATCGTGGCTCACCAAGAGCAGCGCCGCGCCAACCTCTGCACACGCCTCCCGGATCAGCGTCAGCGCGGCAGCGGCGTTTGCGCCATCGAGGCTCCCGGTGGGCTCGTCGGCGATCACGAGCGCAGGGCGGTTCGCGAGCGCGCGGGCGACGGCGACGCGCTGTCGCTGCCCGACCGAGAGCCGCGCCGGCCTGGCGCGCAGGTGGCGTTCGAGCCCCACGCGACGCAGCAGCTCGCGCGCGTAGGCCTCGTCTTCGCCGCGTCCGAAGTTCTGCGCGAGCAGGACGTTCTCGAGGACGTCGTACCCTCCTAACAAGTGGAAGGTCTGGAACACGATGCCGATCGCACGGGCGCGCAGGCGATCCCGCGCGGCCTCGGAGAGCGCCGTGAGCTCTTCGCCGGCGACCCGCACGACGCCCGCATCGGGCGCGAGAATGCCGCTCACGAGGTGCAGCAGTGTGGTCTTTCCGGATCCGCTCTCGCCGAAGAGGGCCGCTTGCTCGCCGCGGGCCAGCACGAAGCGCTCGACGGAGACGATCCGGAGCTCGCGCCCCTCGGCGTCCGGGTACGACTTGCGGAGCCCGAGAAGCTCGAGCGCGGGCGCCTCACTCATCGCGGACGTCGTCCGCCGTCATCCGATAGAGGCTCAGCAACATCTCTCCGCTCCGCTCCTCACCGACGGCGAGCGTTCCGAGCACCGTCATCAGCCGGTAGGGCTCGAGCCTCAGCTTCTTCGTCTCTGGGACGCTGACGACGACGAGTTGGTTGATGGTGAGCCCGTCGCCGAAGCAGCAGCCGATCTCGTTCTTCGCGGCGAGCACGAACTCTCGGACGCCGCCCGCCTCCACCCACGTCGGAATAACGAAGCCGCGCAGCGCCACCGACTTGCCGTCGAGCGCCTTTACATCCGCCGGGAGGACGACGGGCGCTCGAGGCTCTTCCCAGAGAGTGGCCGGAACCGAGGAGCGGGTCAGCTGCGCCCACGACACGACGCTGTACTTCGCCCGCTCCGCGCGGTTGAGGTCGGCCTCCGCCGTCTCCGGTGAGCCGGCGATCCACAGGGCCCCGCCGAACACGAACGCGAGGTAGGCACCAAAGCCGAACGCGGCTCGCCACGTCCTCTTCTTCGGAGGTTCTTGCGTCACTGCCGAATCGCCCTGCATGCGGCCTCCTTCGCGATCAGTCGAGGCGAACGGGGATGCGCTCGAACGCACGCCCCTTCAGCTCGATGCGTTCGATCTCCCCGTCGACTGCACCCGGGCGCTTCAACTGCGGATGGGTCGCCGTGAACTGCGATGTCGAGCCCACGCGCTCGCCGGAGAGCGGATTCTCGACCGCGCGGAGGACCAGCCTTAGCGGCGCGCCGGATGGAGTGCGCCACGCGATCACCACCTCGGCCTGAGCGATCGGCACGCCGCGCTGAGCCTCGCCGTCCAGGATCCACGCGGTGACGCGGCCCCCTGCGACGTCTCGCAGCAGCTCGACGTGTGCGAACTCCTCGCCGAGCTCGATCAGCTCGCCGGCGTGGGGCGCCGCGTGTTCGTGGCGGTGCGCGCCAGCGTGGGGCTCCGCGTTGAGGTGAGCGGAGGCCAGAGCTCCCCAGAGAAGGGCCGTCGCGAGACGTAAGACGCGACTCACGAGGACGAAGTGCCGGTCCCTATCTTCTAGTTCCCTCAGTCTCCGCGGTGTGAGCAGGGCGCACGTGGAGGGAACTTCGCGGCGCAGGTCGGCACTTAGCGTCGGATGCGCTTCTGGAGCCCCCGCGTTGCATCTCGCTGAAGGCACCCTCCCCCTCGCGCACGCCGCGCTTTGGACGGCCGTGGCGGCGGTCCCGCTCACCTGGAGCCTGGCGGGCGAGCGGCACGCTGCTCCCCCGGATGAACGCGCTCTCACTGCGACCGCGACCGCAGTGATCTTCGCGGCGTCTCTGTTCCCGATTCCGGTGCCGGTCGCAGGGGCGAGCTCGCACATCTGCTTGACGCCGCTGTTCGCCCTGATGGTCGGCGTGCGGCGCGTCGTCTGGCCGACTGCGTGCGTGCTCGCGGCCCATGCACTGTTCTTCGCGCACGGCGGGCTGACCACACTCGGCGCCAACTTGCTCACGCTCGGCGTGATCGGGCCGGTCTCGGCGCTCGCATTGTTCGCGCTGCTGCGCGCCTGTCGGGTGCCCGCGTTCCCCGCGGTCGCGGCCAGCTGTGCGATCGCAGACCTGTGCGTCTACGTCGGGGATGCAGCCCTGCTCGCGTTCGGCCTCGCGCGCTCCGTCGCACCGGCCCAGACCTTCACCGCCGTGCTGCTCGGCTTTGCCCCGACCCAGATCCCACTCGCGGTGCTCGAGGGCGCGCTGTCCGCGTATGCGCTCCGCGCGCTGGCGGCGCGGGACCGCGTCCCGGCCCGTCTCCGGCTCGGGCGATCGGCAGCGGCCGCGTTCGCCGTGGTGGCGCTGACCGGCTGCGCAGTGACCGGGATCGACGAGAGCGTGTTCGCAGCCACCGCGGAGCGGGCGGGTCAGCCGGCGCGTGCTTCGCTGCTCGACCTGAGCGGGAGCGAGCTCGGACTCGCCGCGACGATCGCGCTGCTGTTCGGCGCCGGCTTCGTCACGGGCCGCTTCGTGCAAGCGTCGCAGCAGCGTGATGATGCGCGTTGAGCGGCTCGGCGTGCGCGCCGCGGCCGCGCGCTTCACCGCGCTACTCGTCGCGCTGCTCGCGAACGCGGCGCTCGCCGATCTCGCGCCGATCGTCGCCCTCGGATGCTGCGGCGTCGTTGCATGCGCGGTAGAGGGTGGCCGCCGCGCGCTCGGTCGCGCGGTGTGGGTCGCGCCGCCAGCCGCCGCGGCGCTGCTGGGTCACTGGGCGCTCGGCGCCACCTCGGAGCTCGCGCTGGTGGCGGCGCGCATAGTGTGCGGAGGCGCGTGGGCGGCTTGGTTCGCGGCGACGACGCCGTGGCGAGATTTCCGCGCACTCGTGAGCGCGCTCGGGGCGCCGCTCCCGGTCCTCGACTCGATCGACCGCTCGGTGCTTCACGCCCGCGTGCTCGAAGCGGAATGGCGCGCGCGTCAATGCGCCGTCCGCGCGCGACTCGGCCGCGCGAGCGCGCCGCTCGGCGCACTCGGCTCCTTGATCGGAAACGGGCTCGCGGGTGCGATCGAACGCGGCGAGCGCGCCGCCGAGTGTGCGCAGCTCCGCGGGAAGGGCGGCGCCGCGACGCCGTGCTTGGGCGGAGACACGCTCGCGCTCGTCGGGGTGAGTCTCGCGGGACGCGCGGCGCGGCCCCTGCTCGAAGAGATCTGCTTTCGCGCCGGCGAGTGCGAGTGGATCGCACTCGTTGGCGACAGCGGATCGGGCAAGACGACGCTGCTTCGCGCGATCGCTGGCCTCGACGCGATCGCGAGCGGTGCGCTCCACCGCTTCGGACACGTGCTCGACGCGCGCTCGCGGCTCGCAGACCGGCTCGATCCACGCGTCGGCTTTCTGTTCCAGAACCCGGATGACCAGCTGCTCGCGCCGACCGTCAGCGACGACGTCGCGTGGGGGCTGCTGCAGCGCGGCGTCTCCGCCGGAGCGGCACACGCACGCGCGCTCGCGGAGCTCGACGCGCTCGCGCTCTCCGCGCTCGCCGGCCGCTCCCCCTACTCGCTTAGCTTCGGCGAGCGGCGGCGCGTCGCACTCGCCGGACTGCTCGCGACAGATCCCGAGCTGCTGCTGCTCGACGAACCCACCGCCGGCATCGATCGGCGCGCGCAGGCGCGCGTCGTCGAGCGGCTGCGTGAGCTCTCGCGCGCGCGTCCGCTCACGATCGTCTGGACCGCACACGAGACGGCGAGCCTTCCCAACGAGATCACCCGCGTCGTTCATCTCGAGGACGGGCGCACGTGGCTCGCCGAGCGCGACGCGCCCAGAGCGATCGATGCTGCGTAACGGCGCTGACGACGCGCGCGCCCGGATCGCGCTCGTGCGCGCGATCAAGGCGTGGACGGCTGCACACGCTCAGCTCGCCGACGACGACACGGTGTTGGTGATCGAGCTCGCATGCCGCGAGCCGGGCTGCCCGCCGCTCGAGACGGTGATCGCGGTCTCGCGCTCCGGAGCGCGGCCGGACCGCCGCTCGATCCACAAACCGCTCGCGGAGGTCGTCGAGGCCGACGTGCGCGCGCTCTTCGAGAAAAAGGAGCGCCCCGATGGATAGGACGCCCGTAACGATCCTCACCGGATTTCTTGGCTCCGGGAAGACGACGCTGCTGAATCGAATCCTCACCGAACGACACGGCCAACGGATCGCCGTGATCGAGAATGAGTACGGCGAGATCGGCGTCGACCAAGGGCTCGTGATCGACGCCGACGAAGAAATCTTCGAGATGAACAACGGCTGCATCTGCTGCACGGTGCGGGGGGACCTGATCCGCATCCTCGGCAACCTCGCGAAGCGCCGCGACAAGTTCGACCACGTGCTGCTCGAGACCACCGGCCTCGCCGACCCGGGTCCCGTGGCGCAGACCTTCTTCATGGACGACGAGGTCCGTGAGCAGTTCTGGCTCGACGGAATCGTCACGCTCGTCGACGCCAAGCATGTCGCCCAACAACTCGGGCGAAGCCGCGAGTGCGAAGAGCAGGTCGCCTTCGCGGACGTCGTTCTGCTCAACAAGACGGACCTCGTGATGCCGCGCGAGCTCGACACGCTCGAAACGCGGATCCGCGCGATGAACGGCATGGCGAGAATCTTCCGCACGCGGAACGCCGAGATCGCAGTCGAGCGTGTGCTCTCGATCGGCGGCTTCGATCTCGACGGCGCGCTGGCGAAGCGACCAACCTTCCTCGAACCGGAGTACCCGTTCGAGTGGAGCGGCGTCTACGCCCTGCCGGCCGGACGCGCGACGCTCGAGCTCGCCGAGGGGCCCGACCCAACCATGTCGATCCGTGTGACGCCCGTGGTCCACTGGGACGAGGCGTCCTTGCGCGAGGCCGCAGACGAGGCGATGCGCGCCTTCTCGGAGCCGGCGCGGCGCGTCGCGCCCGGCGGGACCATTCGTGCGACGGGGGAGCACGCGTCCGCCGTGCTCGAGGGCCCTGGCGTCAAACACTTCGGGCTCGCGCTCGAGGAGCCGGCGCACGTCGCCGTCTTCACCGAGCACTTCCCCGAAGAGTTCTCGATGCGCATCGCGCTGCCGGACGGTGCGAGCGCTGTCCCGGTCGCCGAGCGGCGCTGGGCGCTGCAGCACGAGCACGACGAGGCCGTCTCGTCGATCGCGATCGAGGCCGACGGCGACGTGCGCCCGGACAAGTTCGACGCGTGGATCGGCGACCTGCTGCGCACTCACGGCGTGAATCTCTTTCGCATGAAGGGCTTCCTCGCCTTCACCGGCGACGAGCGCCGCTACGTGTTCCAGGGCGTACACATGCTCTTCGAGGCGAAGCCGGAACGCGCCTGGGGCCGCAAGCCGCGCCGCAACCAGCTCGTGTTCATCGGGCGCGATCTGCCGCGCGCCGAGATCGAGACTGGCTTCCGGGCCTGTCTCGCGTGAAGGCGGCGGGAGGCAAGGCGTATTCCACGGGCGCCCTCGCGTTGCTCTGGCAGGCGAAGGCCGGCGATTGGGCGACGGACCTCGCCTGGTCGGCGAGCAGCGCGCGGCTGTTCGTGAGCGATGCGAGCGGAGCCCTCGCGGCGTTCGACGCCCAAAGCGGCGCCGAGGCGTGGCGCGTCGAGGCGCACCCGGGCGGCGTGCTCGCGATCGCCGGCCATCCCAATGCGCGAGGACTCCTCAGCACGGGCCAGGACGGTGCCGCGCGACTCTGGGAAGAGACGAGCGGCGCGCTGCGGCGCGAGCATGCGCTCGGCGCGAGCTGGGGCGAGCACGCCGCGTGGTCGCCCGACGGTGCGCGCTACGCGATCGCCGCCGGCAAGCGTGCGCGCGTCTACCGCGAGGACGGCAGCGAGGCGTTCTCTTGCGACGACCACGCCAGCACCGTTAGCGGCCTCGCCTTTTGCCGCGAGCAGCTCGGCACGAGTTGTTACGGCGCCGTCGCATTCTGGAACGCGGAGACGGGGGCGCTCGAGCAGCGCCTGTCGTACAAGAGCTCGCTGCTCGGGCTCGTCATCTCGTCGGACGCGAAGATCGCCGCGTGCGCGACGCAGGAATCGAGCGTGCACTTCTGGCGGCGCACGAGTGGCCGAGACGCGGAGATGTCGGGCTACGAGGTGAAGCCCACGGCGCTCGCGTTCGATGCGCGATCGCGCTGGCTCGCCACCGGCGGCGGTAAGCAGATCTGCGTGTGGGACTTCTCCGGCCGCGGGCCCGAGGGAAGCCGCCCGCTGCTGCTCGACCTCCACCAGCTGCCGGTTTCCGCGCTGCGCTTCGCGAACCGCAAGGGTCTGCTCGCTTCGGGCGGCCGCGATGGCGGCGTCGGGGTGTGGTCGATCGGGCAGACGGGCAAGGCGCGCACCGCGGGCGCCGCGGTGCTCAGCGGCGCGATCGAACGCGTCGCGTTCTCGCCGGACGATCGGCTGCTCGCCGCGATCGACGGCGACGGCAACGTCGCGGTGTGGCGACAAACCGCTGCGTGAGTGCACCGGCTCGGACGAAGACGAAGCATGGCGACTTACGACGGCGAATGGGCAGCGAACTACGCGCGGCGCGCCGACGCGGCGATCCCCGGACGCGAGGGGCTCTACCGCCTCTGCCGCGCGTTCCTCACGCAACTGCCTCCGCGGTCCGACGTGCTCGTGGTCGGCGCCGGAACGGGTGAAGAGCTGTTTGCGCTCGCGCGCTCGCTTCCGGACGCACGCTTCGTCGCGATCGAGCCCGCTGAGCCGATGCTCGCGCACTGCGCGCACCGGGTTGCGGACGAAGGCTTGGGCGAGCGCATCGCGCTCCGGGCCGAGACGCTCGACGCCTTTGTGCCGACCCGCGCGTTCGACGCCGCTACGTCAATCCTCGTGTCGCAGCACGTCGTGCCCGACGATGCGGCTGCCGCGTTCTTCGGGAAGCTCGCCGCGTTGCTGCGCCCGGGGGGCCTGCTTTTCACCGCAGACGCGCATGTCGCGGCGGGCCAGGACCGGCAGCTCCTCCTCGCTTCGTGGCGGCGCCAGGCGGTGATGTCCGGCATCGAGCCCACGCTCGCCGACGGCATGCTCGCGCGCATCGGCGTCGATCCCGCCCTGCGCGACGAAGCGCGCATCGTCGCGCTCCTCGAGGGCGCCGGCTTCGAGGAGGTGCAGAAGGTGTTCGGCTCGCTGATCTACGGCGCGTGGTCGGCGCGAAGGCGCTGACTCGCGCTCAGCCGCGGCATCACCTCCGTTGCGAAACGCGACACGGTCTCGAGTACGGCGCTGCGCTCCCCGCACGGCTCCACGTAGAGCGCCGCGTTGCGAACGCCGTGCTCGTCGCGAAGCGTCTCGAATGCGCGGACGAGCTCGGCCGGGGTCCCGATCAGCGCAGCGTCGGCGACGCCGTTCGCGAGCGCGGCATTGTCGCGCGGCGCTCCTTCGGGGCCGTGGCGTCCGCGGCTCGCCGCGCCGCCGACGTGCGGATGGTCTCCGTCTCGGAAGGAGCGCGTGAGGTAGTCGCGTATCGCAGCGCGCGTTGCGGGCGCGTCGTCGCTGACGGCGCATACGAAGCTGTGCACGTGCGGCCCGCGCTGCGGCGGAGCCTCCGCGGCTCGCGCCGCTTCGCGGTACGCGGCCTCGACCTTCGCGCGCGCGTCGAGCGGTGTCGCGAAGTAGTGGAGTAGCGGCGCTCCGATACGCGCGGCTCGGTCGAGCGAAGCGGGCGTCGTGCTCGCCACGTAGAGCGGCGGGAACGGCTGCGTTCGCGGGCGAGGCAGAACGTCGGAACCGGGCGCCCAGGCGCGTTCGAGCGCGCTGAGAGTCCTCTCGACCTCGATGCCCCAGCGCGCCGAGTCGATCTCGAACTCCTCGAAGTCGCGTCGATAACCGCCTCGCCCAAGCCCGAAGTCAAAGCGGCCATTCGATAGCTGGTCGAGCAGCGCTGCCTGCTCGGCGAGTTGGAGCGGGTGGTAGAGCGGCGCGAGCGTCACGGCAGTGCCGACGCGGATCCGCTGCGTCCTCCCCAGCAGGTACCCGGCGAACGCGAGCGCCGAGGGATTGATCCCGAAGCGGATGAAGTGGTGCTCGGTGAGCCACACCTGGTCGTAGCCGAGCCGCTCCGCGTGATCCGCCTGCGCGACGGCGAGATCGAGCACGCCGGCGTCGTCTCGTCCTTCGGGTGCCCCGCAGTTGACGAACAACCCGAATGAGAGGGACATGACGATCCTCGCGGTCGGCGAGTCAGAGGGTGCCGATCGGCCTCGGGAGGTTCCGTCGCGCAGGAACTCGCGCTCTCCCGTCGGCACCGCTCGGATCATGGCCGAACACCTCGCCTCGTCGGTGGACGACCGGCCTCGCAAACCACGGACGCGGCGTGATCGGCTCGCGTTGTTGTTCGCGCTCGGTCTCGGCGAGCAGTTACCGATGGCGCTGCTCAACACCACGCTGCCCGTGCTGCTGCGCCGTGCGGGAGCCTCGCTCGAAGAGATCGGCTGGCTCTCGCTCGCCTTCCTCCCGTGGGCCTTCAAGTTCGCGTGGGCGCCGCTCGTCGATCGCTTCGGAAGCGAGCGGTTCGGTCGCTACCGGAGCTGGGTGATCACGCTGCTGCCCAGTGTTGCGGCCCTCGTGTGCGCACTCGGCGCAGCCGACGTCTCCGACGTGATCGCCCGAGATCGCGCGCTCGGGATCGGCTTCCTCGTCCTTCTGACGACGCTCTGCGCCACGGTCGATACGGCGGCTCACGGTCTCGCGGTCGTGGTGCTCGAGTCACACGAGCGAGGCGACGGCAACGCGGCGCTGAATGCAGGGCAGATGGCGGGAAACCTTCTCGGCGGAGGCGTGGCCGTGGTGGGGGTCGGACTGTGGGGCTGGAGCGCGACTTGTTATGGGGTCGCGGCCCTCTACGCGATTCCGTTTCTCCTTGCGGCACGAGCTTCGGAGCCCGATTCGCTGGCGCGCCTCCCCCGCGCGCGCCTCGCAGACTTCGCTGCGATCGGCCGGGGCTGGGAGATGCGCCGCTGGCTCGTGTGGCTTGCGGGCTTCGGTCTTGGTTACGGGCTGTTCGGCGTTCCCTACCAGGGCGCGCTCGTCGACGCGGGCTTGGATCTCACGCAGATCGGCCTCGTGTACGGCGTCTGTTCGAGCGCGGCAGGGATCGGCGGGGCGGGGGCGGCGGGGGCATGGATGCGGGGCCGTCCGCGCGAGCGGGCGTTCCGCGCCGCGGGTGCCGTGTTCGCGCTCTCGCTAGCGCCGGGCCTTGCCACGTTCGCGAGCGGAGCGCCCGCTCCATCCGCGCTCGTCGCCTGCATCGCCGCCGCCCACTTCGGTGTCGCTTTCTCCACCACGACGCTCTACGCGATGATGATGGATCGCGCGCGTGGCTCGACCGCGGGGACCGACTTCACCGCGCAGTACTCGGTGCTGCAGATTGCTGGCTTTGCGAGCTGGGGCGCCGGCGGTGTGCTTGCGGAGCGCTGGACCTCCGTCGCGCCGATCGCGCTCGCGATCGGCGTCGTTCCGCTGCTCTGGCTCGCGTCGTGGCGCCTGCGCTTCGGAGATGCGCGACGCTGAGGGTCAGAAGCGCACGCGCAAGCTGCCGCGGAACGTCCGCGGCTCCGCAGGAAGCCCGCGATCGGTCGAGTAGGCGTACGCGAGGTAGCGCTCGTCGACGAGATTCTCGGCCGCGAACGACAGCTCGAAGCGACCTCGCTCGAGCGCAAGCGTCGCGCCGAGCAGCCCCACCGCTTCGGTTCGCGAGCGCTCGAGCACGTCGAAGGTGAACGACGATCGGAAGTCGTAGGCGAGGCGACCGCGCAGCGAGATCTCGCGCGGTAGGGGCAGCACGTACTCCGCGAAGACGTTGCCGCTGAAGCGCGGTGCGAGCGGCAGCCGGAAGCCGCTCGCGTCCACCGGCGACCCCGTGCTCGAGTCGCCCGCGTTCTCGAAACGCACGAAGTTCGCTCGCAGCCAGCCGAGTTGGGCGCCGATGCTCAACCGCTCGCTCGCCCGCCACGCGAGCTCGAGCTCTGCGCCGTAGGACCGCGCCTTCGGCGCGTTCTGAATCGTCACGAAGAAGCCGTTGTAGTAGTAGGCCTGCTTGTCGCGCCAATCGAAGTAGAACGCGGACAGCGCGAAGTCGATCGCGCCATCGAGCGCCATCCCCTTGGCGCCGATCTCGTAGCTCCACGCCGACTCCTTGTCGTAAAGCAGGTCCGACGAGAACGCGAAGCTCGGATTGAAGCCTGCCGCCTTCTGGCCGCGGGCAATCGTTGCGTACAGGCTCAGTGCGTCGTTGGCCGCGTAGCGCACGGCGACCCGCGGCGTGACGGTCGTCTCCTCGAACGAGTCTGTGAAGCGCAGCGTCGGTGCGAAGAACGAGAAGCCCGGCAGCGTCCCGGCGTGGTCGTAGCGGATCCAGCGCCTGTCCCAGCTCACTCGGAGGCCGGCCGTCAGCTCCCAGCGCTCGCCGACGCGCAGAGTGCCGTCGGAGAACAGCGATGCACTGCGCGCCTCGATGTCCGGAATCGACTGCTCCTGATAACCGGCCGGCAGCTCCGGTTGTCCGGGAAAGAAGGTGTCCGCGGGGGTCAGCTCCGTGAAGCCGAAAAAGTCGACACGCTCTTCGTCGTAGCCGAAGGCGTAGAGGCCAAGCACCCAGTCCCCACGAGTGCCTTCGCGATGCACGCGAAGCTCTTGGGACAGCTGACGATTGCGACGCGCGTAGCCCTGCTTCACGAACGGCGACGAGGTGAAGTCGCCGCCGCTGCCGTCGGACTCGGTCTTGCGGTAGGCGGAAATGCTCACCCAGCGCAGCAGGCACCCTCCCGCGTCGCGGTGAGCGCGGCGCCGTAGTTCTCGAGCTCACTGAGGAAGGGCGTCGCAACGTCGACTGCGAGCTCGTCGGCAACGCGAACCCGATCGCCGACGCCCCACTTGCGTCCGTCGTCCTTCGCGTAGTCCGCGGCCAGTGCCAACGACCAGCGCTCCGCCGGTTCGACGGCAAGCTGTGCGCGCACACCTCCTTCCGCGAGGCCACCGAAGCGGCGACCACCGAGGCGATTCCGAATGAAGCCGTCGCTCTGCGCTCCGAACGCTGTGACGCGGAACGCGGCCGCTTCACCGAGTGGGACGTTCAGGGCGCCACTCGCGCCGAACTCTCCGAACCAACCAACTGTCGCCTCCGCGAACCCGCCGAGCCGTTCCGGATTCGGCTGCACCGAGATGATCGACACCGCCCCGGCGAGTGCGTTGCGCCCGTAGAGCGTTCCTTGGGGTCCGCGCAGAACTTCGACCCGGTCTACGTCCACGAGCCGCGGGTTCCAAGCTCCCTCCGCGTTCATCAACACGCCGTCGACGTAGATCGCCACGGCCTGATCCACGCCGAACACGCCGGCCGCCGAAACGCCGCGAATCGCGATGCCGGTGCCACCACCGCCGTCGCCGAGCATGTTGAACTGGAGGTTCGGGACCGCCGCAAAGGCGTCTCGCACGTCCCGCACGCCCCGAGCGGCGAGCGCGTCGCCGGGAAGAACGTGCAGGCTCGCGGGCACCTCGATTGCGCGCTGCTCGCGCCGCTGGGCGGTGACGATCAGCTCTTCGACTGTCTCGTCGAGACCGGGCGACTCTTCGCTCCGCGGCGGCTCTTGCGCGTTCGCCGTCGCCGCAAACGCAACTGCCCAGATGAATGACCCGCGCCGCATGGCATCTCCCTCCCGCGCCTTGTGCCGGTGGGGTGCGCGACGTTCCGCCGCGATGCCTCGGCAACGACAGCGATGGCGACGCTGCGCAGCGTCCGGCGCTACGAGGCATGCGCAGCTCCGGGGCGAGTCGCGCTAGTGAAACGCCGCGCCGCCCGGGTGGCTGCCGAGACCCCACACGCCTCCGCGTGCACTGTCGGAGACCAAGCACTCGTCGAGTGATCTCTCCAGCTCGACGGGATCGAAGTCATCGCCGATCAACACGAGCCGCTGCTCTCGGTCGCCGACGCGCGGATCCCAGCGTGAGAGCAGATCGGCGGCTTGCGTAGGACAAGCAGGCCAGCGTCCAGGCGCCGCGCTCGCCCACCAACCTCCCGCTTGGAACGTGCGCTGGAGCGAGCCCGCGCGCGAATACCCGATTCGCTCGTCATCGCGATCGGACAGCCACAGGTAGCCCTTGCCGCGCACGAGGCCGGGCAGCGGCCGCTCGAGCCACCGAGCGAGTCGCTCAGGGTCGAACGGCAGCCGCCTCCGGAAGTCGAGGCAGTGGCCTTCGCGAAAGCCCTCGTGCCAGGGCGGCGCGCCGCGAAGTGCGCGAAGCCACGGAGGCGTGCTCACGGAGTGAGGAGTCGCTTCCACGGAGAGCAGCCTGGGCGGCAGCTCGAGATCGTCGGAGCTGCACGACGCGATCCGCGCCGTCGGATTCAACACGCGCACCTTGCGTCGCGTTGCCTCGAGTCGATCGTCGGGGTCGAGCAGCACGACGATCGACGCGGATTCGATCTGCTCGACCAGGAGATCCGCGACGCTTCGGCCGTCGAACGGAGTCGCTGCCCATCCGCGATCTGCGAGTCGGTCGTCCGAGCTGAGATCACCGAGCATGCGGTGTGCATCGAGGAGCGCGACCACGCCCCCAAGGCGTGCAGGACGGCCCAGCCACTCGGAGAGGAATCCAGGATCGCTCCACTGTTCCGTCAGGACTGCCGGCTCGACTGACGGCGGAGCCTCGACCGGAAGTACCGCAGCGCCTGCGAGATCGGGCAGGCTCGGTGCCTGCAACTGCAACGTGGCGAAGCGACGACGGATCTCGCTGAGCACACGCTGCGTGCTTGCGTACGGGAATGACGTCAGCAGGAAGAGCGTCAGTCGCGCGGCGTCCATCGCTAGGGCGAGTGCCGTTCGGCGAGGCTGCGTTCCCTCGCGGCGGCACCCCGCCGGCGCACGACCGGAGGGCGCTCATGCAAAGCGCAGCGGTTCTCCCGTCGGTGCTCCGATCAGCTCCCCGTCGCGCATCGCGATCCGCCCGCGCAGCACCGTCATCACCGGCTTGCCCGTCAGCTTCATTCCCTCGAACGGGCTCCAGCCGCAGCGGCTGCGCAGCCAGCTCTTCTCCACCGTCCACCTCTCCGCGAGGTCGATGAGCGAGAAGTCGGCGTCGTAGCCCGCACGCAGGAATCCCTTGCCCGCGATGCCGAACACGCGCGCGGGCCCCTCGCTCATGAGATCGGGGATGCGCGCCAGCGGCAGGCGGCCCGTGGCGGCGTGATCGAGCAGCAGCGGCAGGAGCGTCTGCACGCCGGGCATGCCGGAAGGCGACTCCGGGTACGCGCGTGCCTTCTCTGCAAGCGTGTGCGGCGCGTGATCCGAGCCGATCACGTCGACGCGGCCGTCGCGGACCGCTTCCCAAAGCGCAGCACGGTGGCGCTCGTCGCGGATCGGCGGATTCATCTGCGCGAGCGTCCCGAGCGCCTGGTAACAGTGCGGCGCTGCCAGCGTGAGATGCTGCGGCGTCACTTCGACGCTCGCGAGCGCACGGTGTCGCCCGAGCAGCGCGACTTCCTCCGCAGTGGTCACGTGCAGCACGTGCACGCGGCGCCCGGCGCGCTCGGCCAGCGTGAGCAGGCGCTGCGTCGCGCGCAGTGCGGTCTCCGCGTCGCGCCATACCGGGTGCATGGCCGCGGTCGCGCCCGCGCCGATCAGCGCGCGCCGCTCGCGCAGCCGCGCCTCGTCTTCCGCGTGCACCGCGATTCGGCGGCGACCGCTCGCGAGCACGCGCGCGATCGTCTCGTCGTCCGCAACGAGCAGACCGCCGGTGGAGGAGCCCATGAACAGCTTCACGCCCGCACAGCCAGGAAGCCGTTCGAGCGCGGCGAGCGAGTCGACGTTGCTCGGGCTCGCACCGACGTAGAAGGCGTGGTCGCACCACGCGCGGCCGCTGGCGCGAGCGAGCTTGTCTGCGAGGGCTGCGGCATCGAGGGTGGGCGGCTGCGTGTTCGGCATCTCGAGCACGCTCGTGATGCCTCCCGCGATGGCCGCGGCAGTGCCCGTCGCGAGGTCTTCCTTGTGCTCGAGGCCGGGCTCGCGGAAGTGGACCTGCGTGTCGATCGCGCCGGCCATGATGTGCAGGTGCTCAGCCTTGACGGTGAGCGCCGCGCGCTCCAGCTCGAGGTCGCCGAGCGCGACGATCTTGCCGTCGCGAACGCCGATGTCGGCGCGCGTCACCCCTGCGCTGGTGAGGAGATTTCCGCCTCGGAGCAGGAGGTCGAGCGCGGGCGCCGTCATCGCTTCATGCGTCCTTCGCGTGAGCCTCTGACGGCGGCTCCGGGCGCGGGAAAGGGTCCGGGAGCGTGCGCCACGCATCCGATCCGAGGTAGACGCTGCCCTCATCGAGGAGGCACTCGGCGAGGCGCTTCTCGATGCCCGCGCGGTCCATGCGTCGCCCGATGAACACGATCTCTTGTTGGCGATCCCCGAAGATCGGATCCCAGCGCGAGTCGCGGTCGGGATGCTCGTCGCCCCATTCCTCGCTCGGGGTCGCAGCGAACCACCCTCCGATGGGCCGCGCCGACGAGACTCCGCCCGCCTGCGCCCACTCCCACACGAGGTGGTGCCGAGACGCGATCCAGAAAAAGCCCTTCGAGCGCAGCACCGTTCCCCACGCAGGGTCGGCGTTGAAGAACTCCCAGAGCCTCTCGGGGTGGAACGGCGCCCGCGCTCGGAACACGAAGCTCGAGATGCCGTAGGCCTCCGTCTCGGGCACGTGCTCGGCTTCGAGCTCGCGGATCCAGCCCGCCGAAGCGGCCGCCCGCTCGTAGTCGAAGCGGCCGGTGCCGAGCACCTCCGGAAGCGGAACGCGGCCATGCTGGGCGCGCACCTGCCGCGCGCCTGGATTCAACGCCTTCAGGATTGCGGCGAGCTCGTCGGCGTCGCGCTCGGAGACGAGATCGAGCTTGTTGATCACGAGCACATCGGCGAACTCGACCTGCTCGATCAAGAGATCGCTGACGGTGCGTTCGTCCTCTTCGCCGGCCACCTGGCCGAGCGAAGCGAGCGTCTGCGAAGCGCGGTAGTCCCGCAGAAAGCTCGCCCCGTCCACCACGGTGACCATCGTGTCGAGCTGCGCGAGCTGCCCGAGGCTGACGCCGTGCTCATCCTCGAACGTGAACGTCTGCGCGACGGGCACCGGCTCCGAGATCCCGGTGGACTCGATCAGCAAGTAGTCGAAGCGACCGGCGCGTGCGAGGTCTGCCACTTCCTTGAGTAGGTCGTCGCGCAACGTGCAGCAGATGCAGCCGTTGCTCATCTCGACCAGCTTCTCCTCGGTGCGGTGCAGGTTCGCGTCGCCGCGCTCGACCAAGCGCGCGTCGATGTTCACCTCGCTCATGTCGTTCACGATCACCGCGACGCGCATCCCTTCGCGGTTCGCGAGCACGTGATTGAGCAGCGACGTCTTGCCGGCGCCGAGGAAGCCAGAGAGCACCGTGACAGGGAGTCGGCGAGCGGGTTGATTCGACATGCGCAAGGAGTGCCGCTCGCGGCAGCCGAGTTCGCACTCAGAGCGCTGCGAGGATTCGCTCTGCCGCCATGCGCGCTCCCGCAATGTTCGGCGCGGCGGGCCCGATCTCGAGCTCCGCGAGGGCGCCGCTCACGAAAAGGCCCGGCGCCCAGCGCAGTGCGCCGTCGACCAGCGGGCTGCCGCAGGGTGCGCACGGGAGGCCAAGCACGTCGACTGCGTCGCCGAGCCACGTATCGCGCGCCGGCTCGGGCGCGAATCCGGTCGCAAGGGCGACGGCGTCGCACGAGAGACGTGCGCCGCTCGCGCAGTCGAGTGCGATCGTGCCACCGGCGAAGCCCGCGGAGCGCACTTCGTCTTTCCGCCAGTCCAGCGCGCTGCGCGTGCGCGCCTGGTCGACCGCGAGAGCGACGTCGCGCGGGAGCGAGCCGCGATTGCGCGCCTTGCGGATCCGGGCGCGGCGCTCTTCGGGATCGCGGAGCCGCGCGAAGTCGGCGAGGTGCCGCGGCCCGAGCCAGCCCGGGTCGGAATCGAAGTCGTGCTCTCGGATTGGGTGACGCGCGATCACGGTCAGCTGCGCGCGCTCGGCGAGGCGTACGGCGAGCTGCGCCGCCGTGATGCCTCCGCCCACGATTGCGATCCGCTGCGCGCCCGCGAGGGCCGCGTCGATGCCCGGCTCGAACACGTGGGCGACCCGCGCACCGGCGGCGGCGAGCTCGCGCGTCCATGCGGGGCGCGTGAGACGGCTGCGCCCGTGGGCGACCAGGACGTTGCGCGCTTTGAGCGCACCGCTCGTCGTCTCGACTCGGAAGCCGCGCGCGCTGCGCGTCAACCCGCGCGCCTCAGCTCGCACGCAGACCTCGCAAAGCTTCTCGCGCATCACGAGGTCGCGGCAGTGTGCCGCGAACAGCGCGGTGGAAGGGCGCCCATAGGCCCCGATGAACTCGGAGCCGCGGTCTCGCGCTGCGGCGAACGCGACGAGTGCGCCGGGCTCAACTGCGAGGTGGTGAACCGACGGCGAGCGCAGGAACGGCATGCCCACGGTCTCCGCGCGCAAGCGCCAAGCGGAGAGCGGCTCGTCGTGTGGATCGAGCAGGCGGAGGCGATCGCGCGAGACGCGGCCCGACGCGAGCAAGCGGTGCGCGAGGAGCGTGCCGTGGATCCCGGCACCGACGACGAGCCATTCGAGCATCGCCTGACGAGTGCCGCTCGGGTGGTTCGGGTTCGTTGCGAGTTGCGCGACAGCGAGCGCTGAACTAATCGGCGTGAAGATGCTTCTCCGCCGTCACGTCATTTCACTCGCGCTGGCGCTTGCGTTCGCGCTGCTCCCCGCGTTGCGCGCGGCACATGCAGCGGGCCACGCGCTTCACGACGTCACGGAGAGCAGCGCGCTCGAGGCCTCCTGCGCCTTGTGCGGCCCCTTGCACGGCAACCCGCTGGACGAGGCGCCCCCCGCACCATCAGTCGCGGCGCCCGCTGCTTCGCACAGCGACGCGCCGCGCATCGCGCTCGGCGGTCCGAGCCACGCGCTCGACGTCGCGCGCGCACGCGCACCGCCCAGCATCGGCTGATTCGCCTCCAGCGCCGGGCGCAGCGAGCGCCCTGCCCGCGATTCATGCCGTCCGCTCGCGCGCTTCCGCGCCGCGAGCCTGGAAAGTGCTCCATGACGACTGCCCTCGCCGAGTCTCTCGGCGACGACACGCCCGACGCGCGCGCGCGCGCGGCGTGGCGCCATTCGCCGCACCTGCTGCGCATCGCCAAACGAATCCTCCAAGATCCCGACCTCGCGCACGACGCCGTGCAGGAGGCGCTCTGCACCCTCGCCGCCGCGCCGCGCGCGCCCGAGAACGTGCTCGCCTGGCTGCTGCGCGCCGTGGTGCACCGCTCGCTCCACCTGCGTCGCAGCGAGCTGCGTCGGCGCAAGTGGGAGGAACGCGGCGGGCTCGACTGGGCCCGCAGCTGCACGATGTGCGGCGCGGACCAGGAGATCGAGCGCGCCGAGCAGCGCAACCTCCTCGACGAGGCGCTCGCGCGCCTCAGCGAAGAGCAGCGCCTGATCCTCGCGCTGCGCGAGGTCGAAGAGCTCGACTACGAGGCGATCGCTGCGCAGCTGCGCGTGCCGGTCGGCACCGTGCGTTCGCGACTCAATCGCGCGCGCGCGGCGCTCCGTGGAGAGCTCGGGCGCTACCCGTGACGGGGCAGCTCACACCGGCAGGTCGGCGCGCGTGAACAGCGCCTCGAGCGCGACGCCGCGCGCCGCGAACGCCTCGGCGGCGCCCTCGCCGCGGTCCACGAGGCAGAGCACGCGCGCCACCTTGCCGCCGGCAGCCTGCACGATGCCCTGCGCCTCGAGCGTGGAGCCGCCCGTCGTCGTGGTGTCTTCGACGAGCGCGACGCTCATGCCGCTCTTGAACGCGCCCTCGATCTGCTGACCCTTGCCGTGCTTCTTCGCCTCTTTGCGCACGAAGAAGCCGAGCAGCTTCGTGTCCGCGTCGTGATGCGCCGCGGCGGAGAGCACCGCGCTGACGAGCGGCACCGCGCCCACCGCCTCGACCCAGGCGCCGCCGTTCATCAGCTTCGCCAGTAACAACTCGCCGGCGAGCTTCTGGCCGAGCGGCCGCACACCCACGCGAGCCACTGGGAGCCGCGTACCGCGATGGATACGCGCTCGCGACTGCGCAGGCGGCCGCCCGAGGCTTCGCGCAACTCGTTGAGGACCGCGCGAACAGCGCTCGGAAGTCGGCGTGGCACGGGAGCCACGTCGTCTACGCGCTGACGATCTGATCGCTTGGTCGGCTGCGCGAGTTCGCCGATCGCCGCTGGACCCGGGGCACGGGCCAACCTGAGCGCCGAGATTCGGTCGCCGGCGGGTCTCCCGTCGGCGCCCCTATCGAGCGCCCGATCTCGCTGGTCGGCTTCGGTGGAGCAGTTGTTATGGCGCAGTTTCCGAGCGTCCAGTCGGCTTCGTCGGGGTCGACGCGCAGCATCTCGGGCGAAACTACGCGCGGGGTGCCGAACCCTTCTCTCGCTTTAGCTCCGCGTCCACGCGCTTGAGGACCTCGGCCCCTAGCCCCGTGTAGTCTCGGAAGATGACCGTGGGGAGATCGGTCTTCGTCCGAACATCCTTCGGCAAGAGCTTGCCGACGAGCGCGAGAAACGACTGTGGGTTCTCTCGCGCCTGCTTGCGCAAGTAGGCGACGCCGCCTTCCGCCGCGAGCGCCTCCTCGATCATGCTGCGGACGTTCGCCGTGATGCGATTGGGAGACCCCTTGGGTCGTCCAGGCCCGCGGAGGAAGCGGCCGTTCTCATCTCGTCGCGCATCCATAGATGACCACATTGTATTCGTGATCAGCGCTTCGCTGCAGGGCAGCTCCGCGTTGATCCGTGGGCGCCCACACCCCCCGCCGGGCTCGGTCGCCTGGTTGTTGGGTAGTCAGAGCGGTGGCCCTCCGGCGTGCTCTCAGCTCGGCGTCTTGCGGGCCAGCAAGTCGTGCGCCTGCTGAGCGATCTGTGGAGCGCGATCGATCTCCACGGGGTCGGCTTTGATGCGCTCGAATGCACTCAGCGCTTCGCGCAGGATGTCTTCCCGTCCGCTCACCGGGTCTTCGCTCTCGCACCTAACCCTCGTCGGCACGCAGCACGCCGAGCGCACGCAGGCGTTCGCCTTGCGCTCATGAGAGAGATCCCGGGACGTCATGCACGGCCCGATTCGCCGGCTGCTCCGGGCGCGTGTACACGCGCACGTCGAGAAGCGGCAGTCCATTACCCAACGCCTTGAGCTCATGGGGGATGAGTGCGCGCAGCAGGCCGCCGAAGAGCACCGGCTCGTTCAGCGCCAAGAAACACAGGTAGCCGTCTACTCCAGTGCTCGGGGTCGATCTGGGCGACGAAGCACCTGGAATCACGGAGCGCCTGAGGTGGGGCCACCGTGGGGCCACTTCGCTCCGAGTGGCCCCCTCCAACTACCCTCGGGGCGAATCTAACCCCGCAAGTTCCCGTGGTTTCAGCGTTTCTTCGGCCCGCCGCGACCGACTGAAAATGCGGGTGTCGCCAGTTCGATTCTGGCCTGGGCCACCACTCTCCCCGCTCGCGTAACCTCTCGGAATCGCGAGCGATTCTCCGGCGGACGCGCTCAGCCTCGCGGCGCGAGCCGTGCGGCCTCGGCGATCAGCTCGTAGGAGCGGACGCGGGCCGCGAAGTCGAAGCAGAACGTGACGATGCCGAGCTCGTCCGCGGCGTAGTCGGCGGCGACGCGCTCGAGCCCCGCGAGGACCTGCCCGGGGTCGCCGACCACCGCCGGCATCGCCGCCTTCTCGAGGTAGTCGAGCTCGGCCTGCGAGTACGGGTAGGCGAGCGCCTCTTCGGGGCTTGCGAGCCCGGTGTTCACGCCCCGGGCGAGGTTGAGGCGCGAGAGCCGCAGGCTCGCGGCGTGGTACCGGGCGCGCTCCTCGCTCTCGGCGCAGATCGTCATCACGCCCACGTGCACGCGCGGCGCGGCGAGCCAGCGCGAGGGGCGGAAGCGGTCGCGGTAGGCGGCCACGATCTTCGGGCCGCCGCCCGCGTGTGCGCCGAAGAAGTGCGCGAACGAGAAAGGCAGGCCGCGCTCGGCGGCCATCAGCGCCGAGTCGATGCCAGAGCCGAGCAGCCACAGCTCGGGCACGCCGTCCCGCGTTGGGCTCGCCTGGATCCCGCGAAATGGGTGCCCGGCGGGCATTTCATCCGTGAGGAACGCGGCGAGGTCGTCGAGCTGCTCCGGGTAGTGGTGGACGCTGCGCAGCTGGCCGGGGTACGCGAGCGCCGCCGCGGTGCGCTGGTCGCTGCCCGGCGCGCGCCCAAGGCCGCAGTCGATGCGGCCAGGGAAGAGCGATTCGAGCATGCGGAAGTTCTCGGCGACTTTGAGCGCGCTGTAGTGCATCAGCATCACGCCGCCGCTGCCGACGCGGATCGCGCGGGTGCGCGCTGCGATCTGCCCGATCAGGATCTCTGGGCTCGTGCTCGCGATGCCGGGCAGGCTGTGATGCTCCGCCACCCAGTAGCGCGCGTAGCCGAGCGCATCGCAGCGCTCCGCCAGCGCGAGCGCCTCGCGCAGCGCCTCGGCGGCGCTGCCGCCTTTGCGCACGGGCGCTTGGTCGACGACGGAGAGCTGCGCGCGCAGAACGGCGCGCTCAGAAGCTGAGGTTCAAGCGCGCGTAGACGTAGCGGCCGTTCACGCCGACGGGCGAGAGGATGTCGTACGGCAGATTCCCGAAGTACGTGATGTCGTAGATCGAGCGATCCGGGTACTCGTCGAGCACGTTCGCGGCGCCGAGCGCGACGGTGACGATCTCGGTCACGCGCCACTCGCCTTCGAGGTCGAGCTGCCACTCGGAGCCGTACCACTGCGAGGGCTCGAAGCCGCCGCCGAAGTTGAACACGCGCTGCGCCTTGCCGAAGCGGCTCGCGCGCAGCAAGAACGCGAAGCGCTCGTTCTCCCAATCCGCGGTCATCACGAGCTTGGTCTTCGGCGCCGCCGTGAGGATCGTGTTCGACTCCTCGATGCCGACGAGGCGGAAGGTCGGATCGATGTTCGTGAGCTGGCTCGGCGTATCGCGAAACGAGTCGATCTCTGTGTCGGCGTAACTGAACGCCACGTCGAGCCCGAGTGATCCGCCGAGGACCTCGTGGCCGTAGCCGAGCACCACGTCGACTCCCTGCGTCGTGGTGTCGATGGCGTTCGCGAAGAAGCGCACGGACTCGATGCCTGCACCGCCGGGCAGCGCTTGAACGAGCGCCTCCACACCGGGACCGAAGAAGCGCTCCGAGAGCGTGATGCGGTCGTCGATCGCAACGTGGAACAGATCGAGGGACGCGGAGAAATCCCCGAACTGCGCGGTCGCGCCGAGGCTCGCATTGAAGGACTGCTCCGGGTCGAGTTCGTCGGCGCCGAGCACTTGCCCAATCGGGTCGTCGGGGCGCACTGTGCGCGTGCGCACGAGCGCGCCGGCAGTCCCGAAGTTGGTGGATGTGTCGCTGAAGCCGTTCTGCTGAATGCCGGGCGCGCGGAAGCTGTTGCTGACCGCGCCTCGGAACGTGACGGCGTCGCCCACCGTGAACGCCGCCGAGAGCTTGCCGGTGACCTCGCTGCCGAAGTCCGAGTAGTGCTCGTAACGGCCCGCGACGTCGAGGAGCAGGTTCGGGAGCACCTCGGCCGCGAGGTCGACGTAGAGGCCGACCACGTCGCGATCGAGGTCGACTTCATCGCCTGGCGTTAGTCCGGGGCCCGCTTGCGCGCCGATGGAGTTCCCGACCACGGGGCCGGCGACGTAGCTCTCGAGATCGCCGCGCTTCGTCTCGTACATCTCGCGACGGTACTCGACGCCGACGGCGACCGTGAGCGGGCCGTCGAGCGCGCCAACCGCGAACTCCCGGGTCGCGTCCGCATTCAGCGCGAGTTGCCCGAACTCGTAGCCGCCGGAATCGAAGCGCGTCGGGCTCGCGGGGCCGAGCGAGGGGTTCAGCGAGTTCGACACGCCGAAGTCGAGCTCGTCGCGGCCGAAGCCGACGCTCGTGTCGGCCGCCCAGCCCGCAAGATCCGCCCGTGAGCGCGAAGTCGAGATCGTCGGCGCGCGTGTGCGGGCGATAGCCATCGGGGTAGATGCTCGGCTCGTTCTGCGAGCTGATCGGGTAGCGGTAGAAGGCCGCGCCGCCGCGCTACTCGCGGTGGCTGATCGTGCCGAACGCGTAGAGGCTGCCTTCCGCGAGAGGCAGCTCGCCGTTGAACCACGCGCCGTACGCGTCGGTCTTCGGGTCGCCCATCGTGTAGTTGCGGCGCCCCGCGAGATAGGCGTTCAGCGGGTCCTCGAAGAACGGCACGTCGTCGAAGCCAGCGCGGTTGGTCTTGTTGCGGTTCTCGAGCTCGAAGCCGATACGCAGGAAGCCCTCGTTCGGCAGCGCGAAGCCGGTGCTGGCGTTGAGCGTGAACGTCTCGCCGTCGCTGATGTCGCGACCCGTCGGCTCGTGGTGCGTGAAGTGCGCGCCCGTCGTGACCTCGATCTCGGTGCGGTCGGGATCCTCGTCGAACAGCACGTTGATCACGCCGGCGAGCGCGTCGCTCCCGTACTGCGCGCCCGCGCCGTCGCGCAGGATCTCGACGCGCTCGACCGCGGCCAGCGGGATCGTGTTGAAGTCCACCGCCGCGGTGCCGCGCCCGATCTTCGTCTCGGAGTTCACGACCGCCGAGCCGTGGCGGCGCTTGCCGTTCACGAGCACGAGCAGCTGATCGGGCGAGAGGCCGCGCAGCTGCCCCGCGCGCACGTGGTCGGAGGTGCCCGAGTTCGACTGGCGCGGGAAGTTGAACGACGGCGCCGCGACCGCGAGCGCCTGCCCGAGCTCGTCGCCCACCGCGCCCGTGCGCGCGAGGTCTTCGCCGCTGATCAGGTCGACGGGCACGGGGCTGTCGAGCGCGGTGCGATCCGTCGCCGCGGTGCCGGTGACGATCAGCTCCTCCACCTCGCCGGCGGGAGCCGCGGGCGCGGCGGCCTCCTGCGCTTGCGCAGAAGCGAGTGCGAGCGCGGCAAGAGCCGCCGCTAGCGAGAGCCGGGGGACCAGAAGCATGCTCATTCCTCCACCGTCGAGCGCGAGCCACGAACGCAGCGCTACGCGCGGGCGATCGGGGCGCGGCGCTTCACTCTATCCGGAACCGGCGTCAGCGCCGGTAGGTGATGTCCTCGCGGCTGCGCTTGCCGTTCTCGAACGCCTCGTTCGGGTACTCGGCGGTGATCGGCACGATGTTGCTCCAGTCGTGGATCACCTGGCGGTACGCGATGCGCCACTCGCCGCCGCGCTTCTCGAAGCGGTCCGTGTAGCGCCCGCCAAAGGTCTCGAGGACGAGCCGCCCGTCGCGGCGAATCTTGTGACGCGCGAGCACGTAGCTCTCGACGAACGCCTTCGCGCCCACGAGCTCGATCGTGACGTTCGCGACGAGATGCTGCGTGTTGATCGCGTGGGCGTTCAGCGCCTTCACCACGAACGGCGCGAAGCCGGGGCCGCTGCCCTTGTAGCCGCCGTGGTCGTCGATCGAGTCTTCCCAGTAGCAAGCCGCGATCAGCTCCTCGTCGCCGCGGTCGACGCCGCGGCAGTACTGCACGAGCACGCGCTGAATCGCCGCTTCGTCGAGCACGCGCTGCATCTCGTCCATTGCGAGTCCCCCTCGTTCGGGTGTGGTTGGGCGCATACTGCCGCGAGCGCCCGACCGAGGTCCACATGCTTCGCCGCCTTCTCGTCGCCGTGCTCGCGCTCGCCGCCGCCGTCGCCCTCGCAGGCGGCGCGCTCTGGCTGTTCTCGCCCGCCACGCTGAAGCGCTTCGCATACGAGGGCATCGCCCGCGACCGCTGGCAGCAACCGGAGCGCGTCGTGGAAGCGCTCGCGCTCGCGCCGGGCATGCGCGTCGCCGATCTCGGCTCCGGAGGCGGCTACTTCACGTGGCACTTCGCTCGCGCCGTCGGCCCGAGCGGGCGCGTCTACGCCGCCGACGTCGACGCCGACCTGAACGCGAGCGTCGCTGAGCGAGCCGCGCACGACGGCCTCGCACAGGTGACGACCGTGCTCGCCGCCTTCGACGACGCGAAGCTGCCCGAACGCGTCGACCTCGTGTTCACGTGCAACACGTACCACCACATCGAGGATCGCGTCGCGTACTTCGCGCAGCTGCGCGAGAAGTACCTGGCGAGCGGCGGACGGCTCGCGGTGATCGACTTCCTGCCCGAGAAGTTCTCGCACGCGACCGACCCGGCCGTGATCGAGCGCGAGCTCGTGCAGGCGGGCTTCCGCAAAACCGCGCAGCACGACTTCCTCGAGCGGCAGTCGTTCCTCGTGTTCGCGGCGGAGTGATTAGGGGCGGGCGCGCATTCGAGCACGCGCGAGCGCGATCCCGGCGCAGCCGAGCAGCGCGAGCGCGCTCGGTGCGGGCACCGCGGCCGGCAGGGGGCCGTAGCCGACGCGGATGTCGTCCCAGTACGCGTCGCCGCCGATCGCGAGCGAGCTGGGGTTCCCCGAACCTGGGCCGCTGTAGCTCTGGAGCTGGTACTCCTCGAAGACGCCGGCGCCGGAGAGGCGAATCACCATGCCCTGGCCCATCGAAGCGGTGTGGAACAACTCGACGAGCAACCACTGGTCGAACGCCGCCGATCCGAGCGAAGCGAGACCCGGGAGGTGCTGAGTGCACGTGTTCGGGTAGGGCACGCCGGATCCGCTGATCTGAAAAGCGGGCAACCACCGAGCCCGTTCGCCAGCGCGATCTGCGCCCCGCTGCTGCCGGAGTTCACGCGCACCCAGGCCTGCACCCACCAGTCCTGCGCGTTGTTCAGCTCGAAGCCGGAGCCGGCGTTCGGGATGGCCTTCACCGCGCCCGAAAGCGAGCCATTCGTTCGCATCGACTGCGTGCCGGTGTGAGCGAAATCGTCCGAGATCGTCGCGCTCGCGAACACGCCATTCCAGCCGCCTTGCCAAGTCGACGGATCGTGCTGGTTGGTGGAAACGGTGCCGAGCGTGTAGGCCGGGCTCTCGAAGTCGTCGCTGAAGAGCGTGACCGTCGATGCGGATGCGGGAGCCGCGAGCAGATAGGTGAGCGAGACGATTCCGAACGCGCGCAGCATGAAGAACCCCAATTCTCGTTCCACGCTGAAGTGACACCGACGTGGGGCGTCGTGGCGCGCGGTCACGAACAGGTCACGAAGCGCGCACGGGCTCCAGCTCGAGGGCCGCGCGCGGGCCGAGCGAGATGCGAACGGCCCCCGCGCGCGCGGGCAGCTGCGCACCGTCGAGCGCGAACGCGAAGCGCGCCGGCAGCTCCCTCGCGAAGTCCGCGCGATCTCGTAGGGCGCGCCGGACGTGCCCGAGCGCGACGGTGCCGAGCGTGAAGCGCGCGTTGAGCTCGACCACCGCGCGCAGCGTCTCGTCGCCGCCCTCGGGATCGCGAAAGGCGAATGCGTCGACGCCACACGGCCCTCGGTAGCCCGCGCGCGCGGCTGCCTCTGCGATGCGCAGCGCCGCAGCTCGCAGCTCGGCGTCGGCGGCGAGCCCGGAGCTGATCTCGCCACGTGCATCGATCACGCCGCGATGCCCGAGCGCGATCCCCGCCGGCGTCACGATCTGCGCGAGCGTCCCTAACAGCTCGACCTCGCCGCTCGGCGCGATGAAGAGCTGCGTCGAGGCGTCCCAGGTGCGCTCGAGCCACGGCTCGAGCATTGCGCCGCCGCGCTCTGCGAGCCGCGCGAGCGCGCCGTGCCAGCGCGGCTCGCGCCCTTCGCCGCCGACCGCGCGGCCGCGCCCGCTCGTGCCGAGCCGCGGCTTCAGCACGAAGCTGCGCCGCGCCCACGCCGGCCACGCCGCGATGCGCGCCTCGATCTCGCGCGCTGCGCCGGGCGCGCTCAGTTGCTCGGGCTCGAGCACCGTAATCACTTCGCGCAGCAGCGGCGGAACGAGCTTCGCCTCGCACGCTGCGCGCCACGCGAACGCTTTGTCGTGCGCCGCGCGAACGATCCCGGGAGCGACGCCGAAGAGCGCCGCGTTCGCATCGCGCGCCGCGTGCCCCGCCGCTTCGTCGTTCCACCACGCCGCGACGCCTGCGCGCGGCAGCCACGCGAACGCGAGCGGCTCGTCCCAGAGCGCGCGCCACAGCGCCGCGAGCGCGCGCGGCTGCGGCGCGCCGCGCGCACGCTCTGCGCCCGCGCCCTCCTCGGCTCCGATGTTCGCGAGCAACGTCAGGCCCGCGCGCGCACGCGGCGCTTCTTGCGGCGAGCGCGCGTGGCGCACGTGGGCGATGAACTTCGCGTCGAGGCCCGCGTCGCGCCGCGCGTCCGCATCGAAGCGCCGCCCCTTCGCGCGCGCCGCCGAGAACGGAAACGGCACGGCGCGCTCGAAGCGCTGCGTGTCGCCCGCGCCGGGAACGCCCAGCTCGCGCAGCGCGCGCGCCGCCAGCGCGACGTGGCGAATCTCGTCTGCGTGAACCTGCGCACACACGGCCGCGCTCTCGGCATCGCCCGCAGCGAGAAACGCGTCGCGGTAGATGCCCGCGAAGTCGAGGTTCGCCTGCTCGAGTGTGAGACCCAGCGCGGCGAAGAACGCCGCCGGCTCGCCGCCGAGCAGCGCCGCTTCGTGCTTCCAGAAGTAATCGCTGTGCGGCGCGAAATCCTCGAAGCGCGCGCCGAGGCCCTCGAGCCGCGCCAGATAGACGCGCGCGTGGCGCTGCTCGTCCGCGAGCACGCCGGCGAGCGCGCGAGCGAGGGGCGCCGGCAGCTCGGGCCAGCGCAGCAGCGCCGCGGCGAACAGCTCCGCCGCCTGAATCTCGTGGTGCGCGAAGCGCGCGAGCGCTGCCGCGCGGGCCGGCGCAGCGCCGAGCTGCTCCGGGCGCGGCAGCGGCGCAGCGCCCGCGCCCATCCTTAGGGAGACGCCGCGCGCCGGCCTCGCGCAGCGAACCGGCGCCCCGCCGGGCTGCCACGCGCCCTCCAGCGGCGCGAGCTTCGCTTCGAGCTCTCCCGAGAGGAGCAGGCGTAGGCAACTCGCGCGCAGCGTGGGCGAGGAGAACATTCCGGCGCAGCGTAACGTCACAAGCCGCGAGCTCGGGAGATCGACGTGCGGCTCGGCTGGTTCGCGATGGCGTTCGCTGCACTGTGCGCGAGTGCGAGTTTCGCTCGCACGCCGGAGCTTCCGCGGGAGCTTCGCGACCGCGTCGAGCTGAAGGTGAAGCGCTGTCGCCCGATCGGCGGCAGCGACGCACTGCTCGAAGCGCACGTGAAGCTGCGCGCGCGCGGCAGCGCGCTCGAGCTGCCGCCGCTTCAGTGCGGCGCCTACGGCGAAGACGGCGCGCCGTTCTTCCTGGCTCCCGTCACGAGCTCGCTCCGCCTGCGCGCGCGGGAGACGCAGGAGCTCACCGTGCGCGTCGCCGCCGACCCGAAGCACCGCGAGTGCGGCTGCACCTTCCGGGACGTGCGCGCGCTCGCGCACGACCGCGACGCCGACTTCGCCGAGCCCGGGGACGAGGGCGGCGCGCCCGATGTCGCGGCGAACGCGCCCGACCCCCTAACAAGCGACGCAGCGGCAGAAGAACCGCCGCTCCTGATCGCGCCGCCGAAGCTGCGCTGGGAGCGCATGCTCGCCGCGCACGTCGCGCTGCGCGAAGCGCCGAGCGCGAATGCCGCGAGCGTGGGTGAGCAGCCCAGCGGCGCGCGCCTCGCGGTCGACCGCATCGAGCGCGGCTGGAAGCTCGCGCGCACCTCGGACGGACTCACGGGCTGGCTGCCCGCCGACGCGAGCACGCCAGACATCGGCGCTCCCGAGCGCATGAGCGAGCGCCTCGCGCCGCTGCGCGAAGCGCTGCGCCCGAGCGCGAGCACGAGCGAGGCGCTGTGCAGCTCGATGCGCCAAGACGCGCTCGGCGACCTCGTCGCCGCGTGGCGACTCGACGAGCGCGCCGTCTACGTGCGCGCCGTCTGGTTCGCGCTCGCGCCCGAGGATCGCGACACCTTCGAGCGCTACGTCGGCGACTGCCTCGGCGTCGCGCGCGTGATGGACGCGATGACGGGGCGCGAGATCCGCAGCGAGGACTGGCGGCCGGACGATTAGGCCGCGAGCCCTTCGTAGGCAGCCTTGATCAATCGGTACCCGCGCGGGTCGCCGGCGACTCCAGCCTGCATCTGGTTCATCACGTAGCCGAAGCCGATCTGCGCGTCGGGGTCCGCGAACGCGATCGAGCCGCCCGCGCCGGGGTGGCCGAACGAGCTCTTGTTAGGTCCGAGCGGCAGCATGTCGTGGCGCAGCATGAAGCCGAGGCCGAAGCGCGTCGGCATCCCCATCAGCACCGCGTCCTTGCCGAACACCTGCTCCGTGCGCGCGCGCGCGACCCACGCCGGTGAGAGCACGTGCACGCCCTCGTGGGCGCCGCCGTTCACGAGAATCCCGTAGAGCTTCGCGAGCGAGCGCGCCGTGCCATGTCCGTTTCCGGCGGGCAGCTCCGCGCGCCGCCACTCGGCCGTGTTCACGACCCCGCGGCGCTGGCGCGGGTTGTTGAACGCGTGCGCCGTCACCGACGCGCCGCCGCCTTCGGTCGCGAACGTCGCGAGCGCGTCCTTCTCGCCGGGCGCGACGGGCGTCGGAACCATCTCCGCGCAGCGTCCGAGGTCCGCCTCGTGCACGCCGATCTGGAAATCGAGTCCCAACGGCTGCGCGAGCTCTTCGCGGAAATAGTTGCCGACGGTGCGGCCGTCGACGCGGCGGATCACTTCGCCGACGAGGTGCCCGAACGTCATCGCGTGGTAGCCGTGCCTCGTGCCCGGCTCCCACCATGGCGCCTGCGCCGCGAGCGCGTCGCAGGTCGCGCGCCAATCGAAGAGCGCTTCGTCGGGCAGCTTCTCGCGCACCGCGGCGAGGCCGGCTTGATGCGTGAGCAACCAGCGCACGGGAATCGCGCCCTTCCCGCTCGCCGCGAACTCGGGCCAGTAGCGCGCGACCGGCGCGTCGAGATCGAGCGCGCCCGTCTCCGCGAGGCGCAGCGCGCACAGCGCCGTCACGCCTTTCGTGGTGGAGTAGACGTTCGCGATCGTGTCGCGCGCCCACGGGCGCGTCTTCGCCGCGTCCGCGAAGCCGCCCCACAAGTCGACCACCAGCCTCCCCTCGCGCCAGAGCGCCACCGACGCGCCGACTTCGTTCTTCCCGTCCGCGCGCTCGAAGCTGCGCGCAAAGACTTCGCGCACCGCGTCGAACTGCGGATCACACGTGCCGTGAACTTGGGTCGCCATGGCTTGCCCTCGGTCGATCCGGCGAACTCTACGCCGGCGGGTTCCGACACCGCGATAACGTGCGCGCCCTCGCACACGAAGGAGCCACGATGTCGGGACGTCTCGCAGGAAAACGCGCACTTGTTACGGGCGCAGCGTCCGGCATCGGCAGCGCGTGCGTGAAGCGCTTCGCGGCCGAGGGCGCGCGCGTGGCGGGGCTCGACCTGTCGCGGCCCGCGAACGCGCTGCCGCTCGACGCGTTCGAGAGCGCCGACGTGCGCGACGAGGAGCAGGTGAAGCGCGCGATCGCGGCGATCGACGCGGCGCTCGGCGGCATCGACTGCGTGATCAACGCCGCGGGCGTCGCCGGCGGCACGCTCGCGCACGAGCTCGACCTCGCAGAGTGGAAGCGCGTGGTCGACATCAACCTCACCGGCACGTTCCTCGTCGCGAAGCACGCGCTCGCAGCGATGCTTAAGCGCAAGCGGCCGGGCTCGATCGTGAACCTCGCGAGCGTGTACGGGCTCGAAGGCGGCGAGTCGACGGCGCCGTACAACGCGTCGAAGGGCGGCGTGGTGCTGCTCACGCGCAACCTCGCGATCGACTACGGCCCGCACCGCATCCGCACCAACGCGATTTGCCCCGGCTTCATCCGCACGCCGATGACCGCGGCGCTCGGGGACCCCACGATGAAGGAAGTCGCCGACCGCGTGGTCTCCGCACACCCGCTCGGGCGCCTCGGCGAGCCCGAGGAGATCGCCGCCGCCGCGCTCTTCCTGTGCAGCGACGACGCCTCGTTCGTGAACGGCGCCGCGCTCACCGTCGACGGCGGCTACACCGCGGGCAAGCGCCACGGCATCAGCGCGGACGTGATGCCGAAGCCGTAGTTGGCCATCCGTGCCAGGCACGAAAGGCCGCCCGCGGGCGTAGCCATCCGTGCCTGGCACCGATGGCTACGGGCCTCCGATCCCCGCGATCACGCGCCCTTCGTTCTGCGCGGGCGGCGCGATCCCGAGCAGGTGCGCGACGGTGGCGGCGACGTCGAGCGCGCGCACGCGGGCGAGCTTCGCGCCGGGCGCGATGCCGCGGCCGAGCGCGCAGAAGATCGCGCGCATCGCGGGGCTCTTCTCCGCGTCGTAGCCGTGCACGCCGACCTCGCCTCCCCACAGCGAGGAGATGCGCCGCCACCAGTCGAGCCGCGTGTAGGAGTCCATGAACGCGAGCGGCGGATCGACGAGCAGCACCACGTCGCCCGCGTTCGGGTGCGCGAAGCGCAGCGCGCGGGGAAGCTGCGCGCGCGGGTAGGCGCGCACACGCGGGTCGGCGGCCGCGAGCTGCTTCGCGGCGGCATCCGCCTCGCGCGGCTCGCTGAGCGTCACGAGCGCGAGCGCACTCGCGTTGATCGCGCGGCCCGCGACGCCGGCTTCCGCGAGCAGATCGTTCGCGTCGAGCACGTCCTCGGGCGCGAGCATGCCGTGATCGCTCACGACGAGCAGCGTGACTTCGTGCCAGCGCTTTCTCGCGTCGATGCCCGCGATGAGGCGCCCAAGCTCGGCATCCTGATCGCGCAGCGCCGCACGCGTGGCTTCGGCGTCCGGCCCGTTCTCGTGACCCGCGCCGTCGGCGCCGTGCCACCACGTCATCACGAGGCCGGGCCGCTGCGCCTCCGGCAGATCGAGCCACGCGAGAATCTGCTCGACCTTCGCGCTCTCGGGCAGCTCGGAGTCGAACGGCGCGCGTGAGTAGCTCGGGGCGACGCCGCGCCACGCGGTCTCCGAGATCGGCCAGAAGAACGTCGCCGCTTTCACGCCTTGCCGTTCCGCCGCTGCCCAGAGCGGCTCCGCCTCGAGCGCGACGCCGGTCGTGCCGTAGGCGAGCGTCTCGCCGCCGGGCGGCGTGAACGTGTTGTTCACGATGCCGTGAACGTCGGGATGCGCTCCGGTCGAGAGCGTCGTGTGCGCGGGGAACGTGATGCTCGGGAACACAGGTGTGAGGGACTCCGCGCGCGCTCCGTCCCTCGCGATGCGCGCGAACGTGGGCAGCTCGCCCCGCGCGAGGTAGTCGTGCCGCACGCCATCCATCGAGACGAGAATCACGGTCGGCTTCGCGGGCGCAGCCTCGGCTAGCGCGAGCGCCGCGCACAGCGCGAGCAGCGCGCGCGTCACGCCGAGACTTCCGCGTGCCCCGCAGCACGCAGCGCGGCGCGCAGCTTCGCGGCGGCTTCATCCATCGCGGCGGGCGCGGGGTTCTTCTCGGCGCGCGCGAAGTCGAGGTCGCGCAGCTCGTGAATCGGCACGAGGTGCAGATGGACGTGCGGCACCTCGAGGCCCGCGATCATCAGCCCAACCTTCACGGGCGAGAACGCACTCTGCATTGCGCGCCCGATCTTCTGCGCCACCACGGTGAGGTGCGCCGCCTCCTCGGGCGCGAGATCGAGCCAGTGATCGACCTCGCGAATGGGCACGACCAGCGTGTGCCCTTGCCGCAGCGGCGCGATGGTGAGAAACGCGACGCACTGCGCGTCGCGCCAGACGAACCGGCCCGGCAGCTCGCCCCGAATGATGCGCGTGAAGAGACTCGGCATGCGCGCACGGTATCCCGCGCAGACGCGTCGCATCACTCGGAGTTGGGGTCGTTCTTGCGCAACTCGTCGGGCCGCTGCGCGGTAGTGTGCGCACATGTCCACCGCCGCACGCTTCTGCTCGCTCGCGTTCGTGCTGATCGCTTTCGCAGCGTGTGCCGAGTCGTCGCACGACTCGGCACCGGTGCAGCCTGCGGAGCTCGCCGCAGTGCTCGCGCGCGAGGAGGCGCCGCTGCTGCTCGACGTGCGGACTCCCGAGGAGTTCGCGGCGGGGCACGTGCCTGGCGCGACGCTGGTGCCGGTGCAGGAGCTCGAAGCGCGCGCGGCGGAGCTCGCGGCGTACAAGGAGCGAGGCGTCGTCGCGTACTGCGAAGTCGGCGGGCGCGCGAGCAAGGCCGCCGAGATTCTGCGCGCTGCGGGCTTCGCGAACGTGCGGCTGCTCGACGGCTCGATGAAGCGCTGGCGCGAGGAGCAGCGCGAAGTCGCGACGGGAAGCTGAATCTCGCGAGGGTGGGGCGCAGCGTGCTCGAATGTCGCTACGTCGCGGTCACACGCGACGGTGATCGCAGCCACTGCAGCACACCGCGAGCTTGCGGAAGCACGGCGACCGGCTCCGCGACGGGCGCGGTCGGCGCGGCGGGAAGTGCATCCAGCGCCTCGAGCACTTCTTGCGCGAGCGCATGCAGCTGGCGGTGCACGACCGATGTCGGCGCGCCGTGCAGCACGGTTCGGCGCCGCCCATCCGGCGTCGTCCCGAGCGCCTCGACCGCAGGACTGCGCGAGATCGGTGTCGCGAAGTGCGCGAGCCCGCGCACGCGCAGCTCGTAGAGCAGCAGCGCGAGCACGTCGGGGCGCGTCTCGTCTGCGAACTTGACGCGCAGGTCGAGGCCACTGAGCGCGAAACGAAATCGTCCGCGGTCGACGCCGAGCGCGAGTAGGCGCTCTGCCTGCGCGAGAGACTCGAGATCGCGAACGGGGAGGATCACGAGATCGCTTTGCGCGAGTGCGGCGCGCACCGGGGCGCCCAGCTCGCTGCCGGTGTCGATCAGGACCACGCCTTCCGCGTCGCGCGAGGCAAGCCGACGGCCGAGACCGCCCGCGTCTCGAAGCGATTCGCTCAGCGCTTCGCGCGAAGGCGGGCTCGGCACGAACTCGATCCCGAACTCGCCCAAGCACGCGGCGCGCGAGAGGTCGCCCGAAGCCAGCGCGTCCAGCAAGTCAGGCGCTGGCGCTGCATGGCTCGGCGCGAGTGTGCGATCGAGCCCGTCCTGGCCGTCGAGGCCGAGCACGATCACGGGCAGGTCCTCGCGGAGCGCGCGCAGGTACACGGCGAGGTTCGCGGTGAGCGTGGTCTTGCCGACGCCGCCCTTCGGATTCGCGATCGTCACGACGCGAAAACGACGCGGCGCGGCCGTGGCTTCGAGCGCGCGCCGCTCGTTGCGGCGTCGTTCCGCCTGCCGCAGCGCGTCGAACGTACCCATCGCGGAGTCCTCCAGGAATAGAGTCGCCTCGAAGCGCAGCGTGGTGGCGAGACTTCTCGAGGTCTCGCCTCGAAGTGCGGGTCCGTGGGCTGCGCAACTCGGCGTGCGAGGCGCCCAGCTTCGTTCGCCTTCTGTGCCCTGTGCAAGCACCCGCACGCCGGCGCTTGCTTTGGGCTCGGCTCGCGCTGGGCCCCGCGGTGTTAGGGAGCTACGCGTCCGGCGCGGCGCACGCGCCCGACGCCGCAGCGGCGATGCGGGGCGGTGCGCCAGATGCGGTGCGCGGCATCCGCGTGGCCCGGAGGTTCGTGGCCGTTGCGGGCTACTGCGCAGTTCGCCCCGGCCCTCGGCCCCGCCGCGTTTCGGGTGCAGACCGTGCTGCGGGGCGCGCTCGTGTGTGCGCTCGCTCGGCGAGCTTCAGGGTTCGCGCCGCCCTAACAACGTCTCGTAGCTGCCCGCGATCAGGTCTGCGTCGCGCACGCCGAGCTTCTCGCGCAGGAAGGCGAGCTTGCGCTGCTGCTCCGCGAGCCCGCTCTCCGCGCCATCCCACACCGCCTCGAGCTCGATGAACGAGCCGAGGCCTTCGACGCGGTCGAGGTGGATGCGCACGTTCTCGTAGAGCGCGATCTCGCGGCGCTTCCGCACCACGCGGTGGATGCCCAGCATCGCGGCGAGCTGGCGCACGAGACCGGGTCCGTCCTCGACCGCGATCACCTGATAATCGCTGCGCTTCGCGCCGGGCTCGTCTGCGCGCAGGTACGGGAGCAGCTGCGCGCCGGAGCGGCTCGACTCGCGCAGCTTGAGCCGGCCTGCGCGCGTCGCGAAGTACGTGTCGACTTGCTCGTCGACGCCGAGCCACTCGGTCGCCACCTCGCGCGCGCGCTCGCGCGCGGCATCGAGGTCCGCGCAGTGCGCCTTCAGCTCGAGGTTCGCTCGCATGTGCGCACCTTCGCGCGCTTCGCAGAGCTGCGCAGCGCGTGTGCTAGCCACGCGAGATGGCGCTCGACTTCGTCTCCGTCGTGCACGTGAACGTGAACTGCTCCGCCCTCGCGCGCTCGCTCGCTTTCTATCGCGACGCGCTCGGCCTCATGCCGCTCTCGCACACGAACCCGGTGCCGCAGGACGGCGCGGGCTTCGGGCTCGCGGGCCGCGTGCAGTGGGATGCATGGATCATCCACGACGACCGCGGCCAGGCGGCGCAAGGCATCGACCTGCTCGAGTGGAAGCAGCCGCCGCCCGTGGGCCGGCCCGCGCTCGCGAACGAGCTCGGCCTCTCGCGCCTCGTGTTGGGCGCGCGCAGCGCGAGCGCGCTGCACGCGCGGCTCGGCGACGCGCACGCGCTCGCGGCGCCCGCGCTCCTCGGCGGCGCGCGCTTCGGCTTCGTCGCGCGCGACCCCGACGGCGCGCTGCTCGAGATCGCCGACGACGCGACCGGCGCGGCGACGCCGCGCTTCGCGGGCGTCGCGATCAACGTCGCCAGCCTCGCGCGCGCCGTGCCGTGGTACGAGCGCCTGCTCGGCCTGCGCGCGAGCGCGCCCGCGACCTGCCGCGCGGAGGGCGTCGCGTTCGGCCTCGCGGGCGAAGTCCGCTGGCGCGAGGCGACGTTCGCCGCGACGCCGACGTTCGCGATTCGCATCGTGGAGTGGCAGCAGCCGCTGCCCGCGCGCGGCGCCGCGCGCAGCGCGAACGCGCTCGGCCTCTATCGCATGGCGTTGCTCGTCGACGACGCTGCGCGCGCATGCGCGCAGCTCGATTCGTTGGGGCTCGCGCACTCGGGCTCGGTCTGGCTCGACATGGGTCCCGACATCCCGATCGAGGGCCTTCACGCCGGCTTCTTCCCCGACCCCGACGGCGCGTGCCTCGAGTGGATCGAGCGCCCGCGCGTGCGAGCCGGCGCGTGACGCGCTTCGCGGATCACGCGCGCGTCGTGCCCGACGGCGTCGGCATTCGCCGACGACGGCGCGAACGCGGCTGGTCGCAGCGCGACCTCGTGCGAGCGATCGGCGACGCCCAAGAGCGCGCGACGGGCATGCGCCTGCCATTCAACTTGAACCTGCTGCAGCACGTCGAGGAAGAGAACGAGGCGGTCGACTACGCGACCCTCGTGCTGGTCGCGGCGGGCCTCGACTGCGATCCCGTCGAGCTCGTGCTTCGGTAGAACCGCGCGCGGTCAGCGCTTCCGCGCCTTCTCGCAGTGCGTCCGCTTCATCGGAAAATCGATCGCTTCCTTCCCATCCGAGCTCTCGATGCGCGCGGCGATGTTGCCGTTCTGCGCGAGGCGATAGATCACGCGCTTCGGGAAGTCGTCCTCGGGGCGCTCGAACACGACTTCGTGAGCTGTTAGGGACTTCAGCGGAAAGCGCCCCTCGCTCTGACCCGACGGCAGCGCGATGAACACGAGGCTGCCGCCTCGCTCGACGATGCGCTGGAACTCCCACGAGGCGAGCTTCCCGCTCTCGATGCGCCGGGCGACGCTGAGCAGCGCGCCGCCTGCGGGCGGCATCCAGGTCTCGCCCGAGCCGGCCTCCCCTCCCCGATGAGCCCAGCAGCCCGCGAGCCAGGAGACGGAGCGCGCCGTGGCGGCGGGCGCCTGTGCAAAGGCACTCGTCGCAAGCAGCGCCGCGAGGAATACGCCGGCAATTCGAGGAGTCATGCTCTCGGTCCTCCGGAAACCAATGCCTCCGCCACGAGCGCCTGCACCTGTGCGTGCACGCGGAACGTGACGTGGGCGCCGGGGAACCACACGTGACGCGGCTTCTCCCAGTGTGAGAGCAGGTCGCGCACTTGGTCGGCCGGCACGAATTGATCGTCGGGCGCGCCGAACACGAAGCGGCGCTCGTGCGGGACGAGCGGCGCGAGCGCGAGCGGCGAGACGGGGCGCATCACCTTCGTGGCGAGCTCGCGCGTGACGCCCGCGCGCAGGATGCGCTCGCGCTCGGCCGCGGGAGCGTGCGTGAAGACGAGGCGCACGAAGTCGGCGGCGGGAATGCCGGCGACGACGGCGTGCAGCTCGGGCGCGAGGCTTGCCAGCAGCGCCGCGGAGTAGCCGCCGAGCGAGAGGCCGTAACAAGTGATCTCGCTGCCGCCCTGCGCGCGAATCCAGCCGATCAAGCGGCGCACGTCCCACATCGCTTGCGCGAGCGCGTGCGCGCTGTCGAGGAAGTCCGCGCCGAACATGCCGATGCCGGAGATCGCGCCGAGCCGGCGCGGGCCGTGAAACGGCAGCACGGGCAGCACGACGTTGAAGCCGCGCTCGCGCCACTGCTGGGCGCGGAACACCTGCAGGTCGATCGCGGGCGTGCCCATCTGGTAGCCGTGAAGGCAGATCAGCCACGGCCGGCTGGAGTCGCTCGCCCGTAACAACCAGGCAAAGGCGAGCCGATTCGGCTCGTAGCCAAGGTAGCGCTCGCGCCCGGGCTCGTCCGCGTGCGGCGCGTAGCCGCTCTCGAAGCGAAGCTCCTCGAACGCCGCCCCGAGCGTGCGCCGCGCCCGACTCGCGACGCGCTCCGCGGGCGGCGGCGCCACGTGATAGGTCGCGGGCGCTGAGTCCCAGCCGCGCTCGCTCCACAGCTTGCTCGCTTCGTCGAACTCGCGGGCGAGGCGCGTTCGTTCGCTCGCGGGCGCGAACGGGACCAGCGAGAGCATCGCGCCGCGGATCGCCTGGTCGGTCGCGATCTCGGTGTGGAGCCTCGCCGTTCGCTCGAAGTGCGGCGTGCCCTCGACGCGCTCGGCGTCGCGTGCGGTGAGCGCACCCGCCGCCACGAACGCCCCGCCCGAGAGCGCGAGCAACGTCAGCGCGCCCGCGACGCCCCACAGTGGCGAGAAGAACACCGCGATCAGCGCGCCCGCTCCGCCGCCGAGCGCCGCCATGTCGCGCAGTCGGCCCTCGCCGTGCCCCAACAGCGTGGCGACGCCGCTCGCGACGAGCAGCGCTCCGGGCACGATCGCGAGCGCGAAGCCGAGCCAGCCGCCCCGCCCCAGCGCGAACCACGCGAGCCCGGCCGCGAGCACGAGGAGATTCTCGGGCGAAAGGCGCGGGTTCGAGGGCATCGCGCGCGCAGTCCTCCAGGCAGAGTCACGAGTCTACGACGCGCCGGATGCGCGCCACGCGACAAGAATGCCGCGCCCGCCCGCGCACTTGCGCGAAAACTGCTGGCTGCGCGGCGATAGAATCGAACCCCCGCACGAGGTCTCGATGTTTCGCACGCTCGCGTTCTGCTCCGCGCTCGCCCTAATGACTTCCCCCGCGGTCGCCCAGGACCTCGCCGGGCGCGTCGCCGCGGTCGAGGCGCGCGTGATCGAGCTGCGCCGCGACTTTCACGCGAACCCGGAGCTCGGCTTCCAGGAGAAGCGCACGGCGGGCATCGTCGCGAAGCGGCTGAGGAAGCTCGGCCTCGAAGTGCGCGAGGGCGTGGGCCAGACCGGCGTGGTGGGCGTCCTGCGCGGCGCAATGCCGGGGCGCACCGTTGCGCTGCGGGCGGACATGGACGCGCTGCCCGTAACGGAGGAGACGGGACTGCCCTTCGCGTCGAAGGTGCGCGCCACCTACAACGGCCAGGAAGTGGGCGTGATGCACGCGTGCGGCCACGACGCGCACACCGCGATCTTGTTGGGTGTGGCCGAGGTGCTCGCGGGCATGCAGAGCGAGCTCGCGGGAACGGTCGTGTTCCTGTTCCAGCCCGCGGAGGAAGGCGGCGCGCCCGGCCAGCCCGGCGGCGCGCAGGCGATGCTCGCGGACGGCGCGCTCGCGAACCCGGAGCCCGAGGCCGTGTTCGGCCTCCACGTCGGCCCGTGGAACGTGGCGGGCGAGATCAACCTCGTGCCCGGCCCGGCGATGGCGGCGTCGGACCGCTTCCGCATCGTGGTGAAGGGGCGGCAGACGCACGGCGCGATGCCGGCCGCGGGCATCGATCCGATCCCGATCGCCGCGCGCATCGTGCTCGCGATCGAGGCGCTGCCCGCGCGCGAAATCGACGTGATGACGCCGAGCGTCGTCACCGTGGGCGCGATCCACGGCGGCGTCCGTAACAACATCATCCCCGAGACCACGGAGATGATCGGCACGATTCGCAGCTTCGACGAAGCCGCGCGCGATGCGCTGCACGCGAAGATCGCGCGGGTGGCGACGAAGACCGCCGAGGCGAGCGGCGCCACCGCCGAAGTGGAGATCGAACGCGGCTACCCCGTCACGTTCAACCACGAGGCGCGCAGCGCGTGGGCGCGCGGCGTGCTCGAGGGCGCGCTCGGCGCCGCGAAGATTCACGCTGGAAAGCCCGTGACCGGCGCGGAGGACTTCTCGTTCTTCGCGAACGAAGTCGGCGGCGTGTTCCTGTTCCTCGGCACGCGCGATCCCAAGCTCGCGCCCGAACAGGCGGCGCCGAATCACTCACCTCGCTTCCTCGTGGACGAAAGCGCGCTCGCAACGGGCGTGCGCGCGCTCGCGGAGCTCGCGGTCGCGTTCAACGCGCAGGCGCCCGAATGAGCGATCCGCGGCAAGGCTCGCTTCCGCTGAAGAGCGCGGATGCGCCGCAGGCGGATGCCTCCGCGCTCGCGGAGAACGCGCCCCACGAGCCGAGCTGGCCCGCGGCGTTCGGGCGCGTGGTGTTTCTGCTCGACGCCGCGAGTGCGCGCGAGGAGCGGCTGCTGCGCGACTGGATCGCGCGCGCGAAGCCCGAGCGCGCGCAGGCCGATGCGCTCGCGATTCCGGCTTCGCGGCGCGCGCGCGGCGAGCTCGGGCTCGACCTCGAAGCCGCGCTCGCCGCGGGCGACGACGCGCTGTTCGCGCCGCTGCGCGTCGTTTGGCTCGCGCCCACGCGCAAGGGCGTGCGCGCGGCGCGCTGGTCGGACCTGCTCTGGTTCGGCGACCCGCGCGACCCGGATGCGCTGCGCGAGCGCTTGGTCCTGCGCTTCGCGAAGCAGCGCGTACGCATCGTAGCGGGCGAGCCCGCGCGCGCGAACGAGCTTCGCGAGCGCTGGCGGCGCAACACCACCGCGGAGGCCGGCGCGACGCTCGGCTTCGCGGAATTCGTGGTGCGCCAAGCGCATCTCGCGCTCGAGCGCGCCGAGCGCCGCCTGCGCGGCGCGCGCTACAAGATCCCGCGCTTCGTGCGCGAAGAGATCCTCGCGCGCCCGGCGTTCCGCGGCGAGATCGCGCTGCTCGCGTCGCGCCTCGGACGCAGCGCGGACGACGTGCTGAAGGAAGCCGAGGCCGACCTGCGCGAGATCGCCGCCGCGCATCAGCCCACCGTGATCGACCTCGTGGTGCAGCTCTGGCGCTGGATGATCACGCGCGGCTACGGCGGCGTGCTCCAGTACGACCCACGCGAGCTCGACCGCATTCGCGCGCTCTCGCAGCACCACAGCGTGGTGTTCCTGCCGACGCACAAGTCGAACCTCGATCACGGCTCACTGCAGGTGCTGCTGCACGAGAACGGCATGCCGCAAAACCACACCGCCGGCGGCATCAACATGAACTTCTTTCCGCTCGGCCCGCTCGTGCGCCGCGCCGGCGTGTTCTTCATTCGCCGCACGTTCAAGGACGACGAGGTCTACAAGGCGGTGCTGCGCCACTACGTCGACTACCTCGTCGAGAAGCGCTTCCCGCTCGAGTGGTACATCGAGGGCGGGCGCTCGCGAAGCGGGAAGCTCTTGCCGCCCCGCTTCGGAATGCTCGCGTACGTCGTCGACGCGTATCGGCGGGGGCGCTGCGAGGACGTGCACCTCGTGCCGGTCTCGATTTGTTACGACCAGATCTCGGACGTGAGCGACTACGCCGCCGAGCAGCGCGGCGCGGCGAAGGAGCGCGAGAGCTTCGCGTGGTTCGTGCGCATCGTGCGCCGGCTGAACAAGCGCTACGGCCGCATCCACGTGCGCTTCGGCGAAGACGTCTCGCTCGCGAAGACGCTCGGCGCGCCGAACCCGAACGCGGCGCCCGATCCGAACGAGCAGAGCCTCGCGCTGCAGAAGCTCGCGTTCGAGGTGTGCGTGCGCATCAACCGCGCGACGCCGATCACGCCGATCTCGCTGGTGTGCCTCAGCTTGTTGGGGCGAGGCGACCGCGCGCTGACCGCCGAGGAGCTGCGCGAGTCGCTGCGCAACCTGGTCGACTACGTGCACGCGCGCGCGCTCCCGGTGAGCGAGGAGATCGCGCTCGACGCGGCGGGGCTCTTGCCCGTGCTCGAGCACCTCGTGCAGAACGGGCTGCTGCATCGCTACGACGAAGGCCCCGAGGTCGTCTACGGCATCGCGCCCGAGCAGCACCTCGCGGCGGCCTACTACCGCAACACGGTGATCCACTACTTCGTGACGGGCGCGATCGCGGAGCTGGCGTTGTTGCGGGCGGCGGAGCCCGGCGTCGGGGATCGCCGCGCCGAGTTCTGGAACGCCGCGCTCGCGCTGCGCGACCTGCTCAAGTTCGAGTTCTTTTTCCCCGACCGCGAGCACTTCGTCGCCGAGCTGCGCGCCGAGCTCGGCATGCACGCCCTGCAGTGGGAGCGCGCGCTCGAAGAGGGTGCCGACGCGATCACGGGCGTGCTGCCGCGCCTTCGCCCCTTTCACGCGCACCGCATCTTGCGCCCGTTCCTCGAGGCGTATCGCGTGGTGGCCGATGCGCTGGAGCGAGCGCCCGGCGCGAAGATCGAAGAGAGCGCGTTCCTGCGGAGCTGCCTCGCGCTCGGCAAGCAGTACGCGCTGCAGGGTCGCGTTGCGCGGCAGGAGAGCGTGTCGATCGCGCTGTTCGCGACGGCGCTGAAGCTCGCGCGCCACCGCGGCCTCGTGGACGGCACGGACGAAGCGCTGCACGAGCAGCGCCGCGCGTTCGCCGCGGAGCTGCGCGAAGACATCCGCCGCGTGGACGCGATCGAGGCGCTCGTGAGAGCACGGGTCGCGGGGATTCTCGAGTAGCCGCGCGCCGAATGCGGCACGCGCTACCTCCTGGCGGCGCCCCGAGGCCAGCATGAGACGCTCGTTCGCATGCTCGTTCGTTCTCGCCGCTGCGCTCGGCTGCGGCGGACCCTTCCTCGTCTTTCCAGGCGGCGAGTTATCAGGCGAAGTCGTCACCGAGCCCGTCGCGGACTGGTCGTTCGCGACCGACGAATTCGTCGACCTCGAGACGCGCCCGAGCGACCCATACTCCGTAGAGCTCAACTACGTCGTGAAAGACGGCGCGCTCTACATCGACCCCGCGGAAGGGCGCCGCTGGCTCGATCACATCCGCGAGGACCCGCGCGTGCGCGTGCGCTTCGGCGAGAAGATCTACCTCGCGACGGCCGTGCTGGCCGGAAGACCCGGCGAGCTCGCGGGCTTCGATCCCACGCGCTTCATCTACCGGCTCGAGCCTCGTGGCGAGTGAGCGGAGCCTTCTCGAACGCATCGTCGCGCTCAGCTCGCCGACGTGGCTGCCCGGCGAGCCCGCGCCGCACGAGCTCGCGCCGGGGCTGTGGTCCGTGGATCGCATGCTCGGCATCGGCATGGGTCCGCGGCTCGGGACGCGCGCGCTGCTCGTCGACCTGCCGGGTGGCGGCGTGCTCGCGTGGGCGCCCGTTCCGCTCGGCGCCGAATTGCGCGCCTTCGTCGAGGCGCGCGGCGGTGCGCGCTTTCTCGTCGCGCCGAACTCGTTCCACTACCTCGGCCTCGCCGAGTGGCAGCGCGCGTTCCCGAGCGCCGAGGTGTGGCTCGCACCGGGCCTGCGCGCGCGCGTCAGGGACGCAGTGCCTGCGGGCCGCGAGCTCGTGGACGAGGACGCGACGCCGTTCGCGAGCACCTTCGCGCATCGCGTCCTCGCCGGCGGCCGCGGCACCGCCGAGGTCGCGTTCTTCCACGCCGCCTCGCGCACGCTCGCGCTCGTCGACAGCTCGTTCAACGTGCGCCACGTCGAGCGCTGGATCGACCGCGTGGTGTGGGGCGGCTACGGCGCGCTCGGGCGCTTCGGCCCGACGAAGACCGCACACTGGTTCCTGCTCTACAACCGCGCCGCCGTGCAGGCGTGGATCGAACGCGTGTGCGCGTGGGATTTCGCGCGCATCGTCGTCGCGCACGGCGAGCCGCTCGAAGCAGGGCCGCGCGACCTGCGCGCGGCGTTTGCGAAGTACTTCGCGTAGTGGATGAGCGCTATCGCCCGCCGGAGTCGGAGCTCTCGAATGAGGGCGGCGATCCATCGAAGGTGGCGCGATGGATTCCGCTGCGGGTGCTTGTCGGGTTCTTCGCCGGAAGATGGATCGTGATCGCTGTCCGAGGCTGGACGACACCCCTCTCGACTGGAACCTCTGAAGATCTGGCCAATGGAGCCGCGGCAGCGATCGGATCGTTTCTGATCCTCACGTGTATCGAGCGACCTTTCTGGCTGAGGGTCGTCGGTGCCGCGCCCCTCCTCGCGTTGCTAGTGGCTTACTCAACCGGGCTCGCTGTCGGTGGGTTCCGGGCGAGCACCTGGGACGCTGCGTTCGTTCTAGGCTCGTGCGCGAGCGCGATCGCCGTCGCGTTCCGGACGCAGATCACGCGCGCCGCGCTCACACTGATCCGGCAGAGAAGATTGCGGTAACGAGCGCATCGCTGAGAGTCGGCGCATCACCCGAGGAGGTCACGTGAAGCTCGAGCTCACGCCGATCGCGTTCGTACGTGATGCGCGCAGTGACGTCGAGGATGACTACTGGGGCGGCGCGGTGTCGCGCCTCGTGCTCACGGACGCCGTGGAGGAGAGCGCGCTCGACGGCATCGAGCAGTTCTCCCATGTCGAAGTGCTGTTCGTGTTCGATCGCGTTCCGGACGCGAAGATCGTGCGCGGCGCGCGGCATCCGCGGAACAACACGGCCTGGCCGGTGACGGGCATCCTCGCGCAGCGCGCGAAGAACCGCGTGAACCGACTCGGCTCGACGATCTGCCGCGTCGCGCGCCGCGAAGGCCGCACGTTGTTCGTGCGCGAGCTCGACGCGGTCGAGGGCACGCCGGTGGTGGACATCAAGCCGGTGATGCGCGAGTTCTTGCCGCGCGAGGAAGTCCGCCAGCCCGCGTGGGCGAGCGAGCTGATGAGTGATCACTGGAAAGCAGCGAAGTAGGAGCCGCCATGGCAGCGAAGCGAAAGCGCGACATCGAGAAGAACTATCCGCCGAAGCAGTTCGCCGCGAAGCTGCGGCGCCTCGCCGACGCGATCGAGAGCGGCGGGCGCTTCCGCATCCAGGTCGCCGGCGAGCGCGTCGCGATCCCAGCGAACGCCGTGATCAACATCGAGCACGAGCGCGGCGACGAGCAGGAGGAGATCGAGTTTCAGCTCGTGTGGGAGCGCGGGTGAGGGCGTGGCTGCTCGCGAGCGCCTGCGTCGCAGCAGCCGCCTGCGTCACCCCGCTGCGCACGAGCGGGACCGCGCAGGTGATTCGTTGGGGCGAGTTCACGGACCGGCTGATGCTCGACTGCTCGACGGGTGCGCGGTTGCAGATCGGCATGGGTTCGAGCAACTACACGTTCGATTGGCAAATCGAAAAGTGGCTTGCGGAGAACGAAGGCCCGCTGCTCCTGGATTTCGCCGCGATCGAGGGGCCGCTCCCCTCTGATTGGCCCGCCGCACGAGACGCCGATCGCGCGGTGAGCCTCGTGCGGGTGAGCGCGCTCCGAAGAGGGAGCTGCGACACCGCGAAGCCCCAATAACCCGTAGCGACGCGTCTCCCGCCGCGAGAGACTGCGCCGTCCATGCTCTTCTGGCGCACCCGCTACACGATGCTCGCCTTCGCGCTCGGCACGATGGCGCTCGCCTACATCGACCGCGTCGCGATCTCGCTGTCGAGCTCGGCGATCCAGCGCGATCTCTCGCTGACTCCCACGCAGATGGGCTACGCGTTCAGCGCGTTCACGCTCGCCTACGCGCTGTTCGAGGTGCCGAGCGGCTGGCTCGCGGATCGCTTCGGCTCGCGCCGCATGATGACGCGCATCGTGCTGTGGTGGTCCGCGTGGACCGCAGCCACCGCAGCGGCGCGAGGGTTCTTCTCGCTGATCGGCATCCGCTTCTTGTTCGGGATGGGCGAGGCTGGCGTGTTGCCGACCCTCGCGAGCGCGTTCCGGCGCTGGCTGCCCGAGCGCGAGCGCGGGAGCGCGTTCGGGCTCACGGTCGCGGCGGGCGCGCTCGGCAGCGCGATCGCGCAGCCGATCGTGGGCGCGATGCTCGGGCGCTTCACCTGGCGCGAGTCCTTCGTCGCGTTCGGCTTGTTAGGCGGCGTGTGGGCGCTCGCGTGGTACGCGTGGATGCGCGACGACCCGCGCGAGCACCGCGACGTCAGCGCAGCCGAGGTCGCGGAGATCGGACCGCCCGCGCAGGAGCCGCACACGGGCGTGCCGTGGGGGCGCTTCGCGCGCAGCCGCAACCTGATCGTGATCTGCGCGATGTACTTCTGCGCGATCTACGGCTGGTACTTCTTCATGACGTGGCTGCCGCAGTACCTCGAGAAGGCGCGCGGCTTCAGCCTCGCGCAGACGAGCTGGCTCGCGGCGCTGCCGTGGCTCGCGATCGCCGCAGGCTGCTTCTTCGGCGGCCTCGTCTCCGACGCGCTCGTGCGCCGCCGCGGGCTCCGCTTCGGCCTGCGCGCGCCGGGGATCGTCGGCTTGCCCATCGCCGCGCTGATGATTCTCGGCGCGATCGAGACCCCGAGCGCACGCGTTGCGACCGCGTTCCTGACGGCCGCCGCGGGCTTCGCCGCGCTCGGCATCGCGTCCGCATGGTCGACCTGCCTCGCGATCGGCGGCCGCCACGGCGGCGTCGTCAGCGGCGCGATGAACATGTTCGGCAACCTCGGCGGCGCCACGAGCCCGGTCGTGTTCGGCTACTGCCTCGAGCACTTCGGCAGCTGGAACATCCCACTCGCGAGCGTCGCCGCGCTCTACTTCGTGTCGGGGCTGATGTGGTGGGCGGTGGCTCCGGAGGTGCCGCTGGAGAGGTGATTCGACGCCGTCGCCAATTGCGGATGTCGGGAGTAGCGTGTCCGAACCCCGGTCCCGCGGAGTTCATCAGGTGAGAAAGTTCACCGCCGTCATCGAGAAGGATCTCGAAACGGGCCTCTTCGTGGGCCACATCCCGGGATTCCCCGGCGCTCACTCGCAGGGCGCCACCATGGAGGAGCTCGCGCAGAACCTGCGCGAGGTCGTCGAGCTTCTGCTGGAGGACGGCGAACCCGTTCTCGAGTCGGAGTTCGTCGGCACTCACCAAGTCGTCGTCTCGTAGCCATGGCGCCGACCGCGGTGCTGCGACCTCGCGAGGTCGCAGCGATCCTCGAGCGCCTTGGCTTCGTGGCAATCCGCCAGCGCGGATCACACCGGCGCTTCCGGCACCCCGACGGGCGCGCGACCACCGTGCCGATGCACCAAGGTCGCGACATCTCGCCACGGCTCTTGCGCCAGATCACGCTCGACATCGGAGTGACCGTCGAGGCATTCGTCGCGATGCGCTGACTCGGTTCTACAGCTCCACCTTCGTCCCACTACTCCCCGCGCGCAGAATCTTCTCGCACACCTCGACGATCGCGGCGCCGGCTTCGTCGGGTGCGAGGCCGCGCGCGTGGATGTTGCTGATGCACTTGCGATCGGCGTCGGTCGTGGCGGCGTTCGGCGCGAGCGTCACGTAACAACCGAGACTCTCGGCGGCCTTGAGGCCGGGGCGCTCTCCGATCAGGTGCACCGCGAGCCGCGCACCGCTCGCTTCGCAGATGCGGTCGGCGATCGCGACGCGGCCGAGCGTGACGGCGACGGGCCGCGCGAGCGGGCCGAGCCGCTCGAGGCCGCGCACGAGCGTGGGCCACACGTGTGCGAGCTGCGCCTCGGCGGCGCGTGCAGAGAGGCCGTCGCTCACGACGATCTGCGCGACGGCACCCGGCACGCGCGCTGCGGCGATGCGCGCGGCTTCGCCATCGGCAAGCGCGCGCCCGAGATCGGGGCGGCGCAAGTACGTCGCGTGATCGGGCGCGGCGGATTGCACGAACAGGCAGCCGCGCGCTGCGAGCTGCTCGCGAAACGCCTCGCTCCATGCGCCGTGCACGGCATCGCGCGCGCGCGCGTGGTCTTCGCGAAAGTCGAGCGCGCTCGCGGTGCGCGGGCGCTCCCCGGCGCGGCCGAGATCGAGCCGCGCGGGCGTCGAGCGCAGGAGGCGCGTGAGCTCGTCGCTCACGCGAGCACCCGCGGATCGCCGGCGCGCGCGGTGAGCTTGCCGTCGCGCATGAGACCGCGCGCTTCGAGCCACGCCTCGAGCTCGGGCGCGGGGCGCAGGCCCAACAGCTCACGCAGCGCCGCGACGTCGTGATAGCTCGTGCTCTGGTAGTGGAGCATGCAGTCGTCGCCGAGCGGCACGCCCATGAAGTAGTTGCAGCCAGCGCTCGCGAGCAGCATCGCGGTGCTCTCGAGGTCGTTCTGATCGGCCTCGGCGTGGTTCGTGTAACAGACGTCGGCGCCCATCGGGACGCCGAGCAGCTTGCCCATGAAGTGATCTTCGAGCGCCGCGCGCGCGATCTCGCGCGCGTCGAACAGGTACTCGGGGCCGATGAAGCCGACGACCGTGTTCACGAGCAGCGGCGCATGGCGGCGCGCGACGCCATAACAACGCGCCTCCAGCGTGACCTGATCGACGCCCTCGTGCGCGTCGCTCGAGAGCTCGGAGCCCTGCCCCGTCTCGAAGTACCAGACGTGCGGCGACTTCATGCGCCCCTTCTCGCGCACGAGCGCCGTCGCTTCGCCCAGCAGCGCGAGGTCGATGCCGAACGCGCGATTCCCCTTCTGCGTGCCAGCGACCGACTGGAACACGAGATCGAGCGGCGCGCCGCGCTCGAAGGCCCGCATCTGCGTCGTCACGTGCGCGAGCACACAGCTCTGCGTCGGAACGCCGAGCGGCGTCATCACGCCGTCGATCGCGCGCGCGATGCGCTCCACCGTCTCGAGGCGATCCTCGACCGGATTCACGCCGATCACCGCGTCGCCGGAGCCGTACGCGAGGCCCTCGAGGATCGCCGCACGGATTCCGTCCGCAGCATCGGCGGGGTGATTCGGCTGAATGCGCGAAGCGAGGCGACCCGCGAGGCCGAGCGTCGTGCGCGCGCTCGCGACGACAGGGAGCCGCTTCGCCGCGAGCGCGAGATCGAGGTTCGAGCAGAGCTTCGCGACGGCGGCGGCGTGCTCGGGCAGGAGCGCGCGGCGCAGCTTCGCCTGCGCCTCGGCACTCGCGAGCTCGCCCGCGAGCAGCTTCTCGCGCAGCTCGCCCACGCTGACGTTCGCGAGCGAGCGGAACGCCGCGGCGTCTTGCTCCGCGAGGAACGCGCGCGTGAGCTCGTCGCGCTCCGGCGCGATCACGGACTCCTCCACGAAGCGCACGAGCGGCAGCTCCGCGAGCGCGCGCTTCGCGGCGACGCGCTCCTGCGCGCTCGCCGCCGCGATGCCCGCGAGCTGATCGCCGCTCTTCGGTTCGTTCGCCTTGGCGAGCACCTCGCGCAGATCGCGGAAGGCGAAGCCGGAAGCGCGCAGCGGCGTCATGCGCGCATCGTACTTCGCGCAAGCTGGATGCGTGCGAAGATCGCGCCTCGTGCCGGAGAACCGCGATGACCCTCGCCGCGCACTTTCGCGCCTGCGCCCGTAACAACGCGTGGTCGAACGATCGCCTGCTGCGCGCGTGCGCCCAGCTCACGCGCGAAGAGCTGCACGCGCCGCGCGTGAGCTTCTTCCCCTCGCTGATGCTCACGCTGAATCACATCCTGCGCGTCGACGCGTACTACCTCGGCGAGCTCGAAGCGACCGGGCGCGGGCTCGCGACGTGGACCGCGCTGCGCGAGCGCGAGCACGGCGAGATCGCGCCGCTCGCCGCCGAGCAGCTCGCGTCCGACCGCCGGCTCATCGCGTACTGCGATGCGCAGGGCGATGCCGCGCTCGCTCGCACGGTCGGCCTCGATCGCGGAGACGAGGGCGTGTTCGAAGAGGCGTTGCCCGCAGCACTGGAGCACTTGTTCGCGCACCAGATCCATCACCGCGGGCAGGTCCACTCGATGCTCGCGGGCACCCGCGTTGCGCCGCCGCAGCTCGACGAGTTCTTCTTGCGTTACGACGAGCCCCGTCGGCGCGACGAGATCGCGCGGCTCGCGCTGTGACACGCGTCCTCGCCGCTTGCGGGAGTCTGCGCGCGGCTTCCTCGAATGCGGCTCTGCTCGATGCCGCCGCTCAACTGGCGCCTGCTGGCGCGCGCGTCGAGCGCTTCCTCGGAATCGGCGAACTGCCGCACTTCAACCCCGACCTCGACCGCGAGGCCGACACTCCGCCGCCGGCGGTCGCGCGCTGGCGAGACGCGCTGCGCGAGTGCGACGCCCTGCTGCTGTCGAGCCCGGAGTACGTGCACGGCGTTCCCGGCGCGCTGAAGGACGCGCTCGACTGGATCGTGTCGAGCGGCGAGCTGTGCGGGAAGCCGCTCGCGCTGATCGACACATCGCGCTCGCACTTCGCAACGCCGCAGCTGCGCGAGATCCTCGCGACGATGGAGGCGCGCATCGTGCCGGAGGCGTCGATCACGCTGCATCTCGCGAGTAATCGCGTCGACGCGAGCGCGATCCTCGCGAACGAGCGCGCAGCGAGCGCGCTGCGCGCCGCGGTCGCAGCCCTCGTCGCGAGCGCGCGCGGGGCGGCTAGCCAGTAGTCAGGACTGCGCCGGAACGCGCGTCTCCATCACGCGCTCGCCTGCGAGCACGCGCTGGGCATCGCTGACGGCGCGCTCGACGATCTCGACGCCGTCGACGTCGCCGCGCCGCACCTGACGCGCGAGCTTCTCGAGCGCGCGGCCCGCGCGATCGAGCTGGCGCCGGTCCTCGCCCGCGGCGCGCTCCTCGAAGTACGAGAACCCGGCCGCGGCCTTCTCGAGATTCTCCGCCGCGTACCAGCGACTCGCGTTCGCGAACGCGCGCGCCGCGCGCGTCAAGTGGATGTGCGGTTCCGAGATCGGCTCGAAGCGGCGGTGGAACGTCTCGTAGTAGACGCGATCGCTGCCCTGGAAGAACCGGTACTCGCGCGCGCCGGCGGCGCCAGCGGCGGCGAACGAGGCAACCAGCGCGAGCGAAGCGACGAGCATGCGGGACATGACGTGACTCCTCAGGGCGTGCACGAGGTAGAACGCGCCCCCGCGCGAACGGTTTCGCACGCGGGCGGACGCAAACGCGCAGATCGAGGGCCCAGCGTCAGGCGCCGGTCCCTCGATTTCGCGGGCTTCTCGGATTCCCCATTCCTGCCGGTAAGATGCGCCCTCTTTTTCGGAGGCCGATGTGGCGAAGGGCGACGGCGCGAAGCAACCCGGACGCAAGCAAGCGACGCCCGCCGCCCGGCGCGAGGCGCGGCGCGTGCGCAGCGAGCGGCAGCGCGGCGCGTATCGCCTGCCCGCCGACACGCGCCCGGTCGAGGTCGACCTGCACATCGCGGTCGACCCGGCGCAGAGCGCCGCGTTCACGGGCGAGGTGCTGCATCACCTCGATCTCGCGCGGCCGAAGCGAACGCTCGAGCTGCACGCGGTGGGCATCACCATCACGCGCGCGCAGGCCGAAGTGGGCGACCGCGTGATTCGCGGGCGCGCGGTGATGCGCCCCGATCGCGAGACGGTGGACATCGTGCTCGCGGAGACAACGCCCGCGGGCGAGGTGACGCTCGCGCTCGAGTTCAAGGGCAAGCTCGCGACCGATCTGCGCGGCTTCTACGCCGCGCGCGCGGGCGAGCGCAAGTACGCCTTCACGCAGATGGAGTCGACCGAGGCGCGCCGCGTGTTCCCGTGCTTCGACGAGCCCGCGCTGAAGGCGCGCTTCGGGCTCTCGGTGACGACTGCGCACGCGAACACCGTGCTCAGTAACAACCCCGTCGAGAAGATCGTGCCCCGCGAGGGCGGACGGAAGACGGTGGTGTTCTCGCAGACGCCGCCGCTCTCGACGTATCTGCTCGCGCTCGCGGTGGGCGAGCTCGTCGCCTCGGAGCCCGTGCACTGCGGCGAGACCGAGATCCGCATCTGGCACGTGCCGGGCAAGGAGAACCTCACCGCGTTCGCGCTCGAGTGCGCGCGCGAGACGCTCGCGCGACTCGAGACGTACTTCGACATGCCCTACCCGTACGAGAAGCTCGACCTCGTGGCGTGCCCGGAGTTCGAGGCGGGTGCGATGGAGAACGCGGGCGCCGTGTTCTTCCGCGAGACGCTGCTGCTCGTCGACCCCGCGCGCACGACGACGCTCGAGCTGAAGCGCGTCGCCGAGGTGATCTGTCACGAGCTCGCGCACATGTGGTACGGCGATCTCGTCACGATGCGCTGGTGGGACGACCTCTGGCTCAACGAGGCCTTCGCGACCTGGATGGCGTACCAGATCGTCGACGCGTGGAAGCCCGAGTGGAGCATGTGGTCGACGTTCCAGCACGACCGCGCCGCCGCGCTCGGCATGGACGCGCTCGATTCGACGCATCCGATCTACGTCGAGGTGCGCAGCCCCGCCGAGGCGACCGAGAACTTCGACCTGATCACGTACGAGAAGGGCGCGTCGGTCGTGCGCATGATCGAGCGCTACCTCGGCGCCGAAGTGTTCCGCGCGGGGGTGCGCAAGTACATCCGCGAGCACCAGGAGGGGAACACGGTCGCGGCGGATCTTTGGAACGCGCTCTCCGAGGTCTCCGGGCAGAACGTCGAGCCGATCATGCGCGCGTGGATCGAGCAGCCGGGCTTCCCGCTGCTGCGACTCGAACGCGTCGAGCGCGGCGGCAAGCAGCTCGTGCGCTACCGGCAGGAACGCTTCCGCCCCAACGCCGACAAACCCGCCAAGGACGCGACGAAGCGCTGGCCGATTCCGTGGGTCGGGCGTGCCGGCACCGCGGTCGGCTCGCGCAGCCTGCGCCAGCTGTTAGGGCGCTCGCGCGGCGAATTCGAGGTCGAAGGCGAGACGCCGCGCTTCCTGTACGGAAACGCCGAGGAGTCCGCGTTCATTCGCCCGCTCCACACGGCCGCGGAGCTCTCGGCGCTCGCACAGGCGAAGAAGGAGCTCACCTCGGTCGAGAGGCAAGGGCTCGTCGGGCACCTCTGGGCTTCGCTGCGCGCGGGCCACTGCGATCTCGCGAGCTTCCTCGGCTTCGCGCTCTCGCTCGGCGACGAGCCGGACGCGGACGTGCTCGTCGCGCTGCGGCCCGCGCTCGAGGGCATCGCGCGCGCAGCGAAGCGCACGCTCGGCGCGGACGCGGAGCAGAAGCTGCGCGCGCGCATCGCCGTCACGTTCGGGCCCGCGCTCGCGCAGCTCGGCCTCGCGGCGAGCGCACGCGAGAGCGACGACACGCGGCGCCGCCGCGCGGTGCTGTTCGCGCTCGTCGGCGATGTCGGCGAGAACGCCGCCGCGCGCGGGCAGGCTGCCGAGCTCGTGGCGGCGTACCTCGCGGACCGCGGCAGCGTCGAGCCCGAGCTCGCGGCGGCCGCGATCACGATCGCGGCGTCGTGCGGCGACGCCGCGCTCTACGACCGCTACGTCGCGGCGCGCAAGGACGCTGCCACGCCGCTCGAGAGCCGGCGCATGCTGATGGCGCTCGCGGAGTTCCGCAGCAAAGAGCTCGTGCAGCGCACGCACGCGCAGTGCCTCACGGACGACATCGGCGCGCAGGACGTGGGCCTCGTGCTCGCGGCACAGCTCGCGAACCCGAACGCGGCGCCCGCGACCTGGGAGTTCTTCAAGCGTCGCTTCGTCGCGCTGCGCAAGAAGCTGCCGCCCGCGCTCGTGGCGCGCCCGATCGAGGCCGCCGCGACCCTCGCCACGAGGGGCGCGCGAAAGGACATCGCCGCGTTCTTCAAGCAGAACCCGGTGCCGACTGCGGTGCGCGCCGTGAGGAAGGCGACCGAGCAGATCGACCTGACGCTCGCCTTCGACGCACGCGTGAAGCCGCAGCTCGCGAAGTGGCTGGAGAGCGCGAAGTAGCGCGGGCGGGGGCCTAATCGGCCCGGCCGACTGCCCCCTGCCGCCTCTCGGGTCCGCGGTAGGTTCCGTGGCGACGCGCCCCGCGAGGTTCCATGCCGAACGCCGATGCATCACGCTGGCAGAAGTCCGCGTGCATTCTGTGCAGCCTCAACTGCGGACTCGAGGTGCAGACCGACGGCCGCCGCGTCGTGAAGATGCGCGGCGATCGCGCGCACCCCGCGTCTCAGGGCTACACGTGCGAGAAGCCGGCGCGCGGGCTCGACGCCTATCAGAACGGGCGCGATCGCCTCACGTCGCCGCTGCGCCGGCGCGCGGACGGCACGTTCGAGGCGGTGAGCTGGGATGTCGCGATCGCGGGCGTGGCGCGCGACCTCGCGCGCGTGCGCGACACGCACGGCGGCGCGTCGATCCTCTACTACGGCGGCGGCGGCCAGGGCAACCACCTACCCGGCGGCTACGGGCGCGCGACGCGCGCAGCGGTCGGCTACGTGTACGCGTCGAACGCGCTCGCGCAGGAGAAGACGGGCGAGTTCTGGGTGGACGGCAAGCTGTTCGGGCGGCCCAACTGCCACTCGACGCCGGACTTCGAGCACGCCGAAGTCGCGGTGTTGTTAGGGAAGAACCCGTGGCAGTCGCACGGCTTCCCGCGCGCGCGCATCGTGCTGAAGGAAATCGCGCGCGATCCGGAGCGCACGCTCGTCGTGATCGATCCGCGCCGCACCGAGACCGCGGAGCTCGCCGACTTCCACCTGCGGGTGAAGCCCGGCTGCGACGCGTTCCTGCTGGCCGCGCTGCTCGCGATCCTCGCGAGTGAAGATCTCATCGACCGCGAATTCCTCGCCGCGCGCACGGTGGGCGCAGACGAAGTGCTGGCCGCGCTCGCCGAGGTGCCGATCGCGGACTACTGCGCGCGCGCCGGGGTCGAGGAGAGCACGCTGCGCGAAGTCGCGCGGCGCATCGGGCGCGCGGCGAGCGTGTCGATCCTCGAAGACCTCGGCGTGCAGATGGCGCCGCACTCGACGCTCAACTCGTACCTCGAGAAGCTCGCGTGGCTGCTGACGGGCAACTTCGCGAAGCCCGGCGCGATGAACCTGCACACGCACTTCGGCGCGCTGATCGGCAAGAGCAGCGAGCGCAAGACGGCGGTGACGGGCGCGCGCGTGATCGGCGGCATCATGCCCTGCAACGCGATTCCGGAAGAGATCCTCACGGATCACCCGCAGCGCTTCCGCGCGCTGCTCGTCGAGAGCGGCAACCCCGCGCACTCGCTCGCGGACAGCGCTCGCATGCGCGAGGCGATCGCCGCGCTCGAGTGCGTCGTGGTGATCGACGTCGCGATGACGGAGACGGCGCGCCTCGCGCACTGGGTGCTGCCCGCGGCGTCGCAGCTCGAGAAGTGGGAGGCGACCTTCTTCAACTTCGAGTTCCCGAAGAACGTGTTCCACCTGCGCGCGCCGTTGTTCGAGCCCGCGCCGGGAACGCTCGTCGAGGCCGAGATTCACCGCCGCCTCGTGCGCGCGCTCGGTTGTTACGGAGACGAGGACGTGGCGCCGCTGCACGAGGCCGCGAGGCAGGGCCGCGCGCAGTACGCCGTCGCGCTGCTCGGAGCGCTCGCGAAGAGCCCGAAGTTCGCGCAGGTCGCGCCCGTGGTGATGTACGAGACGCTCGGGCCCACGCTGCCGGACGGCGCCGCGAACGCCGCGGCGCTCGCGGCGCTCGCGATCCAGTGCGCGCAGGAGTACCCGGACTCGGTGCGGCGCGCGGGCTTCGCAGGCGCGAACCCGATCGAGCAGGGCCTCGCGCTGTTCGACGCGATCCTGCGCGAGCGCAGCGGAGTCGTGTTCACGGCGGACGAGCACGCCGACTCGTGGAGCCGCGTCACGCACGACGGCCGCCGGGCGCACCTCGCGATCCCGGAGCTGTTAGGCGAGTTGCGCGCGCTGCGCGACGAGCGGCCCGCGCGCGACGACGCCTACCCGTTCGTGCTCGCGGCCGGCGAGCGGCGCACCAGCACCGCGAACACGATCGTGCGCGACCCCGCGTGGCGCACGAAGGACGCGGCAGGCGCGCTGCGCATGAACCCCGAGGACGCCGCGCGCCTCGGCCTCGCGAGCGGCGCCCGCGCGCGCATCACCACGAAGCGCGGCGAAGGCGTCGCGGAGGTGGAGGTGACGGACACGCTGCTGCCCGGCCACGCGACGCTGCCCAACGGCCTCGGCCTCCACTACCCCGGCGGCGCCGAGGGCTCGCGCACGACGGGCGTCGCGCCGAACGAGCTCACCGCGAGCGAGGACCGCGACTGGATCGCGGGCACGCCGTGGCACAAGCACGTAAGAGCGAGGATCGAGCGGGCGTAAGGAGCAGCTCTCGCCATGCGCTGGGCACTTCGCATCGCCGCCGCCCTGCCCTTGCTCGCACTCGCCGCGCTCGCTCTGCGCATCGTTCCCGCTCACCTGCAGATCCGCCGGGTCGCGCCGCGGCTTCCCAGCGCGGAGGAGCTGCGCTCGCTGACGAGCGCTCCCGGCGGTCCGCGCTCGCTGCGCTGGATCAACACCTCCTCGCAGCCGCTCGCGCGCGGCGTCATCGCGCACTCGGTGTTTCTCGCCGAGTGGCCCGATGGCTCGCTGTTCGAGGTCGACGCGGGCATGGATGCCGCAGCCGCCGTCGAGTTCGGCGAGTTGTTAGGCACGCTCTCGGGCGGCGGGCAGGTGACGCCGCACGGCACGGTGTCCGAGCAGATCGGCAGCGCGGTCGCGCGCGTGCGCGGCCTCGGCTTCACGCATCTGCACATCGATCACACGCAGGGCATCGAGGCGCTGTGCGCGGCCGGGCCGGCGCCCGGCGCGCGCGTGTATCAGGGGGAGTCCGCAGGCGACGCTGCGCGACCCGAACACCGCGGAAGGCGCTGCGCTAGTCGAAAGCTCGTGCTTCGAAGCGACGAGCGCGGGAGACGAGGGCCTGCTCACGCTCGCCGCGTTCCCGGGCACGGCGCTGATTCCGCTCGGCGGGCACACGGCGTGCTCGACGATGTTCGCGTTCGCCGTGGGCAACCACGTCTGGATCCTGTCCGGCGACATCACCAACACGCGCGAGGCGCTGCTCGCCAATCGCGGCAAGGGCTTCCTCTACAGCGGCCTGCTCGTGCCGGAAGACACGCGCCGCACCGAGCAGCTGCGGCGCTACCTCGCCGCGCTCGACGCCGAGGACGACTTCACGGTGGTGGTCTCGCACGATCTGGAGGCGCTGCGCGCGAGTGGCCTGCCGGAGTGGGCGGACTAGGCGCCACCCCGCGCACGCGGCTTCGACTTCGCGCTTGATCGCCTAGACAGATTCGTCGTAGATTCGCCTCATGCCCTCCCCGCCCGGCGCCCTCGCCAACCCGCCCAACCGCTTCGAGCGCGTCCACGTCGCCGACATGCCCGAGCTCGGCTTCGGGCCGAGCCCCGACGACCCGCCCGAGGATCCGCGCACCGAGCTGCTCGTGGATCCATCGCGCACGATCGTCGCCACCAACGACAGCCCCGACCTGAACTTCGGCGCCAGCGTGAACCCGTATCGGGGTTGCCAACACGCGTGCAGCTACTGCCTGGAGCCGGAGACATCCGTTCTCCGTGCGGACATGACATCGAGCCCGATCGGAGAATTGAAGCCGGGCGACGAGATCGTCGGCCTCGACGAGTTCCCAGCCGACGGTCATCACACGCGCAAGCTCAGGAATAGTGTCGTGGAGCATGTGTGGTGGTCGCGGCAGTCGACGATCCGCGTGGTGACTGATCGTGCGGAGGTCGTCACGACAGCTGAGCACCGCTGGCTGCAGTGGTGGATGTTTCGCTGGTCGCGAACGACCCAGCTTCAGGTCGGAAGGCGGCTCCGCCACCTAATGAATCCAACCCGCGTTGCGCTCGATGCGGACTACCGAGTCGGTTACGTCGCGGGCCTGTCGCTCGGTGACGGGACCTTCCGCTACGAGCCGGGCTGGCGGAGCGACAAGCTCGGCTTCCCTGCCGCGTACTGGCGCGTCGCAATGATCGATCGCGCGCCTCTCGAACGCTGCATCGAGTTCATGCGCCCCCTCGGCGTAGAGCTGTTCTTGCGCCCCTTCGACGGCGGGAAGTCCGCGCGACAGCCGCTCTTCAAGGTCGAGACTCGCTCGCTTTCGAAGCTCGAGATCGTGTCGAAGGTGATTCGCACGGAGCTCGACAGCGAGTCTTTCCGTCGAGGCTGGCTCGCGGGCTTCTTCGACGCAGAGGGGCACAACAGCGGGACGCTTCGCGTATCACAGCTGGATCAGGCCGTTCTCGAGCGAGTGATCCGCTACGCGGCGAGCCTCGGCTTCAAGTTCAAGCTCGAACCCCGCGAGAACCACGCGAGCTCGGCCAGGCTCGTGGGCACGGTCAGCGAGCGCATGCGCTTCTTCGCTGCCGTGCGCCCCGCGATCCAGCGCAAGATCAATGCCTGCTTCGAGCTCGATCCCGTAACAAGCGCCGCGACGATCGCCGCGATCGAGCCAGGGCCGATTCGCGACGTCGTCGACATCCAGACCTCTACGCGAACCTTCTACGCGAACGGCCTCGCCACTCACAACTGCTACGCGCGCCCCACGCACGAATACCTCGGCTACTCCGCGGGCCTCGACTTCTCGACCAAGATCCTCGTGAAGCCGCGCGCCGCCGAGTTGTTGCGGAAGCAGCTGATGTCCCCGGCGTGGAAGCCGCAGGTCGTGGCGCTCTCGGGCGTGACGGATCCGTATCAGCCCGCGGAGCGACGCCTGCGCATCACGCGCGGCTGCCTCGAGGTGCTGGCCGAGTTCAAGAACCCCGTCGGCATCGTGACGAAGGGTTTCCTCGTGACGCGGGACGCCGACGTGCTCGCGGAGCTCGCGAGCGTCAATGCTGCTTCGGTGATGATCTCGGTCACGACGCTCGATCCCGAGCTTCAGCGCAAGATGGAACCGCTCGCGTCGCCGCCGTCGAAGCGGCTCGCCGCGATCGAGGCTCTCGCGAAGGCAGGCGTACCCGTGGGCGTGATGGCGGCGCCGATGATTCCGGGCCTAACAGATCACGAGCTGCCTGCGATTCTACAGGCCGCCGCGAACGCGGGCGCGAAGAATGCGGGCTTCGTCGTGCTGCGCCTGCCGCACGGCGTGAAGGAGCTGTTCGCGGACTGGCTCGCGCAGCACGTCCCCGAGCGCCGCGAGAAGGTGCTGAATCGCCTGCGCTCGCTGCACGGCGGGGCGCTCTACGACTCGCGCTACGCGCACCGCCAGCGCGGCGCCGGCGAGTTCGCGGCGCAGATCGAGGCACTGTTCGCGCTGGGCCTGAAGCGCGCGGGACTCGCGCGCCGCGGGCCGGAGCTCTCCACCGCGGCGTTCCGGAGACCGGGGATCGCGGATCAGCTTTCGCTCTTCTCGCCCTGATCCGATCCCTTCAGCCGCGCCAAGAACTCCTGATCGATGCGCGCCCTGACGGTTCGGCGATCGAGCCCGATCCGCCGCGCCGTCTCCTCGTACGAGCCGGCTTGCCAGTAGACGAGCGTCGCGTAGCGCGAGAGCAGCGCGTCGGCAGAGGTGCTGCCGCGCGCGAGCTCGGCCGCGAGCTCGGCGACCGGCCCGCTCGCGGGCACGCCGGCGGCGCGCGCGGCCGGCAGCGCGGGCGCGTAGCCGCCGCGAATCACGACGTTGCGCACGCACTGCTCGAGCTCGCGCACGTTGCCGGGCCACGCGTAGTCGCGCGGCAGGTTCGCGTCGATCCACGTGTGCACCTCGCGCGCCACGGCGTCGCCTTCGCTTTCGCCGAACAGGCGGCGCGCGATCACCACGACGAAGCTGCGCAGGTCGTCGGGGTGGTCGTCGAGCTGCTCGCGAAGGCTCGGCGTGCGCACGAGGTCGGCGCACAGGCGGTAGTAGAAGTCTTCGCGGAAGCGGCCGGCCTGCATCTCGGCCGCGATGTCGCGATTCGTCGCGGCCACGATCTTGCCGTCGAAGCGGCGTGCGCGCGTTTCACCGAGGCGCTCGAAGCTGCGCGTCTGCAGCACCCGTAACAACTTCACCTGGATCTCGGGCGAGACTTCGCCGATCTCGTCGAGGAACACCGCGCCGCCGCGGCCGCAGGCTTCGAGCCAGCCCTCGCGATCGTCGACCGCGCCGGTGAACGCGCCGCGGCGGTGCCCGAACAGCTCGGACTCGATCAGCGTGGGCGTGAGCGCCGAGAGGTTCAGCGCGAAGAAGCGCTTTTCGGGCGCATGCGCGAACGCCTTCGCCTCGGCGTCGAAGGGGATGAACTGCGAGCAGCCGATCGCGCGCGCGACGAGCTCTTTGCCGGTGCCGCTCGGGCCGGTGATGAGCGTCGGAACGTCGTGCATGTGCGCGACGAGCGCGCGGCGATAGCGGCGGCGATCGCGCGAGAAGATCGACTGCCACGCCGCCGCACGCAGCTGCGCCGCGGGCAGCGAGGCGCCGTACAGATGGCGGAAGACGAAGTGGAAGGCGCGGCGCGTCTGGTAGCCGTACGCGAACAGGAATGCGGCGTCGGGCTTCGGGAAACCGGGCAGCGCGAGGTCGCGCTGGACGTCTTCGGCGAACGCCTCCCACGCCGCCACGGGGCGCGGCCGCTCCGCATCGCGATCGAGCGTCGCGCGCCACTCGCGCTCGTAGCGCGCGTAGACGCAATAGAGCACGACGTCCTCGTAGAGCGCGGCTTCCTCGGCGCTCGGCTTGCGCCCGCCGAGGATGCGCTCGCGCGCGGTCGCGAGCAGCTCGCGCGCGGTGGTCTCGAGGCGCGCGAGGTTCGGGTTCATGCCGTCGAGGTCGGCGTCGACGTTCCACACCACGCGGCCCGGCACGAACGCGCCCCCGAGCACCTCGCGCTCGTGCTCGATGCGCTCCGGAAGAAACGGGTTCGCGTGCGTGAGCTTCGAGAGCGCCTCCGCGATGCGCCGCTGGCCGTCGTCGAACAGCTTCATGGATCGCCTCTCGCGCGCAGATTATCCGTCTACGAGACCCGGACTCACGCTCCTTCATCGCCCGCCCGATGCGGCGAGTAGAGTGCTCGCAGGCGGGGGCGTCGTGAGCGAAACGAGCGACAAGCGAGGCGCGGGCACGTTCGTGGAAGGGCTCGCGAAGGCGGCCTGCTTCACGTTCTTCCGCAGCATCGAAGTCACGGGCGAGGAGCGCATTCCGCGCGGCGTGCCGCTCGTGCTCGTCTCGAATCACCACAACAGCCTAGTCGATCCGATCTTGGTGTTGGGGACGACGGGCGTGCACGCGCGCTTTCTCGCGAAGGCGACGCTTTGGCAGGTGCCGTTCACGCGCCTCTTGCTGAAGCTCGCGAAGGTGATCCCGGTGTACCGGGCGCAGGACGGCTCGGACATGTCGAAGAACGACGAGACATTCCGCGCGTGCTGGAGCGTGCTGGCCGAGGGCGGTGCGATCGCGCTCTTTCCCGAAGGCATCAGCCACGACGCGCCGCATCTCGCGCGGCTCAAGACTGGCGCCGCGCGCATCGTGCTCGGCGCCGCCAGTGAGCTCGGCGTGCGCGGCACGCAGATCGTGCCCGTGGGACTCACCTTCGAGCAGAAGGGAAAGTTCCGCTCGCGCTCGCTCGTGACGATCGGCGCGCCGCTCGATCCTGCGCCGTTCATCGCGAGCGCTGCGAGCGACGAAGCCGGCGCCGTGCGCGACCTGACAGCTGCCGTGCGTTCCGCGCTGGAGGCGGTGACGCTCAACTACCCGAAGCACGAGGACGTGCCGGTGATCGATCAGGCGTCTGCGCTCTGGGCCGAGCGCGAGCGCGACCTGCCCGCGCGCATGGCGCTCGAGGAGGCGTTCCAGCTGCGCAGCACGGCGCTGCGCCTCTACGAGCGCGCGAAGCAGCGCTACCCGCATCGCGTCGCCGCGCTCACCGCGCGCGTCGAGAACTACCAGCACCGCCTCGCCGAGCAGCGCCTGCGCGACGAGCATGTCGCTGCGAAGTATCCGCGCGAGGAGGTGATCGCGTACGCGATCGGCAGCGCGACGTTGCTCTTCTTCTGGCTCCCGATCGCGGCATTGGGCAGCGCGATGAACTGGATCCCGTACCGCATCATCTGGGCCGGCGCGCGCCTCACGCCCGGCGAGAACCTGCCCGCCACGGTCAAGCTGCTCGGCGGGTTCTTCCTCTACCCGATCACCTGGCTCGTGTGGGCGTTCGTCGCCGGCGGCATGTGGGGCTGGGCCGCGGGCGTCGCGACGTTCTTGTTAGGCCCGCTCGCCGCGTGGTTCGCGATGCTCTTCCACGAACGCTACGAACATTTCTGGGAGCACGCGCGCGCGTGGGCGACGGTGAAGCTGCGCCCTGCGGAGGCGGCGAAGCTCAAAGCCGAGCGCGAGGCGCTGCATCGGGAGATGAGGGCGATTGCGGAGGACTCACGAGAGACTCGCGACGAACGCCGCTGAGCGTCCTCGACCGAGCGGCGACCACTCGGGGCGCGTCTCTCTTCCGCGTGCGTGAACCACTTCAGCTCGACGCCGCGGCTCGCGAGTGCGTCGACGCGCCGTTTCAGGCCACCCGCGCGTACTCCGCGACCGCATCCTCGACCGTCGTCACGCGCAGCTCGGATTCCTTCAGCACCGCTTCGAGCCAATCCGGACGCTCGGCGCAGCACACCGCGATGGGGCGCTCGAGCCCTGATAACTCGTTCGCTTGGCGCCAGAAGGCAGTGGCGTAATCCGGCGGGCGCACGTCGCGGGCGAGCTCGACCAGCGCGAACGGGTCGGGCGACGCGACGGCGTGCGGGTTCGGGTAGACGAGGCTCGGCGTGGCGGCTTCGGCGCCGCCGCCGGCGAGGCCGAGGCCGTCGCACAGGATGGCGCCGCGCACGAGCGTGGGGCGCGCGCCGGCGATCAGCAGCGCGATGTAGGCGCCAAGGCCGCGCCCTAACAACGTCGCTCGGCCGAGATGGCGCAACGCGCAGTCGGCGTCGCCCATCAGCACTTCGGCGCTGTAGCCGCCGCCGCTCGTGAGCGAGCTCTCGCCGTGGCCCGTGAAGTCGACCGCGAACACGGGACCAGACCAGGCTGCGGCGTAGGCTGGGACTTCGCGCGGCGAGCGTTCGCCGAGGCCGTGCAGGAGCAACAGCGCGCGTCCGTCGCCTGCGCGTAGCTCGTGCAGCGCGAGCTCGATGCGCGCGTGCTTCAGGCGAATCGTCTTCACGCGAGGTTCCGCAAGAAGTCGAGCACGAGCTTCGCGGTCCGCTCGGGTTGCTCGATGTGGATGAAGTGGCCAACGCCCTTCATCTCCACCACTTCGGCGCGGCGCGGCAGGTACGGCTTCACCTCGCTGGCGCGCGTCTCCCAGCCCATCGGCTCGCTCTCGGTCGCGAGCAGGCCGAGCAGCGGCACGGGCAGGCTCGCGAGGCGCGCCATCGACCACGTCGCGCGCCACGGCCCGAAGCCGCCGGGGCGCAGCACGGGATCGATCTTCCAGCGCCAGCCGTCGGCGTCCTTGCGCGCGCCGCGCGTCACGAGGTAGCGGAGCCACGCCTTCGAGAGGCGCGGGTTCTGGCGCGCGCGGCGCTCGGCGAGGCCGCCGAGCGTGTCGGCGCGGCGCACCTTGTCGCCGGCCGCGCGGCGGTGGTCGAGCCAGCCTGATAACTCGGTCGCGAGCAGCTTCGTGCGCTCGTGATCGGCGACGTCGGGCGGCGGCCGGTGCGAGGGCATGCCGTCGATGTTCACGAAGGCGCGCACGCGGTGCGGTGCGGCTTGGATCGCGTACGTCGAGATCGATCCGCCCTTCGAGTGCCCCAACAAGATCGCGGGCTCGCGCGTCGTCGAATCGAGCGCCGTGAGCAGATCGCGCACGTCGGCGTCCCACGAGTAGAGCGGCGCATGGCCCGAGTCGCCGTGGCCGCGCTGATCCCACACGACGACGCGGTAGCCGCCCGCGGCGAGCAGCGGTGCGAACACGTCGAAGGTGCCGGTGAAGTCGAAGCCGCCGTGCGAGCAGAAAATCACGGGCGCGCGCTCGTCGCCCCACTCGGAGACGCACAAGTCGACGCCGAACGACTTCACGGTGCGGCGGCGGTCGGGCAGGCGCGCGCCGGGGTAGCTCGCGGCGGCGCGTTCGTCGGAGTCGAGGCTCGAGTCGTTCATGGGCGCGAGTTTTTAGGCGAGCGCGTGCAGCGCGTCACCCGCGAGCGCGCGCACGGCAGTCGGCCCGCGCTCAGCCAGCACCTTCCAGCGCAAACTCGCGAATGTCGGGCGGTGTCGGCGCGTCCACGACGAGGCTGCGCCCCGCGAGCGAGAGCGCGAGCGACTTCGCGTGCAAGAGGACGCGCGCCGCGGCGTGGGATGCGCCGGGCGCCCATGCGAGGCCGTAGAGGTCATCGCCCGCAATCGGGCAGCCGTGCGCGGCGAGGTGCACGCGTAGCTGGTGCGTGCGCCCGGTCTCGGGCGCGGCGGTGACGAGCGCGCCGCGCGCGCAGCGCCGCGTGACACGAAAGTGTGTCGCGCTCTCGCGCCGGCCCTCTGCAGGCTCGGCGAACAGGCCGAACTTGAAGCGCGACGGATGGGGCACGCGACCGAGGAATCCGCGCACCGCGAGCTCGTCCTCGTGCGGCGGCGGGGATACGCACGCCACGTAGCGCTTCTCGACGCGGCGGTCGCGGAAGGCGCGCCCGAGCTCCGCGGTGCGCTCGCGCCCGCGCGCGAACAGGGCGACGCCGCTCGTCTGGCGGTCGAGGCGATGCACCGCGAACAGCGTGCGATCCCCTAACAACGCTTGCAGCTGATCCTCGAGCGAGGCGCGAAAGCTCGCGCGCGTGCGCTGCATCGAGAGCCACGGCGGCTTGTCGACGGCGACGAGGCCGTCCGCGTCGAGCAGGATGCGCGCCGCGTCGAACGCGACGGGCTCCGGCTCGCGCACGAAGCCGTAGATCGCGACCCAACAGCCTGCCGGAATCGTCCCGGGTGGCGCGCTCGGATCGATCGGCCGCCCCGACACGTGCATCCCGCCGTGCTCCAGCGCGCGCTCGAGGTCCGCCGCGCGAGCTCCCAGTCGCTCGCGCGCATCGCGCAGAAACGCGCCCCACGCGAGCTCGCGCTCGGGCACCCAGCGCGCCTTCCACACCGCGGGATCGAAGCGCTCGGCGTCGGGCGAGCGCGGCTGCGTGATCGGCTCGGCGACGCAGGGCTGCGGCATCCCGCGACGATCCTCGCGAAGTGGCTGGACGTCGAGGCGCGGCAGAGTTTCCCTCGATCGGATAACGATTTCGCGCATGGCGCGCGCGAACCCCAACCACAAGCAGATCGCGATCGAGCTCGCGGCGCACGGTCTGCGCGCAACGCGCCAGCGCGTCGGCGTGCTGGAGGCGCTGCGCGCATCGAATGCTCACCCCACCGCCGCGAGCTTGCATCGCGCGCTCGCGCGCAAGCAGCCGAGCCTCAGCTTGAAGACCGTGTACGAAGTGCTGGGCTCGCTCGTCGGCGCGGGGCTCGCCGCGTGCGTGACCGACGGCGGCGAGCCCTACCGCTACGAGGCGAACAGCGCGCCGCACTATCACGCGCGCTGCCGCGTGTGCGGCGCGCTGCACGATCTCCCGAGCAGCGCGGACTCCGCGATCCGCGCCAAGGCGAACCTGCCCGAAGGCTTCGCGCTCGAGCGCATCTCGGTCGTGGTGCTGGGGCGCTGCGCCCGCTGCGAAAACTCGGTCTGAAGCCGATTTCTTGTTGCCAGTCGTTGTTATCTAGCCGAGAGTCGCGCCGAGTCGGAGGCTCGCGATGAAGCGGCGCGCATTCACGGCGATCTCGGCAGCGGCGCTCGCGCTGCTCGCGCTCGGCGCGAACGACGCACTGTTGCCCGCGCTTCCGGCCGGCGTGTTCCCGCCCGAGATCCCCGCAGACAACGCGCTCAGCGCGGAGAAAATCGCGCTCGGCCAGAAGCTCTACTTCGACACGCGCCTCTCGACCGACGGCACGGTCGCGTGCGCGACCTGTCACGATCCGAAGCACGCGTTCGCAGACGGGCGCGGCACGAAGGGCTCGGCCGGCGTCGGCGGCGCGGTCGGCTCGAAGAACGCGCCCACCGTGCTGAACGCCGCGTTCCTCGCGACGCAGTTCTGGGACGGCCGCGCCGCGAATCTCGAGGCGCAGGCGGTGCTGCCGCTGATCAACGCGATCGAGCACGGCTTCGCGGATCATCCGGCCGTCGTCGCGAAGCTGAGCACGCTGAGCGACTACGGCGCTCCCTTAGAGGCGGCGTTCGGCTCGCGCGAGATCACGATCGAACGCGTGGGGCAGGCGATCGCGAGCTTCGAGCGCACGCTGATCGAGGTGAACGCGCCGATCGATCGCTTTCTGCGCGGCGATGCGAGCGCGATCTCCGCCGAGGCGCAACGCGGCTGGGAGCTGTTCAACGGCAAGGCGCGCTGCAGCACGTGTCACGGCTACGTCGAAGCGATCCCGCTCTTCACTGACGACGACTTCCACAACATCGGCGTGGGCGTGACGCGCGTGGACTTCGCGGTCGCATCGCGCAAAGCCGCCGCGGCTGGCGCTGCGGGCGCCTCGATCGACGACCTCGCGCTCGGCAGCGAGGAAATGGGCGAGCTCGGGCGCTTCCTCGTGACGCGCGAAGAGCGGCACCTCGGGGCCTTCAAGACGCCGCAGCTGCGCAACGTCGCGAAGACGGCGCCGTACATGCACGGCGGCAGCGAGGCGACGCTCGCGAGCGTGATCGACTACTACGACCGCGGCGGCAACGCGAACCCGTACCTCGACGGCGGCATGCGTCCCTTGGCGCTGACGGCGGACGAAAAGACGGACCTCGTCGCGCTGCTCGAGAGCTTCACGAGCGACGACCTCGAGCGCCTCGCGCAGGTCGCACCGAAAAACTGATTTCGCCCAACGACGGGAGGATCCCGATGTACCGCAACGACATGACGAAGAAGGAGATCGAGCGCGCGTTCGCGGAGCGCACGCCCGAGGCGGAGCGCGAGATTCGCGCGCTGCTGAACTGCGACCGCCGCCAGTTCCTGCGCACGTCGCTGAAGTTCGCGGGCATGGCGGCCGCGGCGAGCCTCATCCCCGACCAGAGCTTCCAGCTCGTGAGCGCTGCGTACGCGGAGACCCCGGGCGCGGAGCCGACGGTTAAGTTTCGCTTCGCGTACATCTCCGACGCGCACCTGTACGCGAAGGGCATGACGCACCGCTTCGCGAAGTCGCTCGTGAAGGCGGTCGAAGACATCAACGCGCTCGACCCGCAGCCGGACTTCGTGCTGTTCGGCGGCGATCTCGCGCAGCTCGGGCGCAAAGACGAGCTCGAGCTCGGGCGTCAGATCCTGAAGGACGTGCGCGCGCCGCTGCGCATGATGGTCGGCGAGCACGACTGGTACTACGACATGGGCGACGAGTGGCGCCGCATGTTCGGCCGCGACTACTACACGTTCGAGCACAAGGGCGTGCAGTTCGTCGTGCTCAACAGCGTCGTCGAGAAGGACTTCTGGACGGAGAAGGGCTACACGCCGGCCGAGCGCATGGCGATCGTGTCGGGCCTCGACGACAACCGGCAGAGCCCATTCGAGGTAGGCGAGGAGCAGCGCGACTGGCTTGCGCGCAAGCTGAAGCGCGTGCCGAAGCAGAGGCCGCTCGTCGTGTTCTCCCACTCACCGCTCTACAAGCTCTACAAGCCGTGGAACTTTTGGACCGACGACGCCGAGCAGGTGCAGGCGATCCTCTCGCCCTTCGATTCGGTCAGCGTGATTCACGGTCACACGCATCAGCTGCTCACGAACCGCATCGGCAACATCCACTTCCACGGCATGCTCTCGACCGCGTGGCCGTGGCCGTACGCACCGCAGGGCCTGCCCGAGTACACGGTGCAGATGTCGCGCTCGGATCCGTTCAATCAGCTCGACGGCTGCGGCGACGGCCGCGTCGACGTGCTCACGGGTGGCCACGTCGACAAGCACTACAACCTGTGGGCGAAGTCGCCGCGCATCGTCACCGCCGCGCAGCTCGCGGGCGACGCGGTGCCCGGCCCGCGCGGTTATCAGGGCCCTTCTTACTAGTCGACTTCGCCTGCGGCTTGCTGCGCGTTGCGCTTGCGGTCGCGGCGGAACGGAAACGCACTCGAGGAGAACGAGATGAACGCGAACAAGATCGTGGCTTCGGCGATGGGCGCCGCACTGCTGGCCGGCGCGTGGCTCGTGCTCGGCGCGCCGAGCGCGCCTGCGCTCGCGGGCGAGGTCGTCGCGGGCGAGCGCGGCGGCTGGGCGTCGCGCACGGTGACCGCGTGCGACCGCCGCAAGATCGTCGTGGTGCAAGGTGTCAGGCCCGACGAGAAGATGTCGCCCGAGAAGGCGCAGCTCGTGGCCGACGTGCTCACGGGGCTGATGCGTTACTGCAAGGAAGAAATCGTCGCGCACGTCGGCGTGGACCAGCACATCACCGTCGCAGCGAACGGCATGGTCTACGAAAACTACGTGCCAGGCGCGGACATCCCGTTCTTGAAGGTGAGCTTCGGCGAGCCGACCGAACGCGAGAAGAAGATCTGGCAGGCGGAGCTCGACAAGGTCGTGACCGAGGGCGACCGGCTCTTCCACAGCGACGAGATCGGCACGAACGGCGTGGCGTGCGCGATGTGCCACCCGCACGCGTCGAACACGCACCCCGAGACGTATCCGAAGTTCCAGGCCCAGCTGAAGAAGGTGGCCCTGCTTCGCGACATGACGAACTGGTGCATCGAGAACCCGCTCGAGGGCAAGCCGCTCGCGCACGACGACCCGCGCATGATCGCGCTCGAGGCCTACATGCTCTCGCGCCGCGCGGGCGTGAAGCTCGAAGCGGGGAAGCACTGACGGGACGCCTGCATCTGCGGCCCTGAGAGAAGCGCAGCAGCTCACTCGCGCCCGCGCTGCGCCTCGCCCGTCATCGGCACGAACATCACGGGAAAGATCGAGTGCTGCGCGGTGCCGTCCTTGGTGCGCTCGATGACGCGCAGCTCCTGCACGCTCGCGCCGACGGGGATCACGAGCCGGCCGCCGATCGCGAGCTGATCGAGCAGCGGCTGCGGCACGTGATCAGGCGCGGCGGTCACGAGAATCGCGTCGAACGGCGCGCGCTCGGGCAGGCCGCGGTAGCCGTCGCCGGTGTGCACCCGAACGCGCGCGTAGCCCATCTCGCCTAACACCTTCGCGGCGGAGTCGGCGAGCGCGGGCACGATCTCGATCGAGTCGAGGTCTGCGCCCATCTCCGCGAGCACCGCGGCCTGATAGCCCGAGCCCGTGCCGACCTCGAGCACGCGGTCGCCCGGCTTCACGCGCGCGGCCTCGGACATCACCGCCACGATGTAGGGCTGCGAGATCGTCTGCCCATTCTCGATCGGCAGCGCGCGGTCCTCGTACGCGAGGTCGCGCACCGCTTCGGGCATGAAGCGATGACGCGGCACCTTGCGCAGCGCCGCGAGCACGCGCGCGTCGGAGACGCCGCGAGCCGCGATCTGCTCCGCGACCATGCGCTCGCGCTCGGCGGGGCGGTCGTCGCCGCCGTACGCCGCCGCGCTCATCGCGAGCACCGCCGCGATCGGGCGTAACAAGTGGCGCATCGCGTCTCCTCGCTGGGCGCGCTCATGCTACGCCTCCACGCCGCGCGCGATTGCTCGCTTCGTGGGCAGCGCGAATCGGCTCGCTGAGGCGATGCGTCGGCGCGAGGCGCAGCAGCCAGCGGCGCGCCGTCGCGAGCGAGACGCGGTGCCCCACGCTCACGTACACGGGCGCGACGCCGTCGCGCGTGCGCAGCGCGGAGCCGAGCGTGCGGCCGCCGTCGCGTAGCGGCGCGAAGCTGCCGCGCTCGCGCGCGGGCTCGGCGTGCTCGCCTGTGAGCACCGACTTCGCGCAGCCGAGCGTCGGCAGATCGAGCGCGACGCCGAGATGGCACGCGAGGCCGAAGCGCCGCGGGTGCGCGCGGCCATGGCCGTCGCACACGACGAGATCGGGCGCGACGCGCAGCTTCGCGAACGCGGCGAGCAGCGGCGGAAGCTCGCGGAACGAGAGGAAGCCCGGCACGTACGGGAACGACGCGGGTACCTCCGCGCACGCGGCGTCGACCACCGCGAGCGTGCGCGCGTCGAGCACCACGACCGCGGCGAAGAGCGTCGGCGCAAAGCGATCGAACGAGACGTCCGTGCCCGCGACGAAGCGCACGCGGCGCGGGAACGCATCGCGCGCGACTACGCGGGAACGCAGTTGCTCCTGCAGCGCGCGGGCCTCGGCGACGCTTTCGGCGGTGACGGCAACGCGGGGCTCGAGCGCGCGCATCACACGACGGTGCCGCGCGTGGGCGCGCGACGCACCCGCGGGGCGAATCGCCAATCCAGCGTCAGACGCCTGGCCCTCGATTCTCCGAAATCGAGGAGAACGCGTCTGACGCTCGCTTCTCGATTCGGGCGCCCGCCCGTTACCGCTACTCCCCGAACGCCACGCCGAGCAGCTCCTCGAGCTCGAGGCGATGCACGCGGCCGGAGCCGACCGCGGTGCTGGCGCTCGGCGCGCGGCCCGCGTAGGCGAGCTGCGCGCGCGGAGGCAGCAGCGCCTGCACGCGCGCGCGCACGAACGTCCAGGGCCCCATGTTCGCGGGCTCTTCCTGCACCCAGGTCACGCGCGCCGCATTCGCGTAGCGCGCGAGCGCGGCGCCCAGCTCGGTGTCGGGCCACGGGTAGATCTCTTCGACGCGCACGATCGCAACGTCGCCGCGCACGCTTCCCTCGCCGCGTCCGTCGCGTTCTTCGCGGCGAGCGACGAGGTCGTAGTAGACCTTGCCGCTGCACACGAGCACGCGCTGCACGGCGCTCGCATCGCGAATCGCGGCGTCGTCGATCACGGGCTGAAAGCCGCCGCTCGCGAGCTCGCTCACGCTCGACACCGCGCGCGGCGCGCGCAGCAGGCTCTTCGGCGTGAACAGGATCAGCGGCGCGCGGTAGTTGCGGCGCATCTGGCGGCGCAGGATGTGGAAGTACTGCGCGGGCGTCGTGCAGTTCGCGACCTGCAGGTTGTCCTCTGCGCAGAGCTGCAAGTACCGCTCGATGCGCGCGCTCGAGTGCTCGGGACCCTGCCCTTCGTAGCCGTGGGGCAGCAGCATCACGAGCCCGCTCATGCGCCCCCACTTCGCGTGAGCCGACGCGATGAACTGGTCGATGATCACCTGCGCGCCGTTCGCGAAGTCGCCGAACTGCGCCTCCCACAGCGTGAGCGTGCCAGGCGCCGCGAGCGAGTAGCCGTACTCGAAGCCGAGCACGCCCGCCTCCGAGAGATGGCTGTCGTACACCTCGAAGCGCGCCTGCGTCTCCGCGATGTGGTCGAGCGCCGCGTACTCCTGCCCCGTCGCCTGGTCGACGACGACCGCGTGGCGCTGGCTGAACGTGCCGCGCGAGCAGTCCTGCCCCGACAAGCGCACGGGCGTGCCTTCCGTGACCAGGCTGCCGAACGCGAGCGCCTCCGCGAGCGCCCAGTCGATCGGTCCGCCCTCGGCGACGACCTTGCTGCGCCGCTCGAGCAGCGGCACCAGCTTCTTGTGCACCTGGAAGCCCGCCGGCGCGGCCGAGAGCGACTCTGCGATTCGCGCCAGGCGCTCGGCTGGGACGCTCGTCAGCGCCGGCTCGCTCGGACGGGTGCGCGAGAAGTTCGTCCACGCCCCGCGCAGCTCGTACTCCGCCTCGGCGCTCGGCGGTGCGGTCTTGATCGACTCGCGCGCCTGCACGAGCTGCTTGTTCAGGTCCGCCTCGATGCGCTGGGCGTCCGCCGTCACGAGCACGCCGCTGCGCACGAGCTGCTCGGTGTATTGCGCGCGCAGGCCCGGCAGCTTGCGGATCTTCTCGTACAGCAGCGGCTGCGTGAAGCTCGGCTCGTCGCCCTCGTTGTGGCCGTGGCGGCGATAACAAACCATGTCGATCACGACGTCGTCGCCGAAACGCTGGCGATACGCGAAGGCGAGCCGCGTGCAGTGCACCACCGCGTCGGGGTCGTCGCCGTTCACGTGGAAGATCGGCGACTGGATCATCTTCGCGACGTCGGTGCAGTAGAGCGTCGAGCGCGCTTCCTGCGGCGTCGTGGTGAAGCCGATCTGGTTGTTGACCACGACGTGGATCGTGCCGCCCGTCGAGTAGCCCTTCAGCTGCGAGAGGTTCAGCACCTCCGCGACCATGCCCTGGCCCGCGAACGCGGCGTCGCCGTGCACGAGCACCGGCACGAACTGCTTGCCCTTCGCGTCGCCTGCGCGCACCTGCTTCGCCTTGGTGCGGCCTTCGACCACCGGGTCGACCGCTTCGAGGTGCGACGGATTCGCGGTGAGCGAGAGGTGCACTCGTCCGCCGCTGCGCGTGATGCGATCGGTCGTGTAGCCCTTGTGGTACTTCACGTCGCCCGAGCCGAACGGCGCCTCGGCTTCCTCGACGTCCTCGAACTCCGAGAAGATCGAGGCGAGCGACTTGCCGACGATGTTCGAGAGCACGTTCAGGCGCCCCCGGTGCGCCATGCCGATCACGAGCGAGCGCGCGTGATGGCTCGGCGCGTCCTCGACGATCGTGTCGAGCAGCGGGATCAGCGCCTCGGCGCCTTCGAGTGAGAAGCGCTTCTGGCCGACGAACTTGGTGTGGAGGAAGCGCTCGAACAATTCCGCCGCGCAGATCTTCTCGAGCACGCGCAGCTGCTCCTCGGCGGAGAGCTGCGTCGCGTTCTGCGATTCCTCCATGCGCCGCATCAGCCACTGGCGCTTGCCGGGGTCCTGGATGTGCGTGAACTCGACGCCGACGCGGCGGCAGTACGTGGTGCGCAGGCGATCGAGAATCTGCGCCAGGCTTTGAATCGGGCCGCCCGGCAGATCTCCGGCGAAGAAGGGCTTGCTCTCGTCGTCCTTGCCGAGACCGTAGTGAGCGGGATCGAGCTCCGGGAAGTACTCGACGCGGCTCCCCAACGGATCGGTATCCGCGATGCGGTGACCGCGCGCGCGGTAGGCGTGGATCATGCGCAGCACGCGCGCGTACTTCTCCGCGATCTGTGGGCTCGCGAGCGAAGGCGCGGCGCCGGGCGTCTCCTCCGGCAGCGGCTCGGCGTCGTGATCGCGCTCGGGCTCGAACAGCTTCGCCCAGCTCGCATGCACGGAGCGTGGATCGAGCTCGTAGCGCTGCCGAATCTCGGCAACGATGCCGGCATTCACGCCGAAGGCTTCGAGCAGCTCGTCCTGTGCCTCGCCACCTTCGGGCGCCGCGTTCTCGTCTCGCATCGCTTCCTCACTCTCGGAAGCGCCGCATCGTACCCGCTCGAAGTTCCTCTGCATGGCGGGGATCGGGCGCGCGCTCGCTACGCGCCGCGCACCAGCGCCTCGAGCGCAGCGGTCACTTCCGCGGTCGTCGCGGGGCGATCGGCAGCCTTCTTCGCCATCAGCTGCTCGATCAGCGCGGCCAGCGCCTCGGGGATGCCCGGCACGAGACCGCGAAGATCCGGCGGCGCCGTGTGCCGGTGGTGGTACGCGACGTCGCCGTCCTTGAAGGGCACGCGGCCGGCGACGAGTTCGAAGAGCGTGACGCCGAAGGCGTACAGATCCGCGCGGTGATCGACGCGCTCACCGAGCGCCTGCTCGGGCGCCATGTAGTACGGCGTGCCGCCGACGACCGTCGCCGCCTTGCGCACCTCTTCGACCATCTTCGCGAGGCCGAAGTCCATGATCTTCACCACGCGATCCCGCGTGAAGAACAGGTTCGCCGTCTTGATGTCGCGATGAACGAGGCCGCGCTCGTGCGCGAACTGGAGGCCCGTCGCGATCTGCACGCCCATGCGCGCGGCGTCCTTGGGCGAGAGCTTCCCGCGCTTTCTCAAGACCGCATCGAGGGGCATGCCCTCGAGGAACTCCATCGTCAAGTAATAGTTCCCCGCCGTTTGGTCGGCGTCGTAGATCGTGACGATGTTCGGATGATTGAGCGCCGCCGCCGACTGCGCCTCGCGCAGGAACAGCGCGACCGCGGTGGGGTGATCGCGAAGGTTGTCGGGCAGGCGCTTCAGCGCGACGACGCGCCCGAGGCGGCGATCGCGCGCCTTGAAGACGATGCCCATGCCACCGCGCCCGAGCTCGCCGAGAATCTCGTAGCGATCCTCCACGGGCGCAGCGGCGGGTGCGGTCGCGGCGCCCGCGGCCATGGTGGTGGCGCCCGCAGCTGCGGTGTTCAGCTGCGACTGGCGCTGCGTCTCCTGGATCTGCGTGCGCTCACGCAGCGAGCGGATGCGGTCGGCGATGTTCGCGTACTGGTAGTCGCGCTTGCGGATGCCCTCGAAGGTCTGCAGCGCGTCCTGCAGGTCGCCGTTCTTCTCGAACGCGTCGCCGAGCTGCTCGAACATCTCGAGCGACGCCGCGTCTTCGCCGACGGTGTGGATCGCCTCCTTGAGGCGGTCGATCGCGAGCATCCACTCCTCGCGCGCGAGGAACAGATCCGCGAGCGCGCGACACGACTCCGCGTAGTCGGGATCGCGCAGGTCGACCTGCTGGAGATTGCGAATCGCGCGGTCCTCGTCGCCGAGCTCGAGTGAGAGCACGCCGGCTTCGTGATGGCGCCCGACGCGCTCGAGCAAGTCGCACACCTTCTCGCGCGCGCCCGCCTTGCGGTATGCCTCGATCGCGTCCGCGAAGTCGTACGCGGCCTCGAACATCTCGGCGGCGCGCTGAAACTCGCCGGCTTCGAGATACGCGCTGGCTGCGCTGCGATGATCGCCGGCCTGCTCGTACAGCTCGGCGCTCTGCGCGCTTCCGCCGCTCTCCGCAGACAGCGCCGCCGCCTGCGTGAGCTGGCCGGCTTCGCGGTAGAACTTCGCAGCCGCGGCCTTGTCGCCCTGCTGCTCGTGGTACTGCGCGCGCAGCTCGTTGGCCTGCTTCGTCAGCCCGGCCTTGTCGAGGGCGCGCGCACGCCGGCAAATCGCCGATCAGGAAGGGCTCGATCGCTTCCTTCACGCCTTGGAACACGGCCTGATTCACGTCGCCGAGACCGATGGTCACCTGGTGCGCGGTCAGCTCGCTGATCTCGACGCGGCGCTCGAACACGCAGTCGCCGTATCCGACCACGACGAAGTGCTCGCCCTTGCTCACGTAGAGCGTCGTGGTCTCTTCCTTCACGAAGCGCATGGTCGAAGGCATCCCGCGCACGCACACGCGCGCCACGCCGTGCGTGTCGCCCTCGGGCCGTACCAAGCGCACCTCGAGCGCCGCTTCGCGCGGCCGGAAGTCGAACGAGACGTCGACCGTGCCGCCGCGCGGAATCCTCACCTTCCGCTCTTCGAGGTAGCTACCGACGATATCGCCCTTGTCGTCCTGCATGACTCCGTGCACGCACACGTAATAACTGCGCGCGGGAATCATCCGGAACGCGTTCTCGCGCTGCGCCATGAAGCGGCGGAAGCGCGACCAGGCGGCGCCCTTCTTCTGGTATTGCGTGAGCTTGCTGGCTCCGGCCTTCTCCTTCTCGCGCTTGGCTTGACCGGGCCTGCGCGAGATCTCGATCGTGAAGAAGCCCTTCGCGCTCTTCCGCGACTCGTGCTCGAGCCGCACGTTGAGCTTTCCCCAGCCGCGGATGAACGGGGCCATCGCGAGCGCGAGCAGAATTCCGTAGGGCAGCAGCGCGCGCGGGTTCCAGCGCAGGTACGACTCGGGGTTCGGCACGCTCGCCGCGAGACGCAGGATCTCGACCGCGTCGGTCGTGCGGCCCGTGTGCATGCGAATCTCGAGCTGCGACTCGGGCGCGAGCGGTGAGTCGATGCCGGTCGGCTCGTTCGGCGTCAGCATCGCGACGAAGGAGACTTCGACTCCGAGGTCGTCGTTGACGAGCGAGAGGTCCGAGCGGTCCGTCGACGAGAACGCGAGCACGCGCTCGTAGGCCGGGCGAACGAGGTCGCTCACGGCTCCAACGGGCGCGAGGCCGTAGCGCGCTTCGAAGGCGGCGCGCAGCTCAGCCTCGAGCGCACCGAGGTCGAGGCTGCGCGGCAACAGCCACGCGCGGACGTGATCGACGGGCGTGCGCTCCTGCGCGACGCCGATGAACGCGACGCCCGCGAACGGCGATCCGTCACGGCGCGCCTTCGGAAAGCCCGCGGCGACCGACGCGAAGGGGCCACCGGCGCCCGCTTCCTTCGGCTTCTCCGTCTCCTGGCGCGCCGTCGCGCGCGTGTCGGTCGGCGCGAGGCCGGTCAGCGCCGACACCCGCGCGCGCTCGCGCGCGGCGGCCTCGGCGTCGCCAGTCTCTTCGTACGCCTCGGCGAGTGCGGTGCGCAGCGGAGCGTCGTCGGGCTCGAGCGCGACGGCCTTCTGCAGCGTCTCCGCCGCCGCCGCCGCATTGCCCTGCTCGTGCTGAATGTCGGCCGTCTCGCGCAGCAGCTCGGCCTGCTGGTCTTCAGGCACCATCGGCGCCTTCAGCGCCACCAGCGCGCCTTCCTCGTCTCCCGCCGCGCGCAGCGCCCGCGCCCAGCGGAGCTGGCGATCCGCGGCCTGCGACTCCAGCTGCGCGGCCCGCTCGAGTGGCGAGAGCGCCTCCTGCGGCTTGCCCGCCTTCATCAGCATCTCGCCTTGCCCCGACAGCGCGTCGACGTTCTGCGGGTCGGCCGCCAGGGCAGTGGCGTAGGCCTCACTCGCGCCGGCGTCGTCACCGGAGAGCGCGCGGATGTCGCCGAGCCCTGCATACGTGCTCGCGGCGTGCTCGCCGAGCGCCTCCGGCCCCGCGGCGCCGAGCTCTTCGTACACGAGCAAGGCTTCCTCGCGCTCGCCGAGCTGCGCCTGCATCTGCGCGACGCCGAGCTTCGCGCGAGCCCCGGATTCCTTGGGCGCGAGCAGCGTGGCGTGCTCGAACGCCTTCTCCGCGCCCTCGCGATCGAACGCCTTCGCCTTCAGCTCGCCGAGCGCGACCGCGTGCTCAGCGCGTTTTGCCGGCGGCAACGACGGATTCCGCGACAGCGCGCTGCGCGCCTCGAAGCTCTCGGGATCGTCCCCAAGCACGCCCTCCCACGCGGGCCGCGCCTCCGCATGGCGGTCGAGCGCGGTGAGCGCACGCGCGATGCCGAGGCGTGCGCGCGCGTCGGGCGCTGCGGTCTCCACTTGGCGGTACAACTCGAGCGCACGCGCGTGCTCGCCGCGTGCGCTCGCGTTCACCGCGCCCGCCAATAACAACTCGGGATCCTTGCCCTCGATGATGCCCTGGCGGACGCGCAGCCAGTTCGGGTCGTCGTTGCCGGTCACGCTCGCGAGACGGGAGCGCTCGGGCAGCGGCACGCGGTCGTCGCTCGCGGCGCGCTCGAGCTCGGCGCGCAGCGCGTCGGCAGTGCGTCCCTTCGCGCTGAGGAGCGAAGCCACTGCGTCTGACGGGCGGGATGCGCCCAGCGCATCGCCCGCGGTCTCGAACACGCCGAGCTCCGAGAGCCGCGGCGACTCCGGCGGCGCGGCGCCGAACAGCTTTCGTGCGGGCGCCGAGGCCTGCACGAGCACGTCGCCGAGCTTCGCCAGCTTGCCCTTCGCGCTTCCCGCAGCGAGCGCCTTCCCGCTCGCGTCGTAGACGCGCAGCCAGACTTCCGCGAGGCCCTTCTCGTAACGCAGCTCGCTGAGCGCGACGTGCGTGGCGTTCGCTTGCTTCGCGAGCGCGGGCGCGTCGGCGCTGAAGTGGGGACGCGTCGCACCGGCGAGCACCGCCGCAGATGCGGCCGCCGTCTCGTGCCGCCCGATCACCCTCACGTCGTTCGCCGCGATCTCGGCGGCCCACCACTCGCGCACGCCAGCATCGACGCTGCGATACACGCTCGTCGCGCGCGGTGGCATCACGAGCACGCGCATCTCGGGGGGCGGCGCCTTCGCGTCGAGGCTCTGCGCCTGCTGGGCCGAGGTCGCTCCCGTCCACAGGAGGATCCCCGCGAAGACAACGGCCGCGTGCACGCGCAAATTCATGGCGCCTAGTGCATCGGCCAACGCTGCGGGCGGGTTTACGCCTCTGTTGCCGGTTCGGCGAAGCGCAGCGCTTCGGCGGCCACGAGCTCGGGCTGCTCCATCACCACGAGGTGGCCGACGTCGAGGTCGCGGTACTCACAAGCGCGCATCCGGCCGGCAAGGGACCGGCACCACTCGCCGGGAAAATTGCCCTGACCGGCGCGGATCCAAAGCGTCGGGACGGGGTGGTCCTGCGCGATCGCCGCCACGTCGAGGTCGCGGCCCTGATCGAAGATCGCCGCCTCGACCGCGCTCGGGCACTTCAGCGTGACGCTGCCGTCCGCGCGCTCGCGCAGGCCATCGAGCGCATAGAGGTCGAGAACCTCCGGCCGCCAAGTCTTGAACACGCTGCGCTCGCCCCAGCTCCTGCGCGCCTCCGCGAGGCTTGGCCACTCGGTCCTGCGGCGGCGCGCGCCGTCCGCGAGCGCGTTCGGCCGCGAGAGCGCGTCCGGCGGATACATCGCGGCGGGCATCGGCACGACGGGGTCGACGAGCACGAGACGCCGTAACAAGTCGGGGCGCGCCTTGCCGGCGCTGAGCATCGCGGTGCCGCCGAACGAGTGACCCATCCCGAGCGCGACCGGGCCGAGCTCGCTCGCGAGCGATTCGACGACCGCCTGGAGATCGCGCGCGAACTCCGGCCACGCATACGCCGCGGGGCCCTCGACGACGGAGGAGTCGCCGTGGCCGCGCGCGTCCATCGCGATCACGCGGAAGCGCGCGCGCAGCTGCTCCGCGATCGGGGCCCACACGCCTTTGCAGAAGCCCGTCGCGTGATGGAGGAGCGCGAGGGGCCCGTCGCCGCCGAAGTCGAGCAGCGCGATCTCGACGCCGCGCTGCGGCAGCGAGAGCGTGCGCTGCGTTGCGCTGGCGAGCATGGCGCGAGCGGGAGTCACGAGCGGCCTCCGAAGGGGCGCGCAACGTAACTCGGCGAGCGAGCGGCGGCGCAGCCGCACGAGTCTCTGCGAGGCGGTCTACCGTGCGCGAATGCGCGAGCGAATCGAAGAGGTGCGCCGGAATCTCGCGAGCTTCGCGGCCAAGCGGCGCGAGGCCCCGCTCGAGGGCAGGCGGCACGCCGCGGTCGCGGCGACGCTCGTGCCCGGAGACGACGGCGCGCTCGCGTTCGTGATCACGCGCCGCGCGGCGCGGCTGCGCAATCACGCGGGCCAGTGGGCGCTACCCGGCGGCCGCCTCGACGCCGGCGAAACGCCGGAGCGCGCGGCACTGCGCGAGCTGCACGAAGAGGTGGGGCTCGAGCTGCGCGACGACGCGATTCTCGGGCGTCTCGACGACTACCCCACGCGCTCGGGCTTCGTGATCACTCCGGTGGTGGTGTGGACCGGCGAGCACCCCGAGCTGCGACCCGACCCGAAGGAGGTCGCCGCGATCTACCGCGTGCCCGTCGCCGACCTCTCGCACCCGGGAGTGCCCCACCTGCGCCGCATCCCGGAGAGCGAGCGCCCGGTGATCTCGATCCCGCTGCTCGACACCCACATCCATGCGCCCACCGCCGCGATCCTCTTCCAGCTGCGCGAAGTCGCGCTGTTCGGCCGCGCCACGCGCGTCGACCACTACGAGCAGCCCGTGTTCGCGTGGCGGTGAGCCGCGGCCCGGCTCGCCCTACCTCACCAGCCCGACGCGCGAGCGGAAGAAGCCGCCGAGGTCGAGGCCGGTCACCCCTTCCGCGGTGGCGCGGAAACCCGCGGTCGTGACGGGCGCTTGCTGGCGCGCGAGAACGGCGACGACGGCGTCGAGGCTCACGCGGTCGCTCGTCTCGCTGCGGATGAGTGCGTCGAGGTCGCGCAGCACGGCGACCGCGCGCGCAGTCTCGGCGCCGGAGGAGCGCGTGCCCGCGAGCTGCGCGCCGCGGCCGCGGCGCTCGAGCTCGTCGAGCGCGTTCGCGTGGCGCCGCTTCGAGACGCCGCGCGAGCGCACGAGCAGCTCGAGGCTGTAGTACTCGGCGAGGCCCTCGACGACCCAGTCGCCGTCGTCGCCCGCGCGCGCGCGGGTGACGGCGTGGAAGAGCTCGTGCAGGATCGGACTTGTTAGGTCGGGGGTGATCAGGGGCCGGTCGGCATGGATGAACACCGAGCTCGGGCCCGACAGGCCGCCGCGCCACATCGGGTCGCCCGCAGACACGATCAGGATTCGATCGGGCAGCTCGCCGAGCACTGCCTTCAATCTCGGCAGCGTCCAGCGCATCAGCGCGAGCAGGTCCTGGCGCCGCACGCCCTGCCCGACCGGGCCCGCCACCGCGACGCGCGAGCCCGCGATGCTCTCGCGCAGCACGCCGATGTTGCCGAGCGCGAACCAACCGATCGGGCGATCGAAGTTCCGCGTCGCGTGCTCGACGCGATAGCTGCCATCGGCGAGGCGCTCGTACGGCACCGCAATCTTCCAGCCCTCGGGTACGCGCAGCTTCAGCGTCGAGCGCGAGCGCGAACCGACGTTCGAGCGCACGCGCGCGGGCGGGAACAAGTCGTCGCCGCGCAGCAGCGCCCAGTCCTCGGCGCAGCGCGCGTCGTAGGCCGACGACGTGCGCAAGTTGTCGACGCGGAACACGTACTGCAGCGCACCGCCGCGCGCGGGTGGCTCCCAGCGCACGCGCGCGCCATCCACGACCACGCGGCCGTCGCCGCGAAAGTCGACGTGCCGCTTCGGGTCGATCTGAAGCTCGATGAAGCGCACCGCGAGCGCGCCGGTTCCGAGGCGAATCGTGGCGTGCGCGAGGCGCTCGCTCGGCACGATGCGCGCCTCGAAGGTGGTGACGTAGGCGGTGCCTCGAGGCGCGGGCGCCTGCTGCGCGAGCGCCGCGCTCGCCAGCGCGAGCAGTGCAGCGAGCAGCACCACCGCGCGCCGCATCACGCCGCCCGCCGCGCCTGCGCGATGCGCGCCACTTCGCGGCCGAGCGCCACGCGAGCCTCGATCGACATGTCGTTGCTCTCGCCCTTCTTCCATTCCCCTAATGCCTCGTCCACCGCGTCGAGCCGCGGGCCGAGCCCCGCGCGATTCGCCAGCTGGATCGCGAGGCCCGGGCGAGCGTTCAGCTCGAGGATCGCGGGGCCGAGGTTCGCGTCGATCACGACGTCGGCGCCGACGTAGCCGAGGCCGGTGCGCGCCGCCGCGGAGACCGCGGTCGTGAGCACGTCGTCGAAGCTCGGGATCAGGAAGCCGATCAGCGCGTGGCCGTTGTCGGGATGCTTCGCGATCGACTCGCCGCGAAACATCGCGTGCGTCGTCTCGCCGGTTCCGAGATCGATTCCCACGCCGAGCGCGCCTTGATGCAAGTTCGCGCGTCCGCCCGACATCGACGTCGGGAGGCGCGTCATCGCCATCACCGGAATGCCGCGGTAGACGATCACGCGCAGGTCGGGCACGCCGTCGACGGCGAGGTGCGCGATGCGCGCGTCGATCACGAGCTTCTCTTCCACCATCGCGACGTCTGCGTGGCCCGCGAGCGAGTAGAGCCCGGAGATGATGCCCGCCGCGTGGTAGACGAAGTCGTCGGCGCTGACGACGCGCGAGCCGCGCATCATCTTCCCCTCGCGCACGTCGATCACGAGAATGCCGTTGCCCATCGCGCCGCGCGCGGGCTTCAGCACGAACGCCTTTTCGCCCGCGAGTTGCGGCAGAAGGCGCTTCGCCTGCGCGTGCACCTCGGCGACCGCCAGCAGCCGCGGCACCGGAATGCCCGCCTCCTGGCACATGCGCTTGGTCGCGAGCTTGTCGTCGACGAGCGGATAGAAGCGCCGCTCGTTCACGCGCAGCGTGTACTTCTGATTGCGCGCGTTGATGCCGAGCACGCCGAGCGCGTGCAGCCGCTTCGGGAGCATCACGCGGCCTCGGCGTTCGGGTCATGCGCGAGCGAGCGGAAGCGCAGCAAGTCGGCGATGCGATAGCCGGTGTAGCCGCCGATCCAGATCAGCACGCCCATCGCGCAGAACGTGAGCTCGGGGAAGGTGAACATCAGGTACTCGGCGCGCGCGCTTTGAAAGAGCGGATGGATCGTCGCCGCCACCGCGGTCGAAATGCCCGCGCGCACCGTCGCCTCGCGCACGCCCTCCTCCGCGGCGGTGATGAAGATGCGCTCCGTGAGCATGGTGAGGATCACCATCGGGAAGAGCACGCCGGCGAACAGGGCCGAGGTCTCGGCGTCTTCGCCGACGAGCGCGAAGCCGGCCACCAAGAGCACCACGGTGCAGAGCATGATCGAGAGGCGCGGCACCATCAGCAGGCGCAGGGACTCGAGCGCGCGCCGAAGCACGATCGCGAACAGAATCACGCCGACGACCAGCGCCAGGCTGCGCCACAGCGAGTACTCGCGCAGCGCGAGCGAGATGAGAATCGGCATGAACGTGCCGTACGTGCGCACGCCGACGACGTTGCGGAAGAGCGCGATCACCACCGCACCGAGGGGGATCAGCAGCAGCACACGCAGCGCGGCCTGCGTGGGAAGCGGCAAGCGATAGAAGGAGAGGAACTCGAACACCGGGTTGTCCGGGGTGAGCAGATTCGCGACCTCGTCCGCGCGCAGGTGCTCGCGCAGCGAGCGGTAGCGATGGCCGATGTTCGTGACCGAAGTCGCCTCGACGTTGGGCACGAGGCCGCGGCCGAGCACGAGGAAGTTCTCAGGCCGCCGCGCGAAAAAGCCCTCGGGGCTGCCCTCGAGCGCGCTCGCGTGCATCGGCACCCACTTGTCCGCGATCCACACCTCGCTCCACGTGCGCTCGCGCGGCGTCGCGTCGGCGCGCAGCTCGAGCCCGTGCACGACGCGCGCCGGCACGCCCGCGGCGCGCATCAGCGTCACGAGCAGCAGCTCCTTGCCCGCTTCGCTGCCTTCGCGGTTCGCGAGCACGAGCAGCGGATCCTCGGGGCCTCGCTCGATCGTCGCGACCTCGTTCGCGACGGCCTGATAAATCATGCGAATGCGCGCCGGCAGATCCTGCGAAGACGGCAGCTTGAGCTGCTCGAGCCGCGCGACGATCTCTGGCGCATCGATCGGCAGCTGTGCTGCGGGAGCGAGATACAGCGCCGCGACCCCGCGCGGCGGCGCCGGGAAGCTGCGGCCCTCGGGCAGCGGCGCCTCGACGGCGCTCATCTGCACGTGAAGCGCGTACACGACCTCGTGGATCGGTCCGATCACGCCCGACCAGACGCCGATGCGGTTGCCGGTCGCTTCGTCGCGCGTCGTGAACTCGAGCCGGTCGTTCGTGGGCTTCTCGTCGAAGAGGGTCTGCCCGGCTTCGCTGTTCGGCAGCAGCGCGCGCACGCTGCCGCGCGTGTTCGCGCCGCGCACGTTCACGCGCAGCTCCACCTGCCACGGGCCCACGCCCTCGGCGACGCGCAGCGGAATTCCGTAGCGGAAGTGCTTCACGCCGAAGACCGCGAGCCCGAGCAGGGCGAGCAGCGCGCCGACGATGAGCGAGGAACGGCTCATTCCGGCGCCGCCTCCGGATCCATCTCGCGCCCAGCCTCTTGCTCGGCCATCGCATCCGCATCCTCGCTCGGCGCAGGCAGCGCGGGCTCCTCCGCGGCAGTCGCCGCCGCGTCGATCCCGAGGTGGAACGCGGCGTACCCGGGGATCACGACCTGTGGAACGGCCATGCCGATGATGCGACCGCGCAGCGGCGACTCGACGGATTTCGTCTCGTTCGTCACGGGGTCGGTGACGGTGCCTAACAGATCACCCGGCTGCACCTGCTCGCCGAGGCGCCTGCGCGTGAAGAAGATCCCGCCGTCGTCGACGCGCACCCAGCGCGCTCGCTGGTAGACGCGCGGCGCGTACTTCAGCGGCGCGGCGTCGCTCATGCCCAGCGTGGCGAGGATGTTGCGCACGCCCTCGACGCCCCGCGCGATCTCGCGCTCCTGGAAGCGCAGCGGCTCACCGGCCTCGTACGTGATCGCGCCGATGCCCGCTCGCCGCGCCGCGCGGCGCAGCGTTCCATCCTGCCCCGGGTCGTGCACGATGAGAGCGCCACCGAAGCCCTTCGCGAGTGCGAGCGAGCGCTCGTCCGTCGTGTCGGTGCGCACCTGCGGAAGGTTCGTGCGGTGAAACGAGCCGGTATGGAGGTCGATCAGCGAGCTGCAGTGGCGCACGACGTCGTTCCAGAGCGACCACGCGATGCGCGAGGCCGCGCTGCCGGAAGCGGTGCCGGGAAAGAAGCGGTTCAGATCGCGGCGATCGGGCAAGTAGCGCGAGGAGCGGCGGAAGCCGTGCAGGTTCGCCACCGGCACCGCGATCACCATGCCCGAGATGCGCCGAGGTGTTAGGCCTTCCACCACCTTGCGCACGATCTCGATGCCGTTCAGCTCGTCGCCGTGAATGCCGGCGATCAGGCACACCGTGGGCCCCGGCGTCGCGCCGCGCGTCACCAGGACCGGCAGCTCGGTGTCGGAACCGGCGAACGACTCGCTCGAGCTCAGGAAGAGGCGCCGCTTGTCGCCGGGCCGAACGCGCTTGCCGAGCAGCTCGACCTCGTCCCAGTTGGTCGAGGTCACGGTGACCGGAGGCGTCGCTGCGATGTCGGTTTGCGCCGCCGCGGGAGCGCCCACGAGCACGCAGAGCGGGAGGAGCGTGGCGAGGGCGCGCATCACGCGCGGCACGGTAGCCGCGAGGAAGTGCGGAAAAAGGGGATTGCGCCGCGCGAGCGCGACTACCGTGGCCTGATGACTCGCGCCGGCGGACACGGGATGGAGGCGGTGCTCGCTGCGGATCCGCCGGCCGAGTTTCCCGCCGAGATCGCGGCGAGTGTCGACGCATGGATCGCTTCCGCAGTCGAGCGCGCGGCGCCGCTCACCTTCAGCGAGATCCGCAAGGGCGTTCAGGCGCTTTCTCGGCGTTACACCCTGCGCCGCGACCCGGGCGACGCGCTCGCTTCGCCTGCGAAGCGCGCCGCGTTCGCCGCCTACTTCGCACCGCTGCATCTCGCGACCGCGTATGGCGTCGTGCGCGCGCTGCCCGAGCGCGGCTTCACGGACACGGCGCGCATCGTCGACCTCGGTGCAGGCAGCGGCGCGGCGGGCGCGGGCGCTGCGCTCGCGGCGCCGAGCCACCCGCCGATTCTCGCGCTCGAGCGCTCGGGCTTCGCGCTCGCCGAAGCGCGCCGCACGTACGCCGCGTTCGGCCTGCGCGGCGAGACGCAGCGCGCACAGCTCCCCCTCGGCATCCCGAAGCTCGCGCGCGGCGATGTCGCGCTGCTCGGCTGGTTACTCAACGAGTGCGACGACGACGCCCGCGAGCGCGTGTTCGGCGCGCTCGAACGCGGCCTCGCCGCCGGCGCGCGCGTGCTCGTGCTCGAGCCGCTCGCCGGTCGTGTGGTGCCGTGGTGGGACGAAGTCGCGGCGCGCTTCGCCGCGCTCGGCTGCGCGAGCGGCTCGGTGCGCTGGACGATGCAGCGCCCCGAGTTCGTCGCGCGCATGGACAAGGCCGCACAGCTCGATCACCGCGAGCTCGGCGCGCGGGTCCTGTTCGGACCGCTCGGGCAGAGCGACAGCGAGATGCGCGCGTGATCGGGGCGCACAGACTGACGCCGCGCGTCTCGGTGCTGCTGCCCGTGCGCGATGCGGAGGCGACGCTCGCGTGCGCGCTCGCGTCGGTGGCGCGGCAGAGCGAGGCGCGTTTCGAGTGCGTGATCGTGGACGACGGCTCGCGCGACGAGTCGCGCGAGATCGCGCAGCGCTTCGCCGCACGCGACGCGCGCTTTCGCGTGATCGCGGCACCGCGAGAAGGGCTCGTCGCGGCGCTGAATCGGGGCATCGCGGAGTGCGGCGCACCGCTCGTCGCGCGCTTCGACGCCGACGACGTGATGCGACGCACGCGTCTCGCGAAGCAGTGCGACGCGCTCGACGCGGACCCTGCGCTCGCGGGTGTGGGCTGCCACGTGCATCTCTTCCCGCAGCGCGCGATCTCGGAGGGCCTGCGCGACTACGGCGCGTGGCTGAACTCGCTCGCGAGCGCGGCCGACATCGCGCGCGACGCGTTCGTCGAGTGTCCGCTCGCGCATCCGACCCTCGTGTTGCGCCGCGAGCTGCTTCGGAGCCTCGGCTATCGCGAGCGCGGCTGGCCCGAGGACTACGACCTCGTGCTGCGCGTTCTCGCATCCGGGCGTGCGCTCGGTGTCGTGCCTGAGAAGCTGCTCGCCTGGCGCGACGGCCCCGCCCGGCTCTCGCGCACGTCGCCCGCCTACGCCCAGGCCGCCTTCACCGCGTGCAAGGCCGAGTACCTCGCGCAGGGCTTCCTCGCGGCGCACGAGCGCTACGCGCTCTGGGGCTACGGCGGCACCGGGCGCGCCCTCGCGAAAGCGCTCGCCGCCCGCGGCAAGCAGCTCGGGCGCGTGATCGAGCTACACCCGCGCCGGCTCGGTCAGCGCATCCACGGCGCCGAGGTCGTGCCGCCCGCCGCGCTGCGCGAACGAAGCGCGCTGCCGCTCCTCGTCTCGGTCGCGGGCTCGAAGCCGCGCGCCGAGATCCGCGCCGAGCTCGCCGCGCTGGGGTACGAGGAGCGACGCGACTTCGTCTGCGCCGCCTGACACCCGCGGGACGTGCAACGGGGACGTACGTGCATCTCGCTCGAACGCGCCCGGTGGCGCGCACTGGGGACGTACCTGCACATCTGCGCGCACCTGGGACGTACGTGCACCGTCTTACGCGTGAGAGTGTGCACGTACGTCCCTAGTGCGCGGTTCTGTGCACGTACGTCCCTGGTGCGCGGTTTTGTGCACGTACGTCCCCTGTGCGCGTTTCGTAGAGTGCGCGTATGCCCGAGCTCCCCGACATCGAGCTCTATCGCGAGGCGATCGAGCGGCGCCTGGTCGGGAGGCGGCTCGAGGGCGTGCGGCTCGCGAGCATCTCGCTGCTGCGCAGCGTCGAGCCGCCACTGGCGGAGCTCGCGGGGCGGCGGCTCGTGACGACGCGCCGGCTCGGCAAGCGCGTCGTGCTCGGCTTCGAGGGCGAGCTGTTTCTCGTGATCCACCTGATGATCGCGGGCCGCCTGCGTTGGCGCGCGCTCGGCGCGAAGCTGCAGCGCCGCTACGCGCACGCCGGCTTCGACTTCGAGAACGGCACGCTGCTGCTCACCGAGGCCGGCACGAAGAAGCGCGCGACGCTGCACGCCGTGCGAGGCGAGGCGGCGCTGCTCGCGCACGACCCTGGCGGCGTCGACCCGTTCGCGTGCGACGAAGCCGAGTTCGCGGCGCTGCTCACGCGCGAGCGGCACACGCTGAAGCGCACGCTCACCGACCCGCACGTGTTCTCCGGCATCGGCAACGCATACTCGGACGAGATCCTCCACGCCGCGCGTCTCTCGCCGGTGCAGATGACGACGAACCTCGCGCCCGAAGAAATCGCGCGCCTCTTCGCCGCGACTCGCGAGACGCTGCGCGCGTGGACCGAGCGCCTACGCGTGCAAACGGGCGATGCGTTCCCGGAGGAAGTCACCGCGTTCCGCCCCGAGATGGCGGTGCACGGCAAGTTCAAGCAGCCATGCCCCGTCTGCGCAGCGCCGGTGCAGCGCATCGTGCACGCCGAGAACGAGACGAACTACTGCGCGCGCTGTCAAACGGGGGGACGCGTGCTCGCGGATCGCGCGCTCTCGCAGTTGTTACGGAAGGACTGGCCGCGCACGCTCGAGGAGCTGGAGGAGCGGCGGCCGAGCATGCGTGCGGCACGGCCGGTCGCGCCGGCGCAGCCCGCGCCCACGCCAAAGCCCGCAGCGGCTGAGCCGAAGCGCGCGCTCACCTGGGATGGTGCGCGTGGGATCCCGGGCGTGCAGGCGCCGGCGAGTAAAGACCCAGCAGCGTCCGCAGATCCGCGATCACGAGGCGCGAGTCGAGAAATCCCGTCGAGTAGATCTGGCGCACCGCGCCGTTCGCGTCGACCACGAACACCTTGAGCACGTGGCGCAGAGAGTCCGGCGCTTCGGGCGTGCCCGGAATCCACACCGCGTCCTGCCCGAAGTCCTCGAGCACGGGTCGCAGTGCGCTCTCGTTCGCGGCGGTGAGGAAACGCCAGCGCCCCTTCGGTGCGAGGCGCTCGCGCAGTGCGCGCATCTGCGCGGGCGTGTCGCGCTGCGGGTCGAAGCTCACCGTCACCAGCTCGACGCGCTTCGCGACCTCCGGCTGCTTCGCGAGCTCGCCGTCGAGGCGGTGCAGCATCGCCGTCGCGAGCGGGCAGGCTTCGCCGCACTGCAGGTACACGAACGAGATCAGCGCGAGCTCGCCGGTCTCGAGGCCGATCAGCGGCTCGGGCTTCGCGCTCGTCCCCAACAAGTAGTGCTGCGCCACGCGGTCGATCGGCGGCAGCTCGTACGTGCCGGCAGCCGGCGCCGCGAAACGCTCGCGCTCGGCGGGCGGCGGCGCATGGTGCTGCGCGTGTGGATTCGCGTGGGCGGCGAGCGCCCCGAGCGCGAACCCGATCCCCGCGAGTACCGAGCGCATCGCTTCTCCCGAGCTACTTCGCCACTTCACCGCCCGCCGCGCCTTCCGCGGGCAGGCCCCAGAAGCCGAGCTGGCCGAAGTGCATGTGATGGGGCCGGCCGAGCTTCGCCTCGGTGAAGTCGATCGCGAAAGTGGGCGCGAGCTTGGCGCCGTCCCAGGTGAACGCTTTCAGGAACTGCTCGTCGGGGTGGCCCGTGCCGTCCCAGTTCGCGAGCAGCGAGCTGGTGAAGTAGAGGCGCTTCCCGTCCCAGCTCTGCGAGACCATGTTCACCTGCGAGCCGATCTTGTGTTCGTACACCTGCTTCGCCGCGCGCGGGCTGCTCACGTCGAACACGCGCACCGTGCCGTCGAAGAAGGTGTCGACGAACAGGAACTTGTCGTCGCGCGAGAGCGAGATGTCGACGGGCAGCGGAACCTTCGCGGGGTCGCCGATCGTGCCCACCTCGACCGCCTCGAACGAGCCGTCCTCCTTGCGGAAAACGCCCCAGATCTTCGAGGTGAGCGCGGTGCTCGTGAACGCGTACTCCGCGTCGGGCGCGAGCGCCCAGCGCACTTCGAGCGGCGCGCCCGGCACGTCGAGCGTTTGCAGCGCCCGCCGCGCGTGGAAGTCCCACACCACCATGGTGTTGCCGAAATTCTTCATCGCCTCGGCGTCGCCCAACAGCTCGGGCAGCTTGCGCATGTAGTTCTGGTGGCCCGTGAACGACGACGAGAGCATGCGATTCAGGTGCGCGTTGATGCGCAGGTCGTAGCCGTAAGGGGCGCCCTCGGGCATCGACACGGTGCGCACCAGCGTGCCGTCGTTGTTGTACTCGGCGAAGCCGGTGCGCCCGCCGAGATCCTTCGCGTTCGAGAGGCCGGTGATCAGCATGCGGCCGGGGATCGGATAGAACGTGTGCGGGCCGACCCAGCCGGTCTTCGCGGGGAAGTCCTCGATCGTGCGCAGCAGCTTCGGCGCTGCTGGATCCGTCGCGACGTCGAACACGAAGATCTTGCTCGAGTCGAGGCCGCCGGCCCAAAGGTGGCGGCGGTCGTCGGTGAAGCCCGCGTGGTGCGCTTCGTTGCGCCCGCCGACAGAGAGCGAGTGCACGACTTTGCCGTAATCACTGCGGCTCGGGTTCGCGCCGACCGTGACGAGCTTGTCCGAGCCGTCTCCGAGGCCCTCGACCCCGAGCGTCCACACGTAGATGAAGTCTTCCTGCCCGACGATCTTGGGCAGGTACGGCGACTGGCAGGTCTCGTCCGCCTGCGCGGCGAACGCCGCGCCGAGCGCGACTGCGGCGGCGAGCACGAAACGAAGCGCGCGATGCATGGTGGGCCTCCCGAGGAAGGAGGCGAAGCTACCACGCGAGACGCGCGGCTCGGCAGCGCGCGCTCAAACCTTCGCGCCGGCGGCGCGCAGCAGCGCCGCGGCCTTCGCCTCCGCCTCGGCCCACTCCGCTGTGGCGTCGCTGTCCGCGACGATGCCGCCGCCCGTGTGCAGCGCGATGCGTCCCGCGGTCAGGAACGCGCTGCGAATCACCACCGCGAGATCGCAGCCACCGCGCACGTCGAGGTAACCGAGCGCACCGGCGTAGAGGCCGCGGCGCGCGCGCTCGATGCGCGCGAGCAGCGCCATCGCCGCGAGCTTCGGCGCGCCCGTCATCGAGCCGGGCGGAAACGCGGCGCGAATCGCGCCCGTCGCATCGAGCTCGGGTCGCAGCCGTCCTCGCACGGTCGAGACGAGCTGGTGCACCGTGGCGTACGACTCCACCGCGAACAGCTCGGGCACGTGCACGCTGCCGAGCTCGGAGACGCGCCCGAGATCGTTCCGGGCGAGGTCCACGATCATCAGGTTCTCCGCGCGGTCCTTCTCGCTCGCGCGCAGCGCCGCCGCCTCGGCGCGGTCCGCCGCGGGGTCCACACGGCGCGGGCGCGTGCCCTTGATCGGGCGCGTCTCGAGCCAGCGCGCGCCGTCGAGCTTCAGGAAGCGCTCGGGCGAGCTGCACGCGATCGCACCTTCGGGCAGCGCGATGAAGGCGCCGAACGGCGCCGGGTTCGCGGCGCGCAGCGCGCAGTAATAAGCGAACGCGTCGCCCGCGAACGGCGCTTCGAGGCGATGTGTGAGGCACGCCTGATAGAGCGCGCCGTCCGCGATGCGCTCGCGAATCAGCGCGACCGCCTTCGCGTGCTCCTGCGCATCGAAGCCGCGGCTCACGTCGGAGCGTGCGCGCTGCGGCGCGGGCGCTTCAGGCCACGCTGCGGACGGCGCGTTCGCTGCGAGCTCGCGCGCAGCCTGCGCCGCCTCGCGCGCGCTCGCTCCCGCGCACAGCGCGATCGCCCAGACGCGCGCATTCAGGTGATCACACGCGAAGAAGCGGTCGACGCGCAGCGCGAACGAGCCCAGCGGAACGGGCGCGTCGTCCTGCGCGATCGGCACGCGCTCGAAGCGCGAGCCGAGCTCGTAGCCGAGCCCCGTGACGACTCCGCCCACGAACGGCAGCGCGCACGGCTCAGCGTCTGCGCACTCGACGCGCGCCCCCGCAGCGGGCAGCAGCGCGCGCAGCGCGGCGAGCGGATCGGCCGCGCCGTCGAGGTGCGCGAGCTGCGCGGGCTCGGCGCCCGCGAACGAGAAGCGCCCGAGCGGCGCGCCGACGAGCGCGCTGTCGAGCCACCAGAAGCCGCGGCGCCGTGCGAGGCCCGCGACGAGGGCGAGCCAGTCGCACGGGATCGGCGCAGCGCTGTAGGCGTAAGCGGGGGGCATCGGGGCGCGGAGGCTAACGGCGAGAGCGGAGATGCACGCACGTCCCCGTTGCACGTACGCTCGGTCGATGCGCCACGTCTGCATCTACCACGCGGGCTGTCCCGATGGATTCGGGGCCGCGTGGTCGGCGTGGCTCGCGTGGGGGGAGCGCGGCGCGTACGTGCCGCGCGGGCACGAGGACCCGCTGCGCGCGCACGAGCTCGAGGGCGCGTACGTGCTGTTCGCCGACATCGCGCCGCCGCCGCGCGCGTACCGGCCGCTCGCGGAGCACGCGGCGCAGCTGGTGGTGCTCGATCATCACGTCACCGCGCAGCGCGACTTCGAGGCGGACCCGTTTCTCGCCCGCGAGCTCGAGCGCTCCGGCCACCAGGTGCGCTTCGACCTCTCGCGCTCCGGCGCCGCGCTCGCGTGGGGCGCGCTGCATCCGGACGAGGCGCTGCCCGATCTGCTCGCCTACGTCGAGGACCAAGACCTCTGGGCGTGGAAGCTGCCGCGCAGCCGCGAGGTGAACGCGACGATCGCGTCGCATCCGCGCGAGTTCCGCGCGTGGAGCGCGCTCGCTGCGCAACCGATCGAGGCGCTCGCGGACGAGGGCGCGCCGATCCTGCGCGCGTTTCGCATCGAGATCGAGCGCGCTCTCACCCACACGCAGCCGCTCGCGATCGGGCCGCTGCGTCTCGAGGGCGTGAACGCGCGCACGCAGCGCGCCGAGATCGGCCACGAGCTCGCGCTGCGCGCGCGCTACGGCACGCCAGCCGGCGCGGTGTTTCGCGTCGAGGGCCGGCGCGTGGACGTATCGCTCTACTCGATCGGCGACTGCGACGTCGCCGCGATCGCGACCTCGCTGGGCGGCGGCGGCCACAAGAACGCGGCGGGCTTCTCGGTCGATCTCGCAGAGTGGCTCGCGCGCTTCGTCTGACGGGCGAGGTCAGCGCGCACCGCTACGCGCCTTCGATGCCCCCGCGTGCGGCGCAGGCGTCCTTCGTCATGAACTGCATCGATTCGCCGATGCGGCAATTCACGATGCCTTCGCTGACTTGGCCCGGTGAGATCGTGCGCGTCGTGCCCGCCTCGTTCTCCTTGCGGAAGTAGTCGTCCACGGCGCCCTTCTTCGGCTCCGCAGCTGCGGCCGGCTGTGTCGCCGTGCTCGGCGTGTTCTGTTTCTTTCCGCCGCTGTGCTTGTCGATCTTCTCGATGCCGCTGTCGAGCTCGTCGAGCACCCAGCAGCCACTCAGGGCGGGTAGGAGCAGAAGGGCCAGCGACGCGGCCAGGATTCGTCGGGTCATGGGAAACGCCTCGTCCGAACTCGCACTCGGCTGAAGCCCCCTCGCGGTTCGTGACGGCCACTACAGCCGGCCGCGCGTTTCTTCCGATGGTGCACGGGCCCTCAGGAGGCCTTCATGCGCACCTCGCTCCGCGCCGTCGCTCTGCTCGCTCTTTCGCTCTCGTCGCTCGCCTGCGTCGTCGAGACTGGCGGCCACGCGCCGCACCGCGCCGCGGTTCGCCGCCCAGGGCCGCCGCCGCACGCGCCCGCACACGGCTACCGGCACAAGCATCACGATCACGATCTGGTGTTCGACTCGGCGCTCGGCGTGTACGTCGTGGTCGATTTGCGCGACGTCTGGTTCCTCGATGGCAGCTACTTCCGCATCGTCGGCGACCGCTGGGAGATCGCCGTCGGCGCGAGCGGCCCGTGGCGGGCACTCGCGTACGAGCGCGTTCCCGCGAAGCTCTACAAGAAGCGCCACCCGCATGGCGGCCCGCCGGGACAGACGAAGAAGCAGGGCAAGTCGAAGCACTAGAACCCGTCTCGGACGCGCACCCGGCGACGAGAGGAATCTCGAGACGGGTTCTAACAACCGCTCGGCTGGAGACGCCGGTGATCGCTGCTAGGGTGATCGCATGCTCACGGCACGCCTCACGCTCGCGGCCGTCCTGGCTGCGCTGCTCGCGTGCGCCGAGCCCGCGCCGGCGCCCGAGGAAGTCGCGCTCGAGTTCTGGAGCGCGGCGGTAGCGGGAGATGCGGCGGGCGCTGCGCAGCTCGCGAGCCCCGACGAGTCGGCTCTCGCTCAGTTGTTAGGGGCGAGCGCGCGAGAAGAGCCGCCGGCCATCGGCGCCGCCGCAGTCGCGGAGGACGACGCACTGGTCGAGACGATGTTCCTGCGCGAAGGCGTCGCCGCGCCGCTGCGCTTCCACACGCACCTCGCGCGCGGCGATGCGGGCTGGCTCGTGCAGCTGCGCGAGACCGCGGACGAGCTCGCGCGCGCGCAGGTCACGCCGCCCGCAGCCGACTAGACGCGCGCCCGGCGACGGGAGGATCAGCTCGGCGCGCGCGCACTCACGGCGCAGGCATGAATGGCGCCGCCGATCCAGTCGCCGAGCGCCTCGTACACGAGCCGCTGCGCGGCGACGCGGCTCAGCCCCGCAAAGCGCGCCGACGTGATGTGCACGCGAAAGTGCGAGCCCGGCGCGCCGTGACCGACGTGCAGGTGGCTCTCGTCCACCACCTCGAGCTGCGCCGGCGCGAGCCGCTCGCGCAGCCGCGCCTCGACCTGCGCCTTCGTGACGCCGTCGCTCATGCGCCCCTCCGCGGCGTGAGCCGCAGCCTCACCCCGTGCGCCGGCTTCAGCGTGAGCTGTGGACGCGCCACGACGGGATGAGCGGGGTCGATCTCCACGTGGAAGCGCTGCAGGACGCGCGCGAGCACCGCGCGCAGCTCGAGCAGCGCGAAGTCTTCGCCCACGCAGCGCCGGCCGCCGAGGCCGAACGGGAGATAGGCGAACGCGTGGCGCGGCTCGTCGCGCGCTTCGAGCCAGCGATCCGGGTCGAAGCGCTCGGGCTCGTTCCAGAACTCGGGATGCCGGTGCAGGAAGTAGACGGCGATCAGCGCGGTCGCGCCCTTCGGAATCAGCACGCCGTCGATCTCGTCCTGCTCGCTCGCCTCTCGCGGAATCGCCCAGCCGGGCGGATGCAGGCGCAGTACCTCGCGGATCGTTCTCCCCAACAAATCGAGGCGAGCGAGGCCCGCGAGCGTGGGCTCGCTGGCAGCGAGCTCCGCGTCGGCCTCGGCTTCGAGGCGCGCCCGCAGCGCGGGGTCCCGCCCGATCTCGTAGAGCGACCAGCTCAGCGAGACCGCGGTCGTCTCGTGGCCCGCGTTCACGAACGTCATCAGCTCGTCGTAGAGCTCGGTGTCGCTCAGCGCAGCGCCGGTCTCCTCGTCGCGCAACCTCAACAACAACCCGAGCATGTCGTCGGGCAGCGGGTCGAGCCGCCGGTGCGACGCGATCATCTCGCTGACGAAGCCGTGCACCCAGCGCAGCGCCTCGTTGATGCGGCGGCTCCGCGCGGTCGGGATCCAGCGCGGAACCGGCAGCACGTGATCGAACAGGTACTGGGCGTAGCTCGCGGCGAACGTGGCATGGCGATGGAACGCGTCGGCGTGCTCGCGCACGTCGCTGCCGAACATCGCGCGGCACACGATGTCGAGCGCGGTCTTCGAGAGATCGGGCGCGACGTCGAAGAACTCGCCGCTCGCTCGCTCGCGCTCCCAGCGCGCGAGCAGCGCGTCCGCGCCCGCGACGAGATGCGGCACCATCGCCTCGATCTTCGCGCGCTGGAACGCGGGCACGATCATGCGGCGCTGGCGGAGCCACTCGTCGCCGTCGACGAAGAACATGCCGTTGCCCGCGATCCTCCGCAGCTTCGCGATCTGCGGGCCCTTCGTGTAGTTGCGCGCGTTGCGGATCAGCACGTGGCGCGCGTACTCGGGGCGCGCGAGCACCACGACGCGTATCGGCCCGCCCTGAATGCCCACGGCGTCGCCGTGATCGCGCAGCGCGCTCCCGACGGCTTCGAGCGGATCGGCGCGCAGCGCGCGCATGAACGGGAACGGCGTGCGATGGCGAACCCCGGGCGGGAACACGGCGCGGGCGCGATCGGCGGGTATGGCGGCGGTCACGGCAACCTCGAGGCGCTGCGCGGAACGTAGGCGAATGCGCGCGCGCTTCACGGGGTGTGCGCATCGTCACATCGACGCACGCGACCTCGAGCTCCCGCCATGAATCGAGCGCGGGGTCGCGGCGTCGCAGTGCGCAGGAGGTTCTCAGGATGCGTTTCCAGATCACGCGACTTCGCGCTGCGGCAGCCGCGGCGCTGCTCTCGGTCTCGCTCGCCGCGCCTGCCCTGGCGGGCCACGATGACTGGGACGACGACGACTACCGCTACCGCCGCGGCTACCCCGTGCACGAGCACGGTCGACATTGCGACCACGACTGGGACCGGGGACGCCGTCATTGGCGAGGTGGCTGGGGCCACGACCGCGGTTATTACGGCCGCGACTACTACAGCCGTCACGACCACGACTACGGCTACGGCTGCCGCCCGTGCGGCAAGCGCTGGGGGAGTAGAGACAAGTTCCACCGCCACCTGCGCAAGTACCACGGCATTCCGTCGCACTTCGTGCCGAACGTGGTGATCGCAGTCGACTGGGGCTGGCTCTTCCGCGGCTGACGGATCTGCACTTCGGAGCGGCGCACGTCCTCCGACACGAATTAGTGTCGCGGCGTGCGCCGCTTGCGTTTCGTGCCTCCCACGGCTCTCGCAGCCCTCGCGCTCGCCTGCGGCGGCGCCGCGTCGCATCGCAGCACGGGCGCCGCCGCGTTCGAGGGCGCGCGCGCGAAGAGCGCCGAGGCTTCGCACGAGTGGCGCACGTACCTGAACGACGGACAGCACTCGCCGCTCGCGCAGATCGATCGCACGAACGTGCGCGAGCTGCGCGTGGCCTGGGAGTACGCGGCCGGCGGCGTCTCGCAGTGCGCGCAGATCCAGACCAACCCGCTCGTGGTGAACGGCGTGCTCTACGGCGTCTCGCCTTCGCTGCGCGCGTTCGCGCTCGATGCCGCGACCGGCGCGGAGCTGTGGAGCTTCGATCCCGCGGCAAGCGAGCGGCCCGGCCTCGCGCCGAGCCGCGGCCTCACGTTCTGGGCCGACGGCGAGGACGAGCGCGTGTTCTTCGGCGCAGGCGCTGCGCTGTGGGCGCTGAACGCGCGCACCGGCGAGCCGATCGAGAGCTTCGGGGACGCGGGCCGCGTCGATCTGCGCGAAGGGCTCGGGCGCGACGCCGATGCGCAGTGGGTCGCGGCGACGACGCCGCCCGCGATCTACCGCGATCTCGTCCTGATCGGCGGGCGAGTCTCCGAGCTCGGTGACGCCTCGCCCGGCCACGTACGCGCGTTCGACGCGAAGACCGGCGCGCTGCGCTGGACGTTCCACACGATCCCGCAGCCCGGCGAAGCGGGACACGAGACGTGGCCCGCCGAGGCGTGGCGCACGGCCGGCGGCGCCAACTCGTGGGCGGGAATTCGCGTCGACGCAGCCCGCGGCATCGCGTTCGTGCCGACCGGCTCCGCGACCTACGACTTCTACGGCGGCGATCGGCGCGGCTACAACCTCTTCGCGAGCTCGCTCGTCGCGCTCGACGCAGCGACCGGAGAGCGGCGCTGGCACTACCAAGTCGTGCGCCACGACGTGTGGGACCGCGACCTGCCCGCGCCGCCGAACCTGATCGCGCTCGAGCGCGACGGCAGGCGCATCGACGCCGTGGCGCAGGCGACGAAGAGCGGCCACGTGTTCGTGTTCGAGCGCGAGAGCGGCACGCCGCTGTTCCCGATTCGCGAAGTGCCCGCGCCCGCGAGCGCGCTCGAAGGCGAGCAGCTCGCGGCGACGCAGCCGCTGCCCGAGCGCCCGCCGCCGTTCGCGCGCCAGCACGTGCGCGAGAGCGACCTCACTCAGCGCACGCCCGAGGCGCACGCCGCCGTGCTCGCGCAGCTCCGTGCCTTCTCCAGCAGCGAGCCGTTCGCTGCGCCAAGCGAAGCGGGCATTGCGCTGCTGCCCGGCATGGATGGCGGTGCGGAATGGGGCGGGCTCGCCTGGGATCCCGAGACTTCCCTGCTGTACGTGAACTCGCAGGAAGTTCCCTACGTGATCCAGATGGCGCGAGCACCGCGCGTCGCGGGTCTCGGGAGCGGCGGCCGCGCGGCGTACCTCTCGCTGTGCGCGGGCTGCCACGGCCTTCAGCGCGAGGGGGGCGGCGGCGTGCCGGCCCTGACTGATCTGGGCGAGCGCCTGGGTGCGCTCGAGGTGCGGCGCATCGTGCAGGAAGGACGCGGGCGCATGCCGGCGCTTCCGTTGTTAGGGAACGCCGAGATGGCGGCGCTGCTCTGGTACCTGTTCGAGCCGCTCGGTCCCGCGCGGATCGAGGAAACGCCCGCCAGCGACGTGCCCAGCGGCGCGATGTTCCCGCGCTACATGCTCGCCGGGTACCGAAAGTTCCTCGATCCCGACGGCTTCCCCGCGATCGCGCCGCCGTGGGGCACGCTCAGCGCGATCGACCTCGCGCGCGGCGAGATCGCGTGGCAGGTGCCGCTCGGCGACTACCCCGAGGCGCTCGCGCGCGGCATGCGCGGCCTCGGCGCCGAGACCTACGGCGGGCCCGTCGTCACCGCGGGCGGGCTCGTGTTCATCGCGGGCACGCCCGACGCGAAGCTGCGCGCGTTCGACAAGGCGAGTGGCGCCCTGCTCTACGAAGCCGATCTGCCCGCGGCCGGCTTCGCAACGCCCGCGGTCTACGAGGCCGCCGGCCGCCAATTCGTCGTGATCGCCGCAGGAGGCAGCAAGCTCGGCCGCCCGAGCGGCGACCGCTACGTCGCCTTCGCGCTGCCGGAGTGAGGGCGGGACGTCGTCGCGCGGCGGAATCGCGGATTTTGCGTCTGACGCTGGCTCCGCGATCTGTCCGCTTTCGCCCGCTCGCGTCCTGTCGTGTCTCGCGTCCTGCTAACTCTCGCGGCGCATGACGTCCCGCCCGCTGCGCGTCTCGGTAGTGATTCCAGCGCTGAACGAGGAGCGCACGCTGCGCGCCGTGGTGGACGCGGTGCGCGAGGCGCTCTCTGCGTACGACCTCGAGGTCGTGATCGTGGACGACGGCTCGAGCGACGCGACGCCGCGCGTGATCGCGGAGCTCGCCGCCGCGGACTCGCGCGTTCGCTGCGCGCGTCACGAGCGCCCGCGCGGCAAGGGCTCGGCGGTGCGCACCGGATTCGCGCTCGCGAGCGGCGACGTGCTCGTGATCCAAGACGCCGACCTCGAGTACTCGCCCCGCGACATCCCGAGCTTGTTAGGGCCGATCGAGGCCGGCGTCGCCGACGCCGTCTACGGCTCGCGCTTCCTCGGCGCCGAGCACAGCGTCAACTACTTCTGGACCACGCTCGCGAACAAGCTGATCACGCTCACCGCGAACGTCGTCTACAACACCAACTTCACCGACCTCTACACCGGCTACAAAGCGATGCGCGCCGAGCTCGTGAAGCCGCTGCACCTCACGGCCGCCACGTTCACGATCGAGGCCGAGCTCACCGCCAAGCTGCATCGCACCGGCGCTCGCTTCTACGAAGTGCCGATCCGCTACCGCGCGCGCAGCTACCGCGAGGGCAAGAAAATCCGCGCGAGCGACGCGCTGCGAGCGGTCAGCGCGATCGTCGCGCATCGCTTCACGCGCCTGAAGGCAGGCTGAACGCGCGCTCCGCCGCCGCGCGCGCGTGGCAGAATGCGCGCGTGCCTCGACTCGTCGCCCTGATCCCGCTCTGCCTCGCGCTCGCGTGCGCTTCGCCGCTCGCGGCGCCCTCAGCGCAGCGCGCCCCGGCGGTGCGCACCTCGAGCGCCGAGTACGCGCTGCCCGCTCGCGTCGGCTCCTTCGATCTCGCCCGGCGCTCGGACATTGCGGAAGCGGAGGCCGGCTTCGGCGCGAGCTACGCGGGTGAGGACCCCGCGCTGCGCCTCGACTTCTACGTGTTCTCCGCACTCAACTTGCCCCGCCAGGTCTCGGTCGCGGACGCGCTCTGGGCGCAGTACGAGCAGACCAAGCGCGAGGTCGAGTACGCCGCGGGGCAGAACGAGTGGAAGATCGCTCTCGAGCTCGAGGAGGTGTCGCGCGCGTCGACGAAGTGGGGCGAGGTGGACGGCATCCAGGCGAGTTATCAGGGCACGCATCCGAGCGGCGAGCCTCTGCAGACGCGCGCGTTCCTGACGCTGCTCGGTACCGACTTCGTGAAGATGCGCGCCACGCGTCTCGGCGTTCCCAGCGCCGAGGTCGACGCCGCGATCGACACCGCGCGCCGCGAGTTCCTCGCGGAGCTCGCGCTGGTGGTGCAGCGCCCGGAGCGCGATCTCGCGGTCTCGATCGAGCACGACCCGGAGCGCGGCGGCCCCTGTGAGCTCGCGCTCGCCCTCCTCTACGCACTCGAGATCCAGCGCGCACTGGAGCGCGGCGAGTGGCTCTCGACCTTCGAGCGCGAGGCGCGAATTCGCGACGCCATCCTCGCGAAGCTCGCAGACGACGCGAAGACGCAAGGACTGTGCGAGCCGTCCGAGACCGGGTCCGGAGCGGAGCTCCGCGCCGCACACCTGGCCGGCTTCGGGCCCGAGCTGCTCTGGACGACCCAGCGCGCGTCGTTCTGGAGCGAGCCGCCGGGATTGCAGCTCGACGAGTTCCGCGAGTTCGTGGAGGCGCGGCCAGACAGGCAGTTGCCGGCGCGCATTCCCGTCGTCGTGCACTGGGCGGACCCGACGCCAGCCGCGAGTACGACGCCGAAGTGACGACGCCGTCGCCGACCGCGCGGGACCGCATCGCACTCGGCGCCGCGCTGCTGCTCTTCTTTGCCGCGCTCGCGCACTTCCAATTCGCATCGCCGCGCCTCTACGACGGCGACAGCTACTTCCACGCGCGCGCGGCGCAGCAGCTCGCCGAGCACGGCGTGCGCCGCGAGTTCCCGCAGACCGCATTCAGCACTTGGCGCGATCGCTACAGCGACAAGGACTTTCTCTTTCACGTCGCGCTGATCCCGTTCGTCGGCGAGAACGCCTCGGTGCCCGGCGCGAAGCGCGCGGCGCTCGCGCTCGGCGCGCTCGTGCTCGGCGCGTTCGGCTTCGCGCTCGCGCGCCTGCGGGTGCGCTTCGCGTGGGCGGCCGTGCTCTTGCTCGCCGCGAGCGAGCCGTGGATCTGGCTGCACCTCGTGAAGGTGCGTCCACACCTGTTAGGCCTCGCCTTGCTGCTCGTGGAGATCGTGCTCGTGCTCGAGGGGCGCTGGAAGACGCTCGCGCTCGTCGCCGCGGCGCACACGCTCGCGCACACCTCGTTCCTCACGCTGCTCGCGTTGCCCATCGCCCACACGCTCGCGTCGCGAATGCGTGGGCAGCCGCTGCCGTGGAAGCCGGCGGCGGGCATCGCGCTCGGAATCATCGCCGCGTCCCTGCTGCATCCCTACTTCCCCAACAACCTCTCGATCGCCTTCGACCAGGCGATTGAAGTGGCGCGCAGCGTTTCCGGCGCGCGCGCCGACGTGCCGCCGGACGTGTTCGGCAGCGAGCTGATGCCGATCTCGCTCGCGGGCATCTTGCAACTGTGGCCCGTGTGGGCGGGCGCGCTCGCCGCAGGCGCTGCGCTGCTCGCGCGCTGGCGCGTCACGCCGCCGTCCAGCGAAGCGCTCACGCTGTTCGGCTTCGCTGCGGCGCTGCTGCTCGCGTGCGGGCTCGCGAATCGCTTCGCGTTCTTCCTCGTGCCCGTCGCCGTGCTCGCCGCCTGGCGCGCCGCGAGCGAGTGCTTCGGCGAATCCCGCCCGCGCGAGTTGTTGCGGAGCGGACACTGCGCAGCGCTCGGCGGCGCACTGGCGCTCTGCATCGCGCTCGGCGCTGCGCGAACGCTGCCCGCGCTCCCCGCGCGCATCGCGGCGGCGGAAGCGCCTGCCGAGAAGCTGCGCCCCGCGATCGCGTTCCTCGATCGCCGCGCGCAGCCGAGCGACGTCGTCTACCACAACTTCTGGATCCCGTTCGCGCCGCTTTACTACTACCGCCCGAACGGCACGTACATCGAGGCCCTCGATCCGATCTTCTTGTACCGCTTCGACCCCTAGCTCTTCGCGAAGATGCTGCGCGTCTACCGCTGGGACGCGAGCGACGCGCACACGATCGTGGCGCGCGACTTCGGCGCGCGCTTCGTGTTCGTGCAGAAGAGCGCTGCGGAGCGCACCATGGCGCTCGGGCTCGCGCGCGATGCGCGCTTTCGACTGATCTACAACGACGCGCACGCGCTGATCTTCGAGGTGACGCCGTGAGGCTCAGGTTTGCACTCGCTGTGCTGATGTTCGCTGCGCTCGCGGAGGCGGAGGCGCCGGCCGCGCGCGTCGAGCGTTTCGAGATTCGCGCGCGTGGCGACGCGTTCGGCGGTGCGGCATTCGGCGAGGCGGGCGCGTACGAGAAGATCGAGGCGGTCGCGCACGTGAGTGTCGACCCGGCGCACGCGGCGAGCTCGGGAATCGTGGACCTCGCCCTCGCGCCGCGCGATGCGCGCGGTCGCATCGCGTACGACACGGATGTCGTGATCCTGCGCCCGAAGGACGCGGCGCGCGCGAACGGCACGCTGCTGCTCGACGTGCTGAACCGCGGGCGCAAGGCGGCGATGGCGTCGCTCAACGACGCGGCGGTTTCGTTCACTCCGGGCGAGCCGAGCGACGGCACGAGCGACCCGGGCAACGGCTTCGCGCTGAAGCGCGGCTTCACGCTCGTGTGGATCGGTTGGCAGGCGGACGTCGTCGGCCCCGGCCTGATGAGTGCGCGCTTTCCGATCGCGCGCGATGGCGACGCGCCGATCTCGGGCCCGGTGCAGCTCGAGATCGTGTTCGATCACACCACGACGCCCGCGCGCATCGCGCTCCCATATGCGCTCGCGAGCGTCGAGGCGCCGCAGGTCAGCGTGAGCGTGCGTGCGCGCCAGCCCGACGCGCCGCGCATGCTCGATGCGAGTGCGATTCGCGTGATCGACGCGCGCACGCTCGAGATCGACCGCCCCTCGGACATGGACGCGGGTGCGATCTACGAGATCGTCTACACCGCTCGCGACCCGCTTGTTACGGGCCTCGGCTTCGCTGCGACGCGCGACGTGATCTCGTTCCTGCGCTTCGCCAAGACCGACGCGCGCGGAACGCCGAATCCACTCGCGGGCGAAGTGAAGCGCGCGCTCGCGATCGGCTTCTCGCAGTCGGGCCGCTACCTGCGCGACCTGCTGTGGCAGGGCTTCCACGTCGACGGCGAGGGCCGCGCGCTGTTCGAAGGCGTGCTCCCCGTGATCGCGGGCTCGCGCAAGACCTACACGAATTGGCGCTGGGGCCAGCCCGGACGCTTCTCGCGCGCGCACGAAGAGCAGCGCGTGCCGGGCAACCAGTTTCCGTTCACGTACGCCGTGACGACCGATCCCGTGACGAGCGCGCGCGACGGCATCTTCGCGCGCTGCGGCGAGACGAAATCGTGCCCGAAGCTGATGCACGTCGACACCAGCGCCGAGTTCTGGCAGGCCGGCGCGTCGCTCGTGGGCACGGACGGCGCCGGCCACGACGTCGCGTTCCCGGAGAACGTGCGCGCGTACTTCATCGCCGGCGCCTCGCACGCGCCGGGCATGACTGCGCCCTGGTGCGAGCTGCCCGCGAACCCGGTGAAGTACTCGCCCGTGATCCGCGCGCTCGTCGTCGCGATGGAGCGGTGGGTGCGCGGCGAGGCCGAGCCGCCTGCGAGCGTGTGGCCGCGCCTCGCGCAAGGCGAGCTGCGCGAGGCGGCTGCGAACGAGCCGCGACCTAACAACGTGCAGCGCGTCGACTACGCGCGCGTGCCGCCAGCGGTGGTGGGAGAGGGGTGGGACCCGCTCGTGCCGAAGACGGACGCAGATGGGAACGACGCCGTGGGCATTCGGCTGTGGGCGCTCGAGGAGAAGCGAGGCGTCTATCTCGGCTGGAACGTGCGAAGGGAAGGGTTCGCGAAGGGCGAGCCGTGCTTTTTGTTTGGCGGCTTCAAGCCATTGGCTGAGGACGCGAGCGATCCGACCGCTCCCCAAGGCGCAAAGGCTGCGTTCGATCTCTGGCAGGCGCGGCTGCTGCTCGGCCCCGAGTACCACGAAATCGCGAAGCGCGCGCTCCGAAGCGTGGAGCCGTGAACGGCGCGCCACTCTCAGGGTGCGTTCACACTCCGAGCAAGAGCGAGGAAGCTCGCGAACCCAGCCGCGCTCAGCGCCGTGTAGATCACGAGCACGCCGCCGAAGCGATCCTTGGCGAATCGCCGAGCGATCTCGCGACTGCGGTCACGACCGAACAAGACGTAGTGGCCGACAAATGCGACGAGTGGCTCCAGCACGACGGTTACGAGAGTTCCGACCTCGCCGACCCAGTCCAAAGCGTCGAGGAGAAAAAAACGCTCATGAAGTTGCACATCGCGAGGCCGGCGATGTGCGTCTGCGCGAACGACTCCGGTGAGTCGAGGAACTTGCCGCCGAGCAGCGGCGCGAATCGGTAGGCCGCGGCGTACATGCGCTGGTAGTCACGCCACAGTTTCCCGATCGGGGAAGGGTCGGCGCTCTCGCTCACCTCACACCACCCCACGCTCCCTCAGCCCCGCCAACTCCCCCGCCGTCACGCCGATCTCGCCGAACACTTCCCCGTTCGCTTCACCCAGCTCCGGCGCGAGCGCGCGCTCGCGCGGTACGGCGCCCGAGAGCTTCAGCGCGTTGCCGTGGAACACGACCTCGCCGAGCTGCGGGTGCGGGTGGCGCTCGATCATGCCGCGCGCCACGAGCTGCGGGTCATCGAGCAGCTCGTGCGGCGAGGAGACGCGCGCGACGGGCACGTCGACGCCGCGCGGGCCGAGCGCGGCGAGCACTTCGTCACAGCTGCGCGCGCGCATCCACGCGGCGAGGATCGCGGTGAGCTCGGGCCGGTTCGCGGCGCGCATGCGGTGGCTCTTGAAGCGCTCGTCGCGCCCGAGCTCGGGGCGCGCGATGCCTTCGCACAGCTTACGGAAGAGCTTGTTGCTGGCGGTGCCCACTACGACGAAGCCGTCGCTCGTGGCGAAGCAGTCGTACGGCGACGTGAACGGGTGCGCGTTGCCGACGCGCTCCATCTTCGCGCCGATGCCGGCGTAGATCGTCGCGGCGGAATCGGCGATCGCGAAGATGCAGTCTTGGTTCGAGAGATCGAGCACGCGTGCAATGCCGGTGCGCTCGCGCTCGAGCAGCGCGACGACCACGCCGAGCGCGAGGTAGAGGCCGCCCACGAAGTCCGCGGTGGCGCCGCCTGCGCGAACGGGTGTGGCGTCGGGGAAGCCCGTCATCGCGAGCAGGCCGCCGGTCGCCTGCGCGACGATGTCGTAGCTCGGCTCGCCGGCGCGCGGCCCGGTCTGCCCGAAGCCGCTGATCGCGGCGACCACGAGGCGCGGATTGCGCGCCTGCAGCACGTCCGCGCCGAGGCCGCACTTCGCCAGGTAGCCCGCGCGGAAGTTCTCGACGAGCGCATCGGCGCGGTCGACGAGCTTCAGTAACAACTCGCGCCCTTCAGACGTGCGCACGTCGAGCGTGATGGAGCGCTTGCCGCGGTTGTTGTTCTGGAACGAGAGCGAGGTCTGCCCCGGCGGCGACGGGCCCGCGCGGTAGTCGTCGCCGGTGCGCGGCGCCTCGATCTTGATCACCTCGGCGCCGAGGTCCGCGAAGATCGCGGTCGCGAACGGACCCGCGACGACGCGCGTGAGGTCGAGAATCCTCAGCCCAGCAAGCGGTCTGCCGGGATTGCTCGCCATGCGCAGCGGCTTACAGCGTGACGACCGCGACGATCGCCGCGACGCTGCCGCCGAGCGCGAGCAGGTAGAGCAGTCCGCCGACGATGCCGTCCGTCTTCAACCCGCCGAAGTCGATCCACACGTGGCGCAGGTGGTGGACGCCGCCCCAGAGCGGCAGCGCCATCGCGGCGACCGCGGCCAGCTTCGCGATCGGGTTCGAGAAGAACGCGTACATGCGGTCGTAGGAGTAGGCGGCCTCGTTGCCGATCAGGCCGAGGCCGACGGTCGCGATGAACGCGGGCAGCACGAAGCCGCCCACCATCATGCCCGCGCCGAAGAGCAGCCAGATCAAGGGCTCGAGCTTGAGCATCAGCGCTTTCATCCGAGCACGCCTCCGAGAATCACCGCGACGGCGAGGTTGAGCACGACGAACGCGCCGAGCAGGCCGGTGAGCAGGACCGCGTCCGGCGGGCGCTTGAACGGCCCGAGCCGGTACGGCTGCGTCTTCGGGAACAGGCGGAAGAAGCGCACCGTGAACCAGATCAGCGCGACGAGCGCGATCCAGAAGTACGCCCGATAGGCGCCGCCTTGGATGCGCGACATGAACGCTTCGTACTTTGCCTGGCCGCCGCCGAGCGCCATCACGAACTCGATCGCGATCAGCGAGGTGAACAGCAGGAACGCGCCGCAGCTGCCGAACAACAGGTACGGCCCGTAGTTGCCGCCGAACGGGAAGCGATCCGGCGGACGCGGATCGGCGGTGCGGGTCGCGCCTTCTTTCTTCGGGCGCATCGCGTCGAGGCGCGGTCTCGCGTGCATCACTTGCCTCCTCGCGGGACGACGAAGCTCTTGGCCCAGTCGAGCACGTTGTTGAGCTTCGCCTGCTGGATCGCCGCCGACGGATCGACGTGCTTCGGGCAGACCTCGCTGCACTCGTTCGCGTACGAGCACGAGAACACGCCACCGTCGTCGCGGAAGATCTCGTTGCGCTCACGCGCGCCTTCGTCGCGCGTGTCCTGGTTGTACCGGTGCCCGATCGCGATCGCGGCGGGCCCGAGGAAGTCCGGCTCGTTCGAGACGACGGGGCATGCCGAGTAACAGAGCATGCAGTTGATGCACATGCTGAACTGCTTGAAGTCGGCGAGCTCGTCGGGCGACTGCTTGGTCGGGCCGGCTTCCACCGCCCGCTCCTTCGCCACCATGATCCAAGGCTTCACCTTCTTGAACTTGTCCATGAAGCCTTCGAGCTCGACGACGAGGTCCTTCACCACGGGGAAACTCGCGAGCGGCGTGACCTCGATGACGTCGCCGTAGGCCGAGATCGGATCCTTGCAGGTGAGCTTCGGCTTGCCGTTCACGTTCATGCCGCAGCTGCCGCAAACCGCCATCCGGCACGACCAGCGGTGCGAGAGCGTCGGGTCGACGTGGTCTTTGATCTGATTCAGCGCGTCGAGAACCTTCGCGTCGTCCTCGATCGAGATCTCGTACTTCTGCGTGCGCGGCGCTTGATCCTTGTCGGGATCGAAGCGCGTAACGATCAGAGTCTTCTTCACTTGCGCCATCTGTTGCGATTCTCCGTTCGCCTTCGGCTCACCGCGCGCCGACTGCGGCGCTTTGCGCCGCTGGCCGGCTTGCGGCTTCCCGAGCTGCTTTCGATCGGTGCATCGAGATCCCGGCCTCGCCTAATACTTCCGCTCTTCCGGCACCCACACGCCCATCGTCACGGGCTTCGTGGCGAAGCGCGGGGCGTTCCCGCCGTAATAAACCAGCGAGTGGTGCAGGAAGCTCGCGTCGTCGCGCTTCGGGAAGTCGCGCCGTGCGTGGGCGCCGCGCGACTCCTTGCGCTGCGCGGCGGCCGTCGCGACGGCCTCGGCGCAGTCGAGCAGGTTCGAGAGCTCGAGCGCGGTCGTGAGCTCGGTGTTGAACACCTTGCTCGTGTCGCTGAGGCTCACCTGCTCGTAGCGGCGCTTCAGCTCCGCGATGTCGCGCACCGCTTTGTCCATCGTGTCCTGCATGCGGTAGACGCCGAGGCCGGCCTCCATCGCGGCGTTCATGTCGTGGCGGATGCCCGCGAGCGTCTCGCTGCCGCGCTTCCTCGCGCGCAGCGCGTCGAGTCGCGCGCCCTCGGTCTTCACCTGCTCGAGCAGCGGCGCCTCGCTGAGCGCGACGCCGCCCTTCGCGCGCGCCACCGCATGGCGCCCCGAGCGCGCGCCGAACACCAAGCACTCGGTGAGCGAGTTCGAGCCGAGACGGTTTGCGCCGTTGATCGAGACGCAGGCCGTCTCGCCCGCGGCATACAGGCCGCCGACGATCGTCTCGCCGTCGATGTTCACGTCGACGCCGCCCATCATGTAGTGGAGCACCGGGCGGATCGGAATCGGCTGCGTCACCGGGTCGGTGTTCGCGTAGGTGCGCGCGAGCTCGAGCACGAACGGCAGGCGCGCCTCGAGCTTCTCCTTGCCGATGTGGCGCAGGTCGAGATTCGCGTACTTGCCGATCTTGCCCGGCACCTCGATGCCGCGGCCCGCCTCGATCTCGAGAATGATCGCGCGCGAGATCATGTCGCGCGGGCCGAGCTCCGCCTTGGTGCCGACGCCGTAGTCGCGCGTCGTGAGAAAGCGCTCGCCCTCGGAGTTGATCAGGTAGCCGCCCTCGCCGCGTGAGGCTTCGGTGATCAGGATGCCCGTGCCCGGCAGGCCCGTCGGGTGGTACTGCACGAACTCCATGTCTTTGAGCGCGACGCCCTCGCGATACGCGATCGCCATGCCGTCGCCGGTCTTGATGTTCCCGTTCGTGGTGAACGGCCAGATCTTCCCGGCCCCGCCCGTCGTGATGATCACCGAGCGCCCGAGCACGGCCTTCATCTTGCCCGTGCGCATGTCGAGCGCCGCGACGCCGCCGCACTTGCCGCCGTCCACTAACAACTTCGTCACGAAGTGTTCGTCGTAGCGGACGATGCGGTCGTACTTCATCGAGGTCTGGAACAGCGTGTGCAGCATGTGGAAACCGACCTTGTCGGTCGCGTACCACGTGCGCGGCGTCTGCATCCCGCCGAACGGGCGCGCGGACACGCTGCCGTCGGCGTTGCGGCTCCACGGGCAGCCCCAATGCTCGAGCAGCGTCAGCTCCTTGGGCGCTTCCTGCACGAAGTACTGGATCGTGTCCTGGTCGCCGAGGAAGTCCGAGCCCTTCACCGTGTCGAAGGCGTGCTTCTCGAGACTGTCGTCCTTCGAGCTGGGCGGCACCGCCGCCGCGCCGCCTTCCGCGGACACGGTGTGGCTGCGCATCGGATAGACCTTCGAAACCAGAGCGACGCTGATCGTCGGATCGGCCTGGCAGGCAGCGATCGCGGCCCGCAGGCCCGCAGCACCGCCGCCGACGATCACGACGTCATGGCGTACGACATCCACCAAAGCGCATCCCTCCCAGGGCGAAGAAGGCGCACTGTGTAGCCAAGCGAGGTGGGCGAATCGAGGCGAAGCGTCTCGAAATTCAGGCGTGCCAAGTACGCGCCGTCGCTCGGAAAATCACTCGCGCCGTCTTCACGAGAGCGGATCGCACGGCGCCACTCCGCTCGGCCACTCGTTCGCCTCGGACGCGTCGCACAGCCCGTTGTCGGTGCAGAAGTTCACGAGCTTCCCGCCCGGCGTGAAGAAGGTCGTCAGCTGCGCGACCGAGGCGGGAATGAAGCCGCGGCGGCCGTGCGGGTCGCACTTCGACTGCTGCACTTGGTCGTTGAAGATCGGCGGGATGAACGGCGTGTGTTGCGGGTTGTCAGGGTCGAACGAGCCGGTGGAGTAGACGACGTAGCCGGAGTCTTGCGCGCCCGTCAGGTCGGGTTGGCCGGGCAGATCGCGCATCACCGAGCCCGGTAGCGAGCCGAGGCGGAGCGTGCGGCCGAGCAGCTGCGAGCCGAGGTTCGAGACTTGGTGGTCGTAGAGCGCCACGGTCGCGAGCACTTGCTTCACGTTCGTGTTCGGCAGCGGGTTGCGCGTGACGTGCGTCGCGTAGCCCGCCGGCTCGCCGCGCACCCAGAGCTCGTGCTGGAGGCCGAGGCCGATCGACTGATCCATCGCGTCGCGATTCAAGAGCGTGATCAGCTGCTCGAACTGGATGAACGGCGTCGCGCGATGGAGCAGGAGCGAGAAGTTGATCGCTGGGACGTCGACGTTGAGCTTGTCCACGTCGGGAGTCAGCGCCGCGAACATCGTGCCCATGATGCCGCCGAGACTCGCGCCGAAGTAGTACGGCTTCAGCGACGTGTCGATCGCGCCGCCGCCCGCCGGCAGCTGGAATGCCGGATCTCCGTTGAAGGCGCCCGTCGCGAGCAGGCGCGTGAGGATCAGCGTGTTGAGCTGGCCCTGGCGCAGGCGATCGGGCAGCGCGGGGAAGAGTGAGGGGTCGACGATCAGCTGGTAGATGAACGTGGTGTCGAGCTGACCCGCGACGTCGGGCCCGGACAACCCGCTCCAGTTCGTCGCGACCGAGATGAAGTCGAAGTTGGTGAGCTCGCGCGCGGCCGTGAGCGAGCTCACCGTGCTGACGCCGGTGCCGAACAGGCCGTGGCCGATCACGAGGCCCGGCAGCGCCGCGCCGTTGCGGAACGCGGTGCACGGAATCGCAGCGCCGAAGGGCGCCTGCGTCGTGCCCTGCGCGAGCGGCGCGCCCTCGGGCGTACGGCGCATTAACGTGGGCGTGCTCGCGGCGGTGAACGGATCGCCCTGCAGATAGAGCGGCACCTCGAACGTGCCCTGGATGCGGCGCCACGTCGCGAGGTTCGGATCTGCGCAGCCGGGGTTCACGTCGGTCACGCTCGTCACGCTGAACGGCGGCGTGCCCGCGCCGAGCTGCGCGTCGAGCCACGCGAAGCCCTCGCGCCGCATGCGCAGCATGTCGCGCGTGAGCGAGTGGTCGCTCATCACCACGAAGTCGAAGGCGAGGATCAGCTCTTCGCGCGCGACGCCGAAACGCGCGAGGCGCTCGAACACGGGCGCGAGCTGCTCCGCGCGCTGCGTCACCGCCGCGATCGTGCTCGGGCGGCGGTCGCGAATCGCCGCGAACGCGGGCTCCGCCTGCACCGGCGCGCCGCTCGCGTTCACGAGATTGCGCACCGCGACGAGGTAGCGGCGCCCAGGCACGAGGCTCTCGCCCGCGCGCAAGAACGTGAGCACGCGCGACTTGTTACGAGCGCGCGAGTCGTTCTCGATGAAGTGGTTGATGCGCTCGCCGGTCTCGGCGTCGAGCAGCAGCGTCGGGCTGTCGGCCTCGAGGCCGCGCGAGTCGTACGTGCGCGTCGCGGGATCGATGCGCGGCGCGTCCGAGAGCACGGGGTCGACACCGCCGGGGAAGTGCATCAGCACCTGTGCGGTGGGGCTGAAGCCGTCGTTCTGCGCGTAGTCACTCGGGTTCGGAGACGTTCCACCGAACTGCGGCAGGAGATGCGCGGGCGGCAGCTGAATGCGATAGCCAGTGCGCGTGCGCGCGCGCGTGAGGAAGCGCGAGTACGGGAACGGGAGCAGGCACGCGACGTCGTTCAGCACGTCGCACTCGTCGGGATTCGTCAGCGCGGCGAGCTCGAAGCGCGCGCTGCCGGAGAACTGCGCCTCGGGCAGCGCGAAGCTCGCCGCGAGGTCGTGCCAGCCGGCGGCGAGGCCCGCGAGCGTGCCGCTGACGCGCCCGTTCGCGAGCGCGAGATCGGGCGGCGCGACGGGTGCGCCGTCGAGCGTGAGCGTGAACTGCGCGAGCGAAGCGCCCGCGGGCGCCTCGATCTCGAACGCAAGGGGTGCGCCCGCGAGCGAGAGCTGATCCGCGCGTGGCGCGAGAAACGCGATCGGCTGCGGGCCGCAGTGGGTCGAGCCCATCAGGGCGCAGAACACGAGACCGAGGGCGACAAGGCGAAGCGCACGAATCGCGCGCGGCTGCAGCAGCACGGGGCACCTCCACGAAAGCGGGGCGCAGCCTACACCCGTCGGTGTCGGAAGTGCGCGCTGACGCCCAGTCCATCTCGAGCAGCGGCGCTCGCGTTCGCGAGAAATCCAGCGCGAACGCGCTCTCGCGCGCGAGAGCGCTTATCGTCCCACGACGATGGCCGACCCGATTCCGCAGCTCGACCTGAAGGCGCAGTACGAGGCGCTGCAGCACGAGCTCGGCGCCGCGATCCAGAAGGTGCTGAGCGAGCAGAAGTTCGTGCTCGGCCCGGAGGTCGCGCAGCTCGAGCGCGAGCTCGCCGCGTTTTGCGGCGCGCGGCACGCCGTCGCCTGCGCCTCGGGCTCGGACGCGCTGCTGCTCGCGCTGATGGCGCTCGATCTGCGCCCCGGCGACGCAGTTGCGTGCCCCGCCTACACGTTCTTCGCCACGGCGGGATCGATCGCGCGGCTCGGCCTGCGCATCGTGTTCACCGACGTCGACGCCGCCACCTTCAACATGACGCCGGAGACGCTCGCACGCGCGCTGCACGGCGCGCCTCGCGTCAAGGCCGTGATCACCGTGCATCTGTTCGGGCAAGCCTGCGCGCCGGACCTGATCACTGCGATCCGCGCGGCTGGCGCGCACGTGGTGCACGACGCCGCGCAGGCGATCGGCGCCGAAGACGCGAGCGGACGCCGCGTGGGCGGCGACGCGATCGCGTGCTTCAGCTTCTACCCCACGAAGAATCTCGGTTGTTACGGCGACGGCGGCGCGCTCACGACGAGCGACGCCGCGCAGGCCGAGCGGCTGCGCCGCCTGCGCGCTCACGGCGGCGCGCAGCAGTACGCGCACGACGAGGTCGGCATCAACTCGCGCCTCGACACGCTGCAAGCGGCCGTGCTGCGCGTGAAGCTGCCGCACCTCGCTGCGTGGAACGACGCGCGCGCGGTTCCGCGACGCGGGCGCCGCGGACTCGGGCGTGCCCCTCGCGGAGGGCGGACTGTCGCTGCGCACGCCCGCGCATCCCGCGCCGCCCGCGCCACGTGTGGAACCAATACGTCGTGCGCGTGCCCGCCGCGCGCCGCGACGCGCTGCGCGCGCACCTCACGAGCCTCGGTATCGGCACGAGCGTGTACTACCCGCGCCCGCTCCATCTCCAGCCCTGCTTCGCGGGCGGCGGGCAAGTCGCGAGCGCACTCCCCGTCGCCGAAGCGCTCGCGCGCGAGACACTCGCGCTGCCGATCTACCCCGAGCTCACGGGCGAGCAGATCGCGCGCGTGGCGAGCGAAGTCGTCGCGTTCCTGAAGCGGTAGCGAGAGCTGTTGGGGACGCGCGCTGCCGCTGAGCGATCTCGACCTGACGTTCATACCGGCAGGAACGACTGGCTACGACGACCTTCGGCGGAACGCGGTCGAGCTCGATTCGCGGAAATCCCGTGGTGCTCGCCTCCCTCGATGACGTGATTCGCTCGAAAGAGGCCGCCATCCCGCGCGGAAGTCGCGCGGTCCGACTGCGGGGTCTCTGCGCCGTTGTGACCGCCGCTGTCACACCGGGCTCGCAGACTCGTCTCGGTCCCTACCACCGAGGAGTACGCGATGGCGAGTGCGGTCTACGAGAACGAGCGGGCGACGCAGACGGTCCGATTGGCGAGCGTCGCTCCGCGCAGGCGGCGATTTCGGCGGCTCGATGATGCGAGCGCCCCGCGATGCCGAGCGCCGCGAGCCGCGCCGCGGTCGCGTGCACGGGGCCTCTGGCGCGGCGTCGGCGCGAGCGTCGCGATCGCGGGCGGATACGTCTCGCTGATGTCCGCTCTGCGCGCGCTCTTCACGATGACCTGACGCGAGCGCCGCCGAGCACGCCTACCATGGCGCCCGATGAGGGGCGAACGCGGCGAGACCGGCGCAGCGGGGCGCGCGCGATGACGCGCTCGCTCGAGTTGTTCGCGCGCGACGCTTCGCCTGCGGGCGCCGCGGAGCGGCTCGCCGCGCTGCGCGCGCTCGTGCTGCGCGTCTGGGGCTACGCCGAGCTGCGCCCGCATCAAGCCGAGGCGATGCTGGCCGCGCTCGCGGGGCGCGATTCGCTCGTCGTGCTCGCGACCGGCGGCGGGAAGAGCCTCTGTTATCAGGCGCCCGCGTTGCTGCGGAGCGGGCTCACCCTCGTGATCAGTCCCCTCATCTCGTTGATGCAGGACCAGATCGCCGGGCTCGTCGAGAGCGGCGTCGAAGCGGTGATGCTGACGAGCGCGCAAGACTTCGCGGCGAAGCGCGCGGCGCAGGCGAAGCTCGAGAGCGGCGCGGTGAAGCTGCTGTTCGTGGCGCCCGAGCGGCTCGTGATGCCCGGCTTTTTCGACGATCTCGCGAAGTACGGGCTCGCTTCGCTGGTGGTGGACGAGGCGCACTGCATCTCCCACTGGGGCCACGACTTCCGGCCCGAGTACCGCCGCATCGGCGAGCTGCGCGCGCTGCGGCCCGACGTACCGGTGCACGCGTTCACGGCCACCGCGACGCCGCAGGTGCGCCGCGACATCGCGCTGCAGCTCGGGCTGCGCGACCCGGTGGAGCTCGTCGGCGGCTTCGATCGCCCGAATCTCACGTACCGCTTCTCGCCGCGCGGCGACAGTGCGGCGCAGGTGTTAGGGGTGATCCGCCGCCACGCGGGCGAGGCCGGCATCGTGTACTGTCAGCGCCGCCGCGACGTCGACTCGCTCACCGCGTCGCTCGCGCGCGAGGGCGTGAAGTGCCTTCCCTATCACGCCGGCCTCGACGACGGCGTGCGCAAGCGAAACCAAGATCACTTCCTGTCCGAAGCGATCGACGTGATCGTGGCGACGGTCGCATTCGGCATGGGCATCGATCGACCGGACGTGCGCTTCGTGGTGCACGCGGCGATGCCGAAGGGCGTCGAGCAGTTCGCGCAGGAGACGGGGCGCGCGGGCCGCGACGGTCTCCCGAGCGAGTGCGTGATGCTCTACGCCGGCGCCGATTATTATGGTTGGCGTTCGCTCGCCGAACGCAGCGCGCAAGAGGCCGAGGCCGCCGGCGCGCCGGTCGACCCCGCAGAGCAAGCGCTCGCGCTCGAGCGCCTGAGCGAGATGTACGGCTTCGCCACGAGCGCGACGTGCCGGCACAGGTTCTTGGTCGAGCACTTCGGGCAAGCGTGGGCAGGCGATCCGGACGGCTGCGGCGCGTGCGACGTGTGCTTGAAAGAGCTCGCCGTGCACGCGGACTCGCAGCGCACCGCGCAGATGATCCTTTCCTGCGTCGCGCGCTGCGCGCAGCGTTACGGCGCGCAGCACGTCGCCGACGTTCTGCGCGGCGGCGACACCGAGCGCGTGCGCGCCGCCGGCCACGACAAGCTCTCGACGTTCGGGCTGCTGAAGGCCCATAACAACCGAGAAATCCGCCACTGGATCGACCAGCTCGTCGCGGCCGGGCACCTGCGCGTGGCCGATGGGCAATTCCCGACGCTCTCGCTCACCGAGTCCGGTGTGGAAGCGATGAAGGCGCGCGTGCCGGTGACGCTGTTCGCGCTGCCGCTCGCGCCCGCAAAGGCGAAGCGCACGCGCGCGCCGAGCGCGAGCGCCGACGCGACGCCCGACTACGACGACGCGCTCTTCCAGCGCCTGCGCGCACTGCGCCGCCGCCTCGCAGCCGAACGCGGCGTGCCGCCCTATCTCATCTTCGGCGACCGCACGCTGCAGGAGCTCGCCGCGGTGAAGCCTACGCGCGTTGAGCAGCTGCGCGGCATCCGCGGCATCGGCGAGGTGAAGCTGCGCGACCTCGGCGCAGTGTTCGCTGCGGAAATCGCTGCGGCGCTCGCGGAGAGCAGCGCTTGAACAGCGGAGCCGAGCTCGCGATCACGCTCTGGCTGGTCGACGGCTACAACGTGCTGCACGCGCACTTGTTACGGGGTCGCGACCGCAAAGCGTGGTGGAGCGAGGAGCGCCGCAAGCTCGTGGTGGCCGAGGCGGCGAAGCTCGCAGCGCGCGGCGAGCGCGTGTGTGTGGTGTTCGACGGCGCGCGACCCGCGGGCGAGAGCGAAGCGCCCGAGGATGCGCTCCTGCGCGTGGTGTTTGCGAAGGACGCGGACGAGTTCCTGCTCAAGGCGATGCGCGGCGCGGATGACCCGGGCGGCGTTGCAGTCGTTACGGGCGACCGGCCGGTGAAGGACCGCGCGCGGCGCTTCGGCGCGCAGGTCGTATCGCCGCGCGCGTGGCTCGAGCGCTGCAGGGTGGCCCCGTGAGGAGCGCCGAGCGCAGCGTGCGCGGGCGTTGTCACTGCGGCGCAATCCGCTTCGAGATTCGCTCCGACTTCGCCGAGCTGACGACGTGCGACTGCTCGATCTGCGCGATGAAGGGCGCGCTGATGGTGCGCGTCCACGAGTCCGCGTTCACGCTGCTCTCAGGCGAAGCCGAGCTCGCGACGTACCAGTTCCACACGCGCACCGCGAAGCATCACTTCTGCCGCGTGTGCGGGATCTACCCGTTCCACTGCAAGCGCGTGACGCCCGACTTCTACGGCGTGAACGTGCGCTGCCTCGAACACTTCGACGCGACGGGCATTCCGGTGCGCGCGACGGTGGGCGCAGCGATGCCGTGAGTGTCCGCGAGACAGGCGTGCCGCACGGGTGTCACTCGGCTCCGAGGTCGCGTCGCCGCGGACATGGTTGGCGCAGCGTGCGAACGTGGATCGGGCGGAGCGAACGAATGAACGCACGGCTGCGAGTGTTGCGGGCAGACATCACGACGCTCCGCGTCGATGCGATCGTGAACGCCGCGAACGAGCTGATGCTCGGAGGCGGCGGCGTCGACGGCGCGATCCATCGCGCGGCAGGCCGTGAGCTGCGCGACGCGTGCCGCAGCGTGCCCGAGCTGCGGCCCGGCGTGCGCTGCCCCACCGGCGAGTCGCGCATCACGCCCGCGTCCCGGCTGGCCGCGAAGTGGGTGATCCACACGGTCGGCCCGATCTGGCGCGGCGGCGGCGCGCGCGAAGCCGAGCTGCTCGGCGCTTGTTATCGGAGCTCGCTGCAGCTCGCGCTCGACCACCGCGTCGAGACGATCGCGTTCCCCGCGATCAGCTGCGGCGTCTATCGCTTTCCCGTGCGGCGCGCCGCTCAGATCGCGTCGAGCACGATCTCGCACGCACTCGCCCAGCACGAACAGCTCCGCGAAGTCACGCTCGTGGCGTTCGACGCCGCGATGGAGGAAGTGCTCAGCGCGGCGATCGAAGGCGATGGCGCCTGCTGAGCCCTGGAGCCTCCTCACGGATTCGCGCACCTCGGCATCACCTCCCCGCGCAGCGCCGCCACGAGGTTGCTCACGCACAGCTGCGCCATGCGCGCGCGTGTTTCGCGCGTGGCGCTGCCGATGTGCGGCGCGAGCACGAGGTTCGGCGCCGCGAGCAGCGGCGAGTCGGGAGGCAGCGGCTCGCGCGCGAACACGTCGAGCGCGGCGGCGGAGAGCTGACCGCTCGCGAGCGCTTCGCACAGCGCGCGCTCGTCCACGATCCCGCCGCGCGCGGTGTTCACCAGAATCGCGCCGCGCTTCATGCGCGCTAACGCCCGCGCGTCGAGGAGCCCGAGCGTCTCCGGCGTGCGCGCGACGTGCACGCTCACGACATCGGACTGCGCGAGCAGCGCGTCGAGCCCGCGCACGCTCTCGACGCCAGGCGCCCCGCGCCCACTGCGCGTCCAGCCGACCACGCGCATGCCGAAGCCGCGCGCACGCTGCGCGACCGCTGCACCGATCGCGCCGAGGCCGATCACGCCGAGCGTCGCGCCGGCCAGCTCCTTCCCCAAAAGCAAGCTCGGCTCCCACGGCTTCACCCAGCGCCCCGCGCGCACGAAGCGATCCGCCTCGGGAATGCGCCGCGCCGCCGCCAGCAAGAGCGCAAACGCGAGGTCCGCCGTCGCGTCGGTGAGCACGCCCGGCGTGTAACCCACGCGCACCCCGCGCGCGCTGCACGCCGCGACGTCGATGTGATCCACGCCCACCGAGCACGTCGACACGACGCGCAGCCGCGGCGCCGCCGCGAGCAGCTGCGCATCGACGCGATCCACCAGCGTGACGACCAGCCCCTCCGCTCGCGCCGCCTCCGCCAATAACAACTCCCGCGCCGGCGCATCCTCCCCATCCCAAACGCGCAGCTCCGCCACCGCCCGCAGCTCCTCCCAAGGCGCCCCCGGCAGCTCCCGCGTCGCAAACACGAACGGCCGACTCACCACCCCCGCACGCCTCCGTTTCCCATCTCCCTCTTCCCTCCCCAGCAAGCGGGATTCTCACAGAGCTGCCCGAGCGGCAACCGGTCCGCGACGCGAATCTCGGTGTCGAGCGGGCGCGGCGGGCGGGCCGGCGGAGCCGAAATCAAGCGCAGCCCGGCCCTACTTGTCGGGATCGAGCGTTGCAGCCGGCCGGGCGAGCCATCCGGCGCAGCGGGCCGCCCGCCCCGCGCTCGCGGTCACCGAGATCTCCCTCAGGCCGCGCTCCCATACATCAACTCGAGAATCCGCGCGGCGTTCTCTTCGATCGCTTTGCCCGTCGTGTTCACGCTGCGCCACTGCCGCGAGTTGAAGAGCCGCCGCGCCCGCTGCAGCTCCTCGGCCACCGCTTCGGGCTCGGCGTAGGTCGTGTACGGCGACGCGCCGATCTGGCGGATGCGCGCCTTGCGAATCTCGAGCAGCGGGTTCGGCTCGATGATCAGCCCGATCACCTTGCGCGAATCCATCTCGAGCAGCTCGCGTGGCGGCTCGATCCCCGGGACGATCGGCACGTTGCCGGTCTTGTAGCCGCGCTGGGCGAGGTACATCGAGAGCGGCGTCTTCGAGGTGCGCGATACCCCCGCGAGCACGATGTCGGCCTGGTGCAGCGTGTGCAGGTTCGCGCCGTCGTCGTGGCGCACTGCGAACTCCACGGCTTCGACGCGGCGGAAGTACTCGTCCCCGAAGCCGTGCAGCACGCCCACCAGATGCTGCGGCGAGAGCGCGTAGTGATGCGACATCGCGTTGATCAGCGGCCCGAGCAGGTCGACCGCCGGCACGCCCATCTCGAGCGCGATCGCCCGAACCGTTTCCTTGAGGCGATCGTTCACGAGCGTGAACACCACCAGCGCGCCCGCTTCCTTCGCGCGCTCCATGATGCGGCGCACCTGCGAGTCGTGGCGCGTCTCGGCGAAGGTGCGCAGGCGGAAGCGGCGCTGGAACTGCGTCGCCGCGGCGCGCACCGCGTGCGTTCCGGTCTCGCCCGTGCCGTCCGAGAGCAGGAAGATCTCGATCTGATCGTTCGCCTGCGCCATCACGACTTGTTAGCCGCGTCGCGTTGACGCTGCATTTCTCGGCAGTCAACTTCGGTCGATGCCGTACGACCCGAAATCGATCGAATCTCGTTGGCAACGCCTTTGGACCGAGCGCGGCACCTACAAGGTCGAGATCGACCTCGCGAAGCCCAAGTACTACGTGCTCGACATGTTCCCGTACCCGTCGGGCGAAGGGCTCCACGTCGGGCATCCCAAGGGATACATCTCGACCGACGCGATCTCGCGGTACAAGCGCATGCGCGGCTTCAACGTGCTGCACCCGATGGGCTGGGACGCGTTCGGGCTTCCCGCCGAGCAGCACGCGATCAACACCGGCACCCATCCGGCCGCGACCACGAAGCGCAACACGGAGAACTACAAGCGTCAGCTCGCGTCGCTCGGCCTCTCGTATGACTGGAGCCGCGAGATCGACACGACCGATCCCGGCTACTACCGCTGGACGCAGTGGATCTTCTCGAAGCTGTACGAGCGCGGCCTCGCGTACCTCGCTGAGGTGCCGGTGAACTGGTGCCCGGCATTGGGGACCGTGCTCGCCAACGAAGAAGTCATCGACGGCAAGAGCGAACGCGGCGGGCACCCCGTCGTGCGCATGCCGATGCGTCAGTGGATGCTGCGCATCACGAGCTACGCCGAGCGGCTGCTCAGCGATCTCGACGAGCTCGATTGGCCCGAGCACATCAAGAAAATGCAGCGCGACTGGATCGGGCGCTCCGAGGGCGCGCGCGTGCGCTTCACGCTGCCGGACCACTCGAAGCAGTCGATCGAGGTGTTCACGACGCGCCCCGACACGCTGTTCGGCGCGACCTACATGGTGCTCGCGCCCGAGCATCCGCTCGTTGCGGCGATCACGACGCCGGCTCAGCGCGGCGCGGTCGACGCGTACGTCGCGGAGGCCGCGCGCAAGAGCGAGCGCTCGCGCATGGCGGACGCGGACGAGAAGACGGGCGTGTTCACCGGCGCGTACGCCACGAACCCCGTGAACGACGCGCGCATTCCCGTGTGGATCGCGGACTACGTGCTCGCGACGTACGGCACGGGCGCGATCATGGCGGTGCCAGGCCACGACGAGCGCGATTGGGCGTTCGCGAAGAGGTTCTCTCTGCCGATCGTGGAGGTGGTGCGCGGCGGTGACGTGCAGCGCGCTCCGTTCGTGGAAGACGGCGTCGCGGTGAGCTCGGGGCTGCTCGACGGCCTCGCTACCGCGGACGCGAAGAAGAAGATCACGGCGTGGCTGCAAGAGCGCGGGCTCGGCGAGGGCACGGTCTCGTACAAGCTGCGCGACTGGCTGTTCAGCCGGCAGCGCTACTGGGGCGAGCCGTTCCCGGTGATTCATCTCGAGGACGGCACGACCAAGCTCGTGCCCGAGTCCGACCTGCCCGTGATGCTGCCCGACCTCGACGACTTCCGGCCGACGGGCGAGTTCGAGACGCCGCTCTCGCGTGCAAAGGCGTGGATCGAGACGACCGACCCCGCCACCGGAAAGCGCGCTCGCCGCGATTCGAACACGATGCCGCAATGGGCGGGCAGCTGTTGGTACTACCTGCGCTTCGCCGACCCCCGTAACAACTCGGCAGCGTGGTCGCAGGAAGCCGAGCGCTACTGGCTGCCGGTCGACCTCTACGTCGGCGGCGCGGAGCACGCGGTGCTCCACCTGCTCTACTCGCGCTTCTGGCACAAGGTGCTCTACGACTGCGGTCTCGTTCACACGAAAGAGCCGTTCGCGAAGCTGCTCAATCCCGGGCAGATCCTCGGATACAGCTATCGCTACTACGACGACAATCTGAGCGACGACGCGAGCGTGAAGCCGCGCGTGTTCCCCGCTTCGGCAGTGCGCCTCGAGGGTGAGCGAGCCACCGCCGTCGCGACGGGGCAAGAGGTGAAGGCGCGCTGGGTGAAGCTCCAGCAGATTCGGCGCGCGCCGGACGGCACGCCGCTTCACCCGACGATCGACGACCTGCCGCTCGAGGAAGTGATCGAGCGCATGGCGAAGAGCCGCGGCAACACCGTCTCGCCCGACGAAGTGATCGCCGAGTTCGGCGCGGACTCGATGCGGCTCTACGAGCTGTTCATGGGACCGCTCGAAAAAGGCGCGCCGTGGTCGACCGACGGCATTCCTGGCTGCCTGCGCTTCTTGCAGCGCAGCTACCGCCTGTTCGTCGACGAGGACGCCGCGGGCGAGCCCACGCGCACGCTCGCGCCGGGCATGGGCACGCCCGAGCAGGCGCGCCTGACAGCTCAGACGATCGCCGGCGTCACGGAAGACATGGACGCGGTGCAGCCCAACACCGCGATCGCGAAGCTGATGGTGTGGGCGCGCGATATCGCGAAGGACGCGCCGCTGCCGCGCGAGGCGGGCGAGGCGTTCCTGCGCATGCTCTCGCCGTTCGCGCCGCATCTCGCCGACGAGCTATGGGCGCGCCTCGGGCACGGGCGCGAAGTCGTCCTCGAAGCGTGGCCGGTCGCAGATGCGGCGCTGCTCGTGGCCGACACGGTGCAACTGCCGGTGCAGGTGAACGGGAAGCTGCGCGACACGATCGAGGTGGCGGCGGGCGCGAGCGAGGACGCGATTCGCGCAGCAGCGCTCGCGGCGCCGAACGTCGCGAGACATCTCGCTGGGCGCGCGCCGAAGAAGGTGATCGTGATTCCCGGCCGGCTCGTGAACGTGGTCGGGTGAAGCTCGCGTGAAGCGCGGCGCACGCATCGCCGCGTTCTCGGCGCTCGGCTTGTTGGGAGCAGCTGCGATCTGCGTCGCGCTCGCCTGGTGGCAACGCTGCGCGCTGGCCGAGTGGCTCGCGCTGCGCGAGCTCGCGGCGCGCGGGGTGCCCGCGCAGCTGCGCGTCGAGCGCCTCGATCTGCGCGGGGCGGAGATCGCTGGCGTGAGGCTGGGTGCGGCGCCCGATCTCGCGCTAGAGCACGCTGCGCTCGCGTGGTCGCGCGAGGGCATTCGCGCCGGCCGCGTCGACTCGATCACGCTGCGCGGCGTGCGCCTGCGCGCGCGCATCGACGCGAAGGGCGTGCAGCTGGGCGCGATCGACACGCTCATCGCATCGCTGCCCGAGAGCGCCGGCGACGAGCCGCTCGCGCTGCCGTTCCTCGAAGCGCAGCTCGAGGACGCGGAGGCGGTGATCGAGTCGCCGCAAGGGACGCTCCGCGTTCGCGCGGACGGCAGCGCGCAGCCGGAAGGCGACACCGTGCGCGCGACGCTCACGCTGCACGGCGAGTCGCCGCAGGGCGCGATCGACTTCGGCGGCGGCGCGACGTACGGGCTCGCATCGGAGGAGATCGCCGCGGCCGGCGCCCTCGGCGGCGTGACGCCGTGGGGGCGCGCGGACGGCCTCGTGCGCGCGATGGGGACGCTCGCCGAGCTGCGCGTCGAGTTCTCAGGGAGCGTGATGCCCGCGGAGTCGACGGGCGTGAGCGCGAGCGAGCCGATCGCGGTGGAAGGCGCCGGCACGCGCGATGCGGCGGGCGTGATCGCGGGCGAGGCGACGCTCGCCATGAACGGCCTCGCGTGGGACGACACGCTGCGCGCGGGCGAGGCCAGCGTGAAGGCGCGTCTCGCGGGAGACTCGGGCGAAGCGACGGCATCCGCGCGCGAGATCGAGCTGCCCGGCCTCGCGCGCGTCGCGAGTGCGGAGGTGAACGCGCGCTTTGCGGCGGACGCGTCGAGTGCGGAGGCAGACCTCGCGCTGCGCGAGATCGCGCTGGGCGAGCGGTTACGGGCGCCCGAGGCGCACGTGAAGGCGCAGCTTGCCGCGGGCGGCGCGCTCACCGCGCACGTCGAGGCGCCGCGCGCGCTCGCACCCGAGCTCGCGCGGCTCGATGGCGTGAGGGTGGACGCGCGCTGGGCCGCGGAAGAGCTGAGCGCCGGCATCGCCGTCGCGAAGCTCGTGGAGCTGTCGCAGCCCGCGCTGATCGCGCCACTGCGCGTCGAGGCCAGCGTCGCGGGCCCGCTCGATCGACTCGCGATTCGCGGCAAGGCGCTCACGCCCGGCGACGGCTTCACGTTCGATTGGAGCGGCGCGCTCGAGCCCGCACGCGAGCGGCTCGAGCTGCGCATCGTCCTCGCCGAGACGGACGTCGCGCCGAAGACGCGCCAGCTACAGCGCGTGTTTCCGTTCCTCGCCGGAGTCATTACAGGCGCGGCGGGCAAGCTGGGCGGCGAAGCGCTCGCCTCCTACGAGAACGACACGCTCGGCGCGAGCGCGCTGGTCGCCCTGAACGGCCTCGATCTGCGCACGGTGCACGGCACGCTGCGCGGCCTGATGGGCGTGATCTCGGTGACCGAGCCCGATCCGCTCGTGACGCCGCCGGGCCAGCTGCTGTTCATGAGCGGCGCCGATGTCGGCGTTCCACTCGCTGCCGGCACCGTGCGCTTCGAGCTGCGCCGCGACGGGATTCTGCGCATCGAGCGCGGCGAGTGGGAGCTCGCGGGAGGCAAGCTCACGCTCGAGGGCGAGATCGACCTCCAGGCCGAGGAACAGCGCGCCGAGCTGCGCGCGAGCGGCGTGCAGCTCGAGAAAATGCTCGAGGCGCTCGACTTCGAGGGCCTCGGCGGCACGGGCATCCTCGAAGGCGTGATCCCGGTGCGCGTCGCCGGCGAGCACACGCGCATCGAGAACGGCGTGCTGCGTGCGACGGGCGACGGCGTCGTGCGATTCACGTCCGGGGCCGGCGCCGATGCGCTCGTGAAGAAGCAGCCCGCGATCTCGCCCGTGCTCGGGGCGCTGGCGGACCTTCACTACGACGAGCTCACGCTCACGCTGAACGGCGACGCGGCCGATAGGCTCGACGTCAAGATTCAAGTGAAGGGGCGCAACCCGAATTATCAGAAGGGCCGCCCCGTCGTACTCAACGTGAACGTCGATCTCCGGCAAGTCTGCTGCAGGCGATGATGCAAACCGCTGAGCTGACCGGGACGACGGCGCCGGAATCGGTTCTCGAAGCGCTCAAAGCGCTCGCAACGGAGAAGCAATGAAACGAGCGATCGTCGTCGCCGCCCTCGCCGCACTGCTCGCGGGCTGCACGCACAACGTGAACGTGAGGGCCGAGGAGCCGATCACGATCAACCTGAACATCAAGATCGAGCACGAGATCCGCATCAAGGTGGACAAGGAGCTCGATGACCTGTTCAAGGCGGAGCCGGGCATCTTCTGACGAAACGCTCCCGGAATTCGCTCACGCTCGGAGGCTGACATGACCACGAAGAAGAAGTTCTCGCTCGTCGCGCTCTTTCTCGCGATCGCGCTGCCCGTGCTCGCGCTCGACCTCGACGAGGCGCGCGCGAAGGGCGCCATCGGCGAGCGCGCGGACGGCTACGTCGCCGCGGTGAAGGACGAACCCTCGAAGGAAGTGAAGGCGCTCGTCGCCGACGTGAATGCGAAGCGTCGCGCACACTACGAGGAGATCGCGAAGCGCAACGGCGCGCCGGTCGAGGCGGTCGCGATGCTCGCCGGACAGAAGCTCGTCGCCGGGGCCGCATCGGGGCAGTACGTCGACAACGGAGGCGGCTGGACCAAGAAGCCGTAGCGACGCCGACTCGGAGGTGCGCCGGCGCGGCTCACGCCCGCCGGCGTCTCTATTTGGGGGCGTCGCTCGGCGCGTTCGCCTTGCGCACCACCCACCAGATGCCAGCGCCCAGCGCGATGAGCGGCATCGCAGTCATCACGAGCGTGGTGATCAGGTATGCGATGCGGCTCTCGTCGCGGCCGGAGAAGCACACGGCGCAGGCCAGCGCTTGCTGCGCGGGCAGCGTGATGAGCGCGGCGGCGGTGAGAAGCTTGCGCATGGCTAGAAGTAAACCTGCCAATAGAGCAGCGGCCAGAGGCCGACCACGAAGTACCAGAACACGCGCACGGCCTGGAAGGTGCTCACGGCGAGCACGCCCGTGCGGAGGCGGCGGTAGGCCCAGCCGAGCGAGAGGATCGCAGCGACGCAGTGCAGCGCGTGGATGCCGATGACGAGGTAGAAGAACGCCCCGTGCTGGCTCGACGTCATGCGCAGCCCCTGCGAGAGCAGCTGCGCCCACTCGAAGCCTTGGAACAGCACGAAGAAGGAGGCGAGCGCGAGCGCCGCGAGCATCGGCTTGGCCGCGCTGCGCTGTTCCTTGCGATGCGCGCGGCCCGCGAACCAGAGCACGATGCCCGACGCGAGCAGCGCCGCGGTGTTGATCGCGGTCTCCTCCGCAGGAAGCCGCGGCTGCCCCGGCGGCGGCCAGCCGAGCAGCGAACCCGCGCGCGCGATCGAAAACGCGCTGATCAGGCCCGCGAACAGCATCGCCTCGCTGAAGACGAACATGCCCATGCCGAGCACGGCGCTCGGAATCGCGGGCTGCGGCCGCGTCTCGGTGATGACGCGCAGCGGGACGCCGGTACCGGTACGGCTCTGCATGTTGTGGGCCTCCCGGGGGAGAAGGCCGATGCGCGCCTAGTGGTGCGCTTCGGGGTTCAGCGCTCGCTCGGGAATCACACCGTGCGGGCTCGGTTTCACCCAGTTCGCGCCCTCGTGTTCCATCACGTCGGGCGCCGTGCCGGCGTAGAAGAGCAGCATGAACACGAGCACCGTACCGAGCATGTACATGACGAACTTGGGCTGAACGGTCACGTGCATGAAGTTCTTCGCCACCAGCCAAGCCTTGTAGATCGCGATTCCGAACGCGGTCAGCAGCGTGATGTTACGCGCCAGCGAGGTGGAGATTGCGCCACGGTCGTGCAGTGCGACGCCCACGATGGGGCCGAGGAAGCTGATGATCAGCAGCACGAGCAGGAGCACCCAGACCCGGAAGTAGTGCTTCTCGTGATCCGCGTGTGCGTCGTGATCGGCGTGCGCCTGGTCAGACATGCGTCACCTATTTCGCGATGTAGAGGAGCGGGAAGAGGAAAATCCAGACGAGGTCGACGAAGTGCCAGTAGATCCCGGCGTTCTCGACCCGGTGCAGGTACTTGCCCTTGGCGGCGTCCACCGCGACGACGGCCATCGCGATCATCCCGGCGATGACGTGCGACGCGTGGATGCCGGCCGCGGTGTAATAGAACGCCCAGAACGAGCTCGACGAGATCGTCATGCCGTGGGTGATCTCGATCGTCCACTCGTAGGCCTTGATGCAGAGGAACATCGCGCCGCCGCCGATCGTGTACCAAAGCCGGCGTGCCGCGAGCTTGCCGTCGCCGCGCTCGGCCGCCGCGTGCGCGAGCACTGCGAACAGGCTCGAAGTCAGCAGTACGAACGTGTTCGTGAGGCCGATCCACACGTTCGTCGCCGCCGCTTCGTTCGCCCACCAGTCGTGGGAGAGGCGGTGCATGATGTACGAGCAGAGGACGCCGCCGAAGATCACGATCTCGGAGGCGAGCAGCCACCACACGGCGAGCGTGCCGGTCGGCACTCCCGTGACGCTGCGCGACGTTGCAATCGGAGTCATCGGAGTTCGATCTCCCCTAACAGGTGAGGACGACTAGGCCGGCTGGTTTTGCGGCCAGAAGTCTTCCTTGCGGTCCGGATGGCTGTACTCGTACGGGCCGCGGTAGCAGTTCGGCAGCTCCGCGAAGTTGCCGTGCGGCGGCGGCGACGGGCACTGCCACTCGAGCGTATTGGCGTTGTACGGGTTCGGCCCCGCCACCGCGCCGCTCTTCATGCTCTTGAAGAAGTTGTAGATGAAGATCAGCTGCGCGAGCAGCATGATGACGAGCGATATCGTCGCGAACTCGCGCACCGGCTGATACTTCCAGAGGTCGTCGAAGAGCTCGTAGCTGTAGATGCGGCGGTGCTCACCGAACAGGCCGAGTAAGAAGAGCGGGATGAAGATGCAGTTGAACGGGATGATCGTCAGCCAGAAGTGAATCTTGCCGAGCGTTTCGTCCAGCATCCGCCCGAACATCTTCGGGTACCACATCGTCACGCCCGCGTAGGTCCCGATGATCGCGATCGGGAAGAACGTGTAGTGGAAGTGGGCGAGCACGAAGTACGTGTCGTGGAAGTAGATGTCGCTGCCGGCGGTGCCGAGGTAGATGCCGGTCACGCCGCCGATCAGGAACGTCGCCATGAAGCCGAGCGCCCACAGCATCGGCGTCGAGAGCGTGATCGAGCCCTTGTAGAGAGTGGCGATGTAGACGAAGCACATCTCCGCGATCGGCACCGAGATCATCAGCGTCGTGATCGTGAAGACGTTCGCCATGCGCGGGTCGATGCCCGAGATGAATTGGTGGTGCGCCCACACCGTGAAGCTGAGGATGCCCGTGCCGAACATCGTGTAGAGCACGGTGCGGTACCCGAACAGCTTCTTGCGCGCGAACACGCACATCACTTCGGCCACGATGCCCATCGCGGGCAGCAGCACGACGTACACCTCGGGGTGGCCGAAGAACCAGAACAGGTGCTGCCAAAGAACCGGGTCGCCGCCCTTCGCGGGATCGAAGAAGCCGGTGCCGATGTTCTGGTCGAACACGAGCATGATCGCGCCGGCGATCAGCGGGCCGACCGAGGCCATGAACAGGATCGACGCGATCACGATCGTCCAGACCACGATCGGGATGTCGTAGAGCTTCATCCCCGGCGCGCGCGAGTTCATCGCGGTGGTGATGAAGTTGATGCCGCCTAACAAGAACGCGACGAACTCGAGGCCGACCGCCACGACCCAGAGCGTCGAGCCCATCGGCGTGAGGTTGAAGTTCCCCACGGCCGAGAGCGGCGGATAGGCCGTCCACGCGCCGCCGAAGCCGCCGCCTTCGACGAAGAAGCTCGCGATCAGCACGATCGCCGACAGCAGGAAGATCTGATACGAGAGCCGGTTCAGCTTCGGGAACACCATGTCGTCGCAGCCGACCATCAGCGGGATCAAGAAGTTCCCGAAGGCGGCCACCAACACCGGCATCGCGACCCAGAAGATCATGATCGTGCCGTGGTTGGTGACGAGCATGTTGTAGTCGGCGGGCGTCACCATGCCGAAGCCCGGCACGTCCATGCCGGGAAACGCGTTCTGCATGCGGAACACGTAGGCGAAGAAGCCGCCGATCAGCGCCATGAACATGCCCGTGAACAGGTATTGCATGGCGATCATCTTGTGGTCGGTGGACCACAGATACTTCATGAAGAAGCTTTGCTCGTGGTGGCCGTGATCGTCCTGACCGTGAGCGTGCTCGACTGCGTGGGCCATGGTGTGCCTCGTCCCTAACTAGTTCGCCGCGATCCGCGCGACGGGCGCGTTCGCCTGCATCCAAGCCGTGTGCGTGGCGGCGTCCTGCACGTGGATCTTGGCGGGCATCAGGCCGTGGCCGATGCCACAGATCTCCGCGCACTGGATCTCGTACGTGCCGACCGCGTTCGCATCCATCCAGCCCTTGATCACACGGCCGGGCACGGCGTCCTGCTTGAGGCGCATCGCCGGCACCGAGAAGCTGTGCAGCACGTCGCGCGACTCGAGCTCCCACACGTACTGCTGGTTCGCCTGGATGTGGAGATCGTCGACGCTCTTGATGTCGTCGTCTGTGCCGAGCTGACCGTCGAGGCCCGGATGCACGAAGCTCCACGCCCACTGCTGGGCGACGACCTTGATGTGCGGCACGGGTTCCGGCGGCAGCGAGAGCTTCACGTCGTGCCACACCGAAATGCCGATCACGACGATGAACACGTCGAACACGAGCACTGCCGCGTGCGGCCGGCTGATCCACTTGTGCAGCTCCGGCTCCTCGCCGGTGATGTAGGCGGCCTTCGGCGAGTTCTGCTTGCGGTACTTGAAGATGAAGTAGAAGAACACCGCTTCGGTGAGGATGAACCAGAAGCCGACGAGCACCGTGACCCAGCCGATCACGCCGTCGATGCTCTTCGCGTAGCTCGAGAGCGCCGGAAGGCCGGTGAAGTTGAAGATGTCGAGCTGGAGAATCGACTCGATGAAGTCCATACGGGCCTCAGTTCAAAATGATGTAGAAGGCCGCCGCGATCCACGCCGCGAGGCCGCCCATCGTCAGCCAGAACGAGTTCGAGACGAGCTCTTCGGGCGATTTCAGCGGGTTCGCCATCGTGGGGCTCCTACTTCTTGAGGGTCGAGATGAAAGCGACCACGTCCTTCACGGCCTGGTCGTCGGCGAGCACGTTCGACATGCCCGCCATCGTGGCGCCGAACGGATCGTTCGGGCCGTCGTAGCCGCGCGTCATCGCCTTGTACTTCTTCATCGAGGCGACGAGGTACCAGTCGCTCTGTCCGACGAGCGGCGGCGCGCTCTGCGGCTCGCTGCCTTCGCCCTGCATGCCGTGGCAGGAGCCGCATAGTGCCCACTGCGCTTCGCCCGCGGCCACGTTGCCGCCCTCGATCGTAGGCGGCGGGTTCGTCGCCGGCATCGCGCCGACGTAGGCGGCGACATCGCGAATGTTCGCGTCGACCTCGCTCGAGATCGGCGCCTCGCCCTTCGCGACGCGATCGGCGCGAGCAGCCGCGATCAGCCACAGCGACATCGGCCGCATGCGCAGGCCCTCGCGGTCGTAGAAGTGCTTGCCGCGCAGGCCGTTCGAGAACTTCACGACCTGAGCCTGTACGTACCACGCAGGCATGCCGGCGATCGCAGGCGCGCCGAGCGCTTGATTGCCCTCCCCTGCGTTGCCGTGGCACTGAGCGCACAGCGTGAACAGCTTGGCTCCGTGGGCCACGTTCGCCTCTTGCGCAGCCGCGAGCGTGGGGAAACCGAGAAGTGCGCCTGCGATGAAGCAGACTGCGAGCGAGCGAGTGAACGTCATGATGATCCTTGCACGCGTGTTCTCGAAGGCGCACGCGCGCGGCGGACTCATCGAATCACAGCGGCGCGCCCGCCGAGAAGCGCGCGCAGTTTGAGGTGACCCCCCTCGATTTTCAAGGGATGCGCCGCGGAAAACGTGTGCGAAACGGGCCGTTTGCGCGCGATCTCGGCGTTCTCGCCGAGGCGAGAAGCCTCTCCTCGCTGAGAACGCAAGCGCAGCGTGCCGTAGGCGAGCGAAGTCAGCGCGATAGCGGCGGATTCAGGTGGTAGAGCAGGACGTAGATCGCGACGCCGGTGATCGACACGTACATCCAGATCGGCCACGCGATGCGCGCGAGACTGCGGTGGCGCGCGATTTCTCCGCGCAGGCCGAAGCGAATCAGCGCGAGCGCAAGAAATGGCACGCAGGCTGCCAGCACTACGTGGCTCGCGAGCAGCGCGAGGTACGCGGTCTTGGCGGCGCCCTCTGCGTTGAACGTGGTGTTCTCGAACGAGCGCGCCGCCTTGTGCGCGACGTAGAAGACGAGGAACAGGCTCGAGACGCCGAACGCCGCGAGCATCGTGCGCCGGTGCGCCTCGACCTGGCCGCGCTTCACGAGCATGCGGCCGCGGATCAAGAGCACGGTCGCGACGGCGTTCAGCGACGCGTTGACCGCGGGCAGCGACGAGAGGTCCACCGCGGCCGCTCTACGCGAGCAGCGGCGCTGCGAGCAGGTCCGCCAGCATCGCGACGAACAGCAGCGCGAGGTACGCGAGCGACACGCGGAACACGCGCTGCGCCGCGGCGTCGCTGCGCTCGCGGATGAGTCGCACGCCGACCCAGGTGAACCAGGCGCCGAGCACGACCGCGGCGCTCAGATAGATGGGACCGAGCAGGCCGAGCGGCGCGGGCAGGATCGTCACCGGCAAGAGGCCGAGCGTGTACCAGAGCATCCGCCAGCGCGTGCGCTCGTCGCCGACGACGGCGGGCATCATCGGAATGCCCGCCGCGGCGTAGTCGCCCTTGCGGTAGAGCGCGATCGCCCACACGTGCGGCGGTTGCCAGAAGAACACGATCGAGAACAGCAGCAGGCCCGGCCAGCCGACACTGCCATTCACCGCGGCGTCCGCGATCAGCGGCGCTGCAGCGCCCGCGGCGCCGCCGATCACCGCGTTGTAAGGCGTGCGCGGCTTCAGCCAGATCGTGTAGACGAACACGTAGAACAGAATCGACGCGACGCCGAGCAGCGCCGCCGGCGCGCCCGCGATGAGCTGCAGCGCGAGGGTCGAGAGCACCGACAGCGCGAGCCCGAACACGAGCGCCGCGCGCGGCGCCATCTCGGCCGTGGGCAGCGGGCGCGTGCGCGTGCGCTCCATCAGCGCGTCGCGGTCGCGCTCCACGTACATGTTGAGCGCGTTCGCCGCCGAAGCCGCGAGCGAAATCGCAACGAGCACCGCGAGGCTCTCCGCGAACCCCGGCCGCTGCGGCGCCATCAACAACACCGGCAGCGCCGTGAAGATCACGAGCGGCAGAATCCGCGGCTTCGTCAGCGCAACGTAGTTCCCGACCGTGCGAGCGAACGAGCGCGCAGAACCATGCACAGAAGCTGCGCTCATTGGGGGGACGCTCCGACGCGAAGGCGCCAAGAATTACGCGCAGCCCCGCGCTTTGCGAGCCCCGCACGCTCCGCGAGCCGAGTCCTCGACGGCGAGCCCTCCACCTCCGCGAGCCGAGTCTTCGACGGCTCGCCTGCCCCGCGCCACCGCCACGCCAGAACAACCTCGAAGTCGCACGCAACTCCCAGCCACGTCGGCCGAGACCGCAAGCGAAGCGCGCAGCATCGGGCGAGTCTTCGAGCCTGATGCGGAGTAAACCGGGCTAGAGCTGGCGAGGCCCCGCCGAGGCACCACGCCCCGCACGCCCCAACACCCCATGACCCCCACCGACCTGGCCCTAGTCCTCGCCAGCGCAGTGCTCCACGCCGCGTGGAGCACTGCGATCAAGGGCGCGCGCGACCCGCTCGCGTTCGGCGCCGCCGAGCACGCCGCGCAGGTCCCCCTCGCGCTCGTCGCGCTCGCGTTCGTCGATCTGCGCGATCTCACGCCCGCCGTCTGGTGGCTGCTCGCGGCGACCGGTCTCGCGCACGGGCTCTACGGCTACTGGATGAGCCTCGCCTACGCGCGCGCCGAGCTGACCCGCGTGTACCCGATCATCCGCTCCACGCCGGCGCTGCTGCCGCTCGTCGCGATTCCGCTCGGCGAAAGCGTCACCGAGCTCGGCGCGCTCGGCATCGCGATCGTGGTCGGCGGCGTGTGGCTCGTGTACGGCGACGCGCTCGCGCTGCGCCGCCTCTTCGCGCCCGAGCTCGTGTACGCGTGGCTCACGCTCACCACCACCGTCGCGTACTCGCTCACCGACAAGTTCGCGATGGCCGAGCTCGCCGCGCTCGACTGGCGCGGCGCGCTGCCGCGCGCGCTCGCGTGGTACGCGTTCACCGTGCTCGCGGGCGGCGCGGTGCGCTTCCCGCTGACGCTGCAGCGCGTCGGCGCGCGCGCGGTGTTCGAGGCGGGCCGCGCGGCGCCGGGGCGCGTTTTGTTCTCGATCGTCGGCGGCGTCGTCGGCTACGGCCTGATCCTGCACGTGCTGCAGACCGCGAGCGCGAGCTACGTCGTCGCGGTGCGCCAGCTCTCCGTGCTGTTCGCCGCGCTGATCGCGATGCGCTTCCTCGGCGAGAAGCCGAGCGCGCAGCGGCTCGCGGGCGCGACGCTGACGGTCGTGGGCGTGGCGCTGATCGCGGTGTTCGGGTGAGCGCGGCGCCGCGCGGCGATTCCGCGCTCGCGCGAGTGCAGCGCGCGGTGCTCGGCGCGCTCGCTGCGTGGGGCGTGCGCGCGCTCGGCGCGACCTGGCGCGTCGAGCGCTCCGGCGCCGAGCCCGCGCGAGCTCCGTTCGTGCTCGTGACGTGGCACCAAGGTCTGCTCGTTGCCGCATTCGTGCTGCGCGACCGCGGGCTCTGGGTGCCGCTCAGCCTGAGCCGCGACGGCGAGCTCGCGCAGGGCTTCCTCGCGCGCATGGGCTTCGCGCGCTCGCCGCGTGGCTCGAGCTCACGCGGCGGCAGCGCGCTCCTGCGCGAGATGATCCGCCGCGTGCGCGCGGGCGAGAGCGGCGGCGTGCTGCCCGACGGCCCGCGCGGCCCCGCGCTCGAGCTGAAGCCCGGCGTGCTCGCACTCGCCGAGGCCACGGGCGTGCCGCTAGTGCCGGTGGGCATCGCCGCGCGTCCGGCCGCGCGCCTCGGCAGCTGGGACCGCGCGCTGCTTCCGCGCCCGTTCGCGCGCGTGCAGCTGCACTACGGCGCCGCGCTCGAAATTCCGAGAAGTTCGGACGCTGCGGCGCTGGAGGCTGCGCGCGCCCGGCTCACGTACGAGCTGAATCGCGCGCTGCACGCCGCACAGGAACGACTCGCGAGCCCCTGACGAATGCCTGCCCTTGCTCCCGGACTCCGTGCTGACCCCGCTCGGCTCCCCCTCGCTGCGCGCGGCGAAGCGCCGCTTGCTGGATCGATTCGCCTGCTCACCGCGAACTTGTGGAGTGAAGCCGCCGATCCGGTCGCGCTCGCGGAACAGCTCGAAGCGCTGCGCGTCGACGTCGCGTGCTTCCAGGAGCTCGGCGCGCAACAGGCTGCTGCGATCGCGCGCGTGCTCCCGCACGGCAAGCTCGAGCCGGGTGCGACGAAGCACGATCACGACGGCATGGGCATCGCCGCGCGCCGGCCGCTCGCGCCGAGTCGCATCGCGCTGCCGAAGCGCGACGCGCACCGCGCCGAGCTCGATCCGCGCGACTGGCCCGAGCTCGATGCGAAGCTCGAGCTGATCAACCTGCACATCCAGGCGCCCCACGTCTTCCCGCCCTGGCGCTCGCTCGCGCTGCGGCGCGAGCAGATCGCGCAGCTGCTCCCGCACTTCGAGGCCGCGCCCGAAACGGCGCGCATCGTGTGCGGCGACTTCAACGCCACGCCGCTCTGGCCCGTCTACCGCGCGCTCGCTTCGCGCATCCCCGATCTCGCGCTCGAGCATGCCGAGCTGCGCCGCGAGACTCCGATGCGGACGTGGGGACCGTGGTCCGGCGCGCCGCGCTTGTTACGGATCGACCACGTGCTCGGCGCCGGCGTGCTCGCGGCGAACGTGCAGGTCGTGCCGGTGCGCGGCAGCGATCACTCGGCCGTCGTGGTGGACCTCGTCTCCGAGACGTAGAGCAGCGCCGCGGACACGACCCGATCCCCGTCGCCCGCGTCAACGAGCTCCACTCGCACGGCCGCATGCCACGCGCTTCTCCCGAGCACCTCGGCGCGCGCGTGCAGCGGCTACCCCGCGCTCGACCCGATGTCGGGGTGCGCAGGAACGCGCGGTTCACTCATCGCGCGGGTTGTTACGGCAGCTTCACGCGCGCAGTGCCCAGCACGCGCGTCTCGCCCGCTTCGTTCACCACGGTGAGATCGATGTCGACGCTGCGCGTCTCGGCTTCGAGGTTCGTCACGACGCCCGTGATCGAGTGCTCGTGATCCACCAGCACCGGCGCGCGGAACACCGTGTCGATCTTCTCGAGCTCCGCGTTCTCGGCCCAGCGGTGGATCATCGCCACGAGGATCGCCTGGCTCATCACGCCGGGAACGATCGCGCCGGGCAGGCCTTCCTTGCGCGCGCCCTCGTGATCGCTGAAGCGCGGCGCCACCATCTCCGCGGCGCGGCCGAACTTGCGCACGTTCTCGATCGAGAAGTCCGGCACGAGCGGCGGGATTTCCTCACCGAACTCGACGTCCTCGAAGCGGCGCGCGGTCATCGCGCGCTCCCCTTGTCGCCGCCGGGCGGCGGTCCCCAGCCGTGCGCCGGCTCCGCACCCGGCGGTCGCTCCCGAATCACTTGGCGCGAGTCGACGATCGACACGAGGTGCCCGTCGTGGTGGAACACTTCCATGCGCGAGATCAGGAAGATCATGCGGCCCGTGCGGCCCGTCTTCTCGTAGATCTCGTGCAGGTGGCTCTTGCCCACGAGCGTGACGCCGGCGCGAATCGGCGCCTGCGGCATCACCGCCTTCCCGCCGTCGAGCGGCAAGCCGATCTTCGGGAAGTCGGCAGGCAGCATGCGGCGCCCGTGGAAGCGCGCGGGGAACGTCGGCACCGCGCGAAAGTCGGGATGCGACGGGTCGGTGTAGTACGGCGCGGTCTCGCCCACGGAGACGGCGAAGTCGACCATCGCCTCCGCGCGCACCGGGAAGTCCTTCTCGTCGAACTCCTTGTTGAGGTACTTCGCCTTCAGCTCTTCGATTTCCACGAGATCGCCTCGAATTCTCCGGCGCGCAGCGCCTCGACGAGCTCGCCTTCGCTGCGCAACGCGCTCGGAAAGCGCGTCGCGCAGCGGCCGATGTGGCTGACGATGTGCGCGTCGCTGCCGCCGATGCCGAGGTAGCCCATGCGCTCGGCCATCGCCCGCGCGTCTTCGTCCTCGGTGCCGCGGCTGCCGCCGTTCAGCGTCTCGATGATTCGCACGCCCGCGGGCACACCGAGCTTCTCTGCGTGCGCGCACATTCCCACGCGCGGGCGGCCCGGATGACACGGCACCGCGACGGCGCCGTGGCGCTCGCTCTCGTCGAGCACGCGCGCGAGCGGCAGCCGGATGTCGCGGAAGTCGAAGGCGCGCGTCAGCGCGTCGGTCACGCCGAACACCAGCACGTGGCCGTACTCGGTCTCGACCTCGCTCGCCTTCAGGATCGTGAGGCCGTGCTGCTGCGCGAGCGCGGAGTAGTCCGAGTCGCCGTCCCACTGACGATGCTCGGTGAGCACGAAGCCGTCGATCGGCAGCTCGCGCTTGCGGATCCACAGGCAGTAGTTCTCGACCTGCGCGCGGCCGTCGTCGCTCTTCACCGAGTGCGAGTGCAGATCGAGGATCACGCGCGCGCCCTCGCCGCTTCCGCGACGCGCGGCCACTGCGCATCGAGCTGAAGCACGAGCGCGGCCTCGTCGCCGGAGTTGTCGAGCACGACGTGCGCGCGCTTCTTGCGCTCGCCGTTCCCGAGCTGCGAGTCGATGCGCGCTTCGACCTGCGCCGCGCTCAGGCCGCCGCGCGCGACCGCGCGCGCGACCGCGACCGCGCGCTCCACGACGGCGACCCAGATCTCGTCGACGAGCGGCTCCCAGCCCGCCTCGAACAGCACCGCCGCCTCGAGCACGACCACCGCGCGCGCGTCGCTCGCGCGGATGGCCGCGATCTCCTTCTCCGCAAGGCGCCGAATCTCGGGCCACACGATGTCGGTGAGGCGCTTCAGCTCGGCGGGCTTGCCGAACACGCGCGCGCCGAGCGCCGCGCGATCGATCGTGCCGTCCGCCGCGCGCACCTCGGGGCCGAACGCGGCGATCACCTCGCGATGCGCCTGCGTGCCGGGCTCGTAGGCGCGGTGACCGAGCTTGTCCGCGTCGATGACGCGCGCGCCGCGCTGCGCGAGGTGCTTCGCGACCGTCGACTTGCCGGAAGCGATTCCGCCTGTGAGGCCGAGTACGAGCAAGCGCTGCGCTCCTGCAACCCCGCTTCGTGTGGGTGTCGCGAAGGGCGGCAGGGTATCGGCTCCGCTGCCGCGCTGCGACGACCGGCCGCCGCGCTCGGCTTGTTAGAAGCGCGACTCCAGCTGGAGCGTGAGGAACGGCGCCGGATCGTGCGTCGAGCGGCTTGCGAGGCGATCGGCGTCGCGATCGGCGATGCGAATGCGCTGCCAGAACGAGAGGCCCGCGTTCGCGGCGAGCCGCACGCGCGGGCTCAGCTGAACGCGGGCGCCGGCTCCCGCGGAAATCTCGGTGAGGCTGAACGTCGCGGGCGCCGGACCGACGGCGGGCCCGTCGCTCGCATCGAGGCGGTAGCGATCGGTGCGCCCGCCGGCGAACGCGATCAGGTCGAGGTCGTCGCTGAGCTCGTACGCGAGGCGCAGCGTCGCGCTGTCGAGGCGCAGCTGCAGGTCGTCGCGAATCTGCCAGCGCACGCGCAGGTACGGCCACACGAAGGCGCCGCTGCGATCGAGCTTCGTGCCGAGCTTTATGCCGGCGAGGATCTCGAGGTCGTCGCTGTGCGTGTAGCCGACCACGAACACGCTGCCGCCCTTCAGCCCATCCTCGAGGTCGGCGCCCACTTCGAGCTTGGCCGACAGATACGGCTGCGCGCCGAGCCACCAATGATCGGTCACGCGGCGGCGCGCGCCGATGCGAAAGGTCGACTCGACGAGGTCGCGCGGCGCCGCGCCGCCCGGCAGAAATGCCCCTTCGTCCTCGTAGCGCGGCCCTTCGTACTCGAGCGACCAGGAGGCCGCGCCGACCCAGTCGTCCGAGAGCGGGCCTTCGAGCGAGACGAGCCCGTGCGCGCGCACGAAGCTCACCTCGGCGGCGCCGTAGTCGACGCTGTGAACACCGTCGACGGAGAGTCGCGCGCGCAAGCCGTCGGTCCACGCTCGATCCTCGGCGCGCGCTCTCTGCACGAGAACCATCAGCGCAATCGTCGTCAGCGCGCACGGCCTGCGCATGCACACCTCGCTTCGCGCAGCATACGCCGTAGCCGCGCCGGGCTAGCGTGACGCCGTGCGCGTCGCCCTGTTCGTGCCTTGTTATGTCGACCAGCTGCGGCCCGAAGTCGGGCTCGCGGCGCTCGACTTGCTGGAGCGCGGCGGCTGCAGCGTCGAGTTTCCGCGGGAGCAAACCTGCTGCGGCCAACCGCTGCTGACGGCAGGCGCGCCCATGGAAGCGGCGAAGCTCGCCGAGCGCTTCGTGCGCGTGTTCGCGCGCTTCGAGGCGGTGGTCGCGCCGTCGGGCAGCTGCGCGGCGACGCTGCGCAGCCATCTCGCGCACCTCTTCCCCGCGCAGGAAGCGCGCGCGCTCGCTCCGCGCGTGTTCGAGCTGTGCGAGTTCCTCCACGCGCGCGGCATCGCGCCGAGCGCCCCCGCGTTCCCGCGTCGAGTCGCCCTGCACGCGAGCTGCCACGCACTGCGCGAGCTGCGCCTCGGCGCGCCCAGCGAGTCGCGCGCGGCGCCGCGCAGCGATCCTGCGCGCGAGTTGCTCCTGCGCGTGCCTGGCGTCGAGCTCACCCCGCTCGCGCGCGCCGACGAGTGCTGCGGCTTCGGCGGCGTGTTCGCAGTGGAAGAAGAAGCCGTGTCGTGCCGCATGGCGCTCGACCGGCTCGCGGATCACGCGGCCGCGCGCGCCGAGGTCGTGACCTCGACGGACATCTCGTGCCTGATGCATCTCGAAGGCGTGGCAAGGCGCCGCGCGCTGCCGCTGCGCGTGCACCACGTCGCGGAGATCCTCGCGGGGCGCGCGCAACCGTGAGCCACGCACAGCGCGCGTCCGCGTTCGTGGCCGACTCCACTCGCACGACATGGCACGACCAAGCGCTCTGGTTCGTGCGCACGAAGCGCGATCGCGCCGCGGACTCCGTGCCCGACTGGGAGGCGCTGCGCGACGAAGCCGCCGCGATCAAGCGCGATGCGCTCGCGCGCTTGCCCGCGCTGTGGGAGCAGTTCGAGGCGAACGCGAAGCAGCGCGGCGCCGTCGTGCACTGGGCGCGCGACGCCGCGGAGCACGACGCGATCGTGCTCGAGTTGTTACGGAGGCACGGCGCGACGCGCGTCGTGAAGAGCAAGTCGATGCTCACCGAGGAGTGCGCGCTCAACGAGCACCTCGAGGCGCACGGCGTCGAGGTGATCGACACCGATCTGGGCGAACGCATCGTGCAGCTGCGCCGCGAGCCGCCGAGCCACATCGTGATGCCGGCGATCCACCTCAAGAAGGAGGAGATCGGCGAGCTGTTCGCGCGCGAGATGGGCAGCGCGCCGGGACTCAGCGATCCGACGGAGCTCACGCGCGTCGCGCGCCGCGATCTGCGCGCACGCCTCCTCGCGGCGCAGGCGGGCATCACGGGCGTGAACTTCGCGGTAGCCGAGAGCGGCGGCTTCGTCGTCGTCACGAACGAGGGCAACGCCGACCTCGGCACGACGCTGCCGAAGCTGCACATCGCGAGCGTCGGGCTCGAAAAGATCGTGCCGCGCATCGCCGACCTGCCCGTGTTCCTACGCCTGCTCGCGCGCTCGGCGACGGGGCAGGCGCTCTCGGTCTACACCTCGCACTACCACGGGCCCCTCGCACCGGATCGCGAGCAGCACATCGTCGTGGTCGACAACGGGCGCTCGCGCCTGCTCGCGCATCCGTCGTTCTGGGAGGCGCTCGCGTGCATCCGCTGCGCCGCGTGCCTCAACACGTGTCCGGTGTATCGCCGCAGCGGCGGTCACAGTTATCAGGTGGCGGTCGCCGGGCCGATCGGCTCGGTGCTCGCACCGGCGCGCGACGCCGCAGCGCACGCGAGCCTGCCGCACGCGTGCAGCCTGTGCGGCTCGTGCAGCGAGGTGTGCCCCGTGCGCGTCCCCCTGCACCACCAGCTGCTGACGTGGCGCGGCGAGCTGACCGCGCGCGGACTGCGCGGCGCGCGCTGGCGCGGCGCGACGTCGCTGGCGCGCTTCGTGCTCGAGCGGCCCGCGCTGTTCGCGGCGGCGGGCGCGCTCGCGCGAGCTCTTGGGCGCGCGCTGCCCGGCGCCGCCGCGCACATCGCTGCGCCCTGGACGCGCGGGCGCGAGCTGCCGCCGCTGCCGCGCGAGAGCTTCCGCGCGCTGTACGAAAAGCGGAGCCGCGAGCGTGAGTGACGCGAGCCGCGCTGCGATCTTCGCCGCGATGCGCGCGGCATCCGCAGCGCGGCCGAGTTCGCCTCGCGCCGCCTACGCCGCGCCGCGCCTCGACGCGAGCGCCGAGACGTTCGGCGCGAGCCTCGCTGCGGCGGGCGGAGAGCTCGTGCGCTGCGCAGCGAGCGCACTCGGCAGCGAGCTCGCGCGCCTCAGCGCGAGCGCGGCGCACGTGTGGAGCGAGCTGCCCGAGCTGGCTGCGCGCGGCTGCGCCCTGACAGCTCGCGAGCCGCACGAGCTCGCGGCGCTCGACGTCGCGGTGCTGCGCGGCGCCCTCGCCGTCGCCGAGAACGGCGCGCTGTGGCACGCGCCGCGCTCACCGCTGGAGCGTGCAGCCGCGCTGCTCGCGGAGCAGCTCGTGCTCGTGGTGGACGAAGCCGCGCTCGTGGGCTCGCTGCACGACGCGTACGCGCGCATCTCGCCCTCAGCGCACGCGTTCGGCTGGTTCCTCGCGGGCCCGTCGAAGACCGCCGACATCGAGCAGGCGCTCGTGCTCGGCGCACATGGGCCATGTTCGTGCACGGTCGTGCTCGTGCGATGACAGCGCGGGGAGAAGAGCATGCGAGTCGAGACGGCGCGCAACCTGTTCGCCTTGGCCTGGGCCGCGAGCCTCGCCTACGTCGTGAGCTCACTCGCAGGCTTGCCCGAGGTCGTGGCCTCGAACTTCGGCGCCGGCGGCGCCGCGCAGGGCTTCATGACGCGGCGCGTGTACGGAGTCTTCTTCGTCGCCTTCAGCGCGCTGCTGCCGCTCGTGCTGGTGAGCGCGTTCACGTGGCTTCCGCGTCGCTTCAGCCGCTTCGTGAACGTTCCGCACCGCGAGCTGTGGCTCACGCCGGAGCTCAGGGACACGCTGTTCCGGCGGCTCGCCTTGGCGGGCTACTTCGTGGCGGGCGCTGCCGCGCTGTTCTTCGGCGCCATGCACGCGCTCCTGGTCGACGCGAACACGCACGCTCCGCCGCGCCTCGCGCAGGGCCCATTCGTTGCGCTGCTGATCGCATTCGTCGCGTGCACGCTCGCCACCGCGCTCGGCCTCTCGCTTGCGATGCGCAAGATCCCGAGTCGCGGTCAGCGGGACTGAGTCCGCCCCGCCCTGTGAACGATCTCTCACCCGGCGCCCCCGCCGGCGTCATAAACTGATTGCGAGAGGCGCGTTCTCCACCGGAGGCCGCTGTGGCGTTCACCTCGCTGTCCGTGCGCACCCACTCACGAACGCTCGTCCTCGCGCTCTTGCTCACGCCAGCTCTCGCGGCAGCGCAGGCGCCGAGCCCCGATCCGAACGAGCTGCTGCTGAAGGCGCGCACGTTCGTGCCGCCGCCCGCATCGAAGGCTGCGGCGCTCGGCGCGCGTGAAGCTGCGCGTCACCTGCTGATCCAGTTCGAGCAGGGTCGCATGAAGGAGGGCATCGCCGCGCTCGAGAAGAGTGGCGTTCGGGTGCTCGAGTTCGTGCCGCGCAATGCGGTCTCGGCGTACGTGCCGGCGGGTTTCGAACCCACTGTCGTTCCGGCGGTCCGCTGGGCCGGGAAGCTGAGGGCCTCGGACAAACTCGCGGTCCCGAAGAAGCCCGTTCCCGAGAAGTTGCGCGTGCTCGTCGATGTCTTCCCCGGTGTGAAGCGGGCGGCCGCGGACATCGCAGTGAAGCGCGCCGGCGGGCGCGCGATTCATCACGCGCACCTGACCGGCAACACGCTGCTCGTGGAGATCGAGTCGAGCCGCCTCCACGCGCTCGCTGGCCTCGACGAAGTCAGCTTCGTCTACCCCGCGTCGAAGGCGGTGGAGACGATGCAGCCGCTGCACACGTGCCCCGGTGCGATCACCGAGCAGGGCCCCGTCGCGAACTACGTCGCCAACGGCAACGGCTGGGACGGCTTCGGCCTCGGCAGTGCGTCGCTGTCCTACATCTTCCTGAACGGCACGCCCGACGTCGCGAACGAGCAGGCCGAAGTGTTGCGCGCGATGAACACGTGGAGCGCCTATGCCGCGATCACCTGGTCGCAGGCGCCTTCGAGCGGTCGCCCGCGCTCGCTCGACATTCTCTGGGCGAGTGGCAGTCACGGAGACCCGAATCCGTTCGACGGTCCGTTCGGCGTCCTCGCGCATGCGTACTTCCCGTCGCCGCCGAACCCGGAGCCGATCGCCGGCGACATGCACTTCGACGAGGACGAGCTCTGGACGCACGGGCCGGGCATGGACGTCTACTCGGTCGCACTGCACGAGCTCGGCCACGCGCTCGGGCTCGGCCACTCCGCCGATCCCGGCGCCGTGATGTATCCGCATTACGGCGGCGGAGTCTGGACCGACCTCGCATCCGACGACATCGCGGGAATTCGCGCGCTCTACGCGCCGGCGGGCGGCTTCGGCGCGGACAGCTTCGAGCCGGACGACACGCCGGCCGCTGCGCGCACGATCGCGCCGGGCTCGCAGCAGTCGCACAGCATCGTGCCCGCAAGCGACGTCGACTACGCGCGCTTCACGCTCTTCGGCGGCGCGGACGTCGTGATCGAAACGTCCGGGGCCGCGGGCGACGACACACGCATGTGGCTCTACGACGCCAACCTGAATCAGATCGAGTTCAACGACGATGTCGGCTCGCCCAACTTGTTCTCGCGCATCGACCGCAGCCGCGCCGAGAACAACGCGCTGCCTGCGGGAACTTATTACGTGCGCGTGGACGAGTTCGGCAACAACTCCGCGATCGCGAGCTACAACCTTTCGCTCCAAGTCGTGACGCACGCGATCGGGGACGCCTACGAGCCCGACGACACCGCGTCGCAGGCCGTCCCGCTCGCGCCCGGTGCGCCGCAGGCGCACAGCCTCCGGCCGGCGAACGACGGCGACTACACGCGCTTCTCGCTGAGTCAGCCTGCCGAGGTCGCGATCGAGACGAGCGGCGGCGGCTCGGTGGACGACACGCGCATGTGGCTGTTCGCACAAGACCTCAGCGCGCTCGAATACGACGACGACAGCGGCGCAGGCCTCTACTCGCGCATCGAGCGCACGCAGGCGGGCGGCGACGCGCTGCAGCCCGGTACTTATTACGTGCTCGTCGACGAGTTCGGCAACGACGACGAGATCGCGGCATACGACATCCAGCTCACGGTGACGCCGCTCGGCGGAAGCACCGACGACGCGTACGAGGAGAACGACGACTACGCCGAGGCATGGGACAACGGCGGTGTCTCGTGGGAAGGCTTCTGGCTCTCGTCGCTCGACGGGCCCGGCGTCCAGCTCGACGACGACTACTACCGCATCGACGTCTCGCCCGGACAGGAGCGCGTCGTCGCGACTCTTCAGCTCCGGAACAGCGAGGGCAACATCGACTTGTTCCTCGAGAACGCGGCCGGCCAGATTCTGGCGTCCTCGGCCTCGACGGCAGATCGCGAGGAGATCGACATGGTCGTGCCGGCAGGCGGCGGGACCTACTTCCTCGTGGTCGTCGCCTACCCGTACGTCGGCGGAGGGGCGGGCAACTCCTACGACCTGTGGTGGGACGATCTCGTCCCGCCGCTGGCGCCGAGCAACGACGCTTTCGCGAGTCGCATCACGCTCACGGGACAGAACACCAGCACGAGTGCGAACAACGCGTCCGCCACCAAGGAGAGCGGCGAGCCGCTTCACGCAGGGCAACCGGGCGGCGTTTCGCTGTGGTGGTCGTGGACTGCGCCGGTCACGGGGGATGTCGTCATCGACACCGCCGGCAGCGTCTTCGACACACTCCTCGGCGTGTACACGGGAACGGACATCGCTGCGCTCACGCACGTCGCCTCGAACGACGACGTCGACCTGAGCTCTCTGCAGAGCGCCGTCTCCTTCCGCGCGAATGCCGGCACGACCTACGCGATCGCGGTCGACGGTTGGAACGGAGCGAACGGGGCGCTGTCACTGCAGATCTCGCAGCAAGCGCTGATCCCCGACCTGCAAGCGACTTGGGCGAACCTCACGAGCAAGTGCAAGTTGTCGACGCAGGTGTGCAAGCTCAAAGGCAAGCTGCTCGTGCGCAACGTCATCGCGGGCGTCTCGGCGCCTGCGCAAGTCAGCTTCCATCTCTCGAACGACAACTCGTGGGACCCGGGCGACGCCGCGATCGGGGGAGGCTCGGCACCCGCGCTCAAGGCGGGCAAGACGAAGAAGGTGAAGCTCCGCGCGAGGCTGCCGGCGGGGACGACCGTGAGCGGGAAGTTCGTGATCGCGCGGCTGACGAGCGGAGCGGCGAGTCAGACCGTAGTGTTCGGGCCGCTCTTTTGAGTCGCCGCGCCGTCGGGAGGATCGCGGCGTTTCCGGCGGGCCCGGTGATGCATAGGCTGCTTCCGATCGCGCTCGTGTTCGCCGTGTTCGCCGCATCGGCTGCGCTCGCGCTGCCGCCGCGGCCCCCGAAGCCGACCGAGCTGCTCCTGCGCACGCGCACGGTCGACGCCGCTGCGAAGCAGTCCGCGGCGCCAAGTCGGCACGGCCGCCACCTGATCATTCAGTACGACCCGAGCCGCAGAGCCGACGCGCTCGCCGCGCTTCGCAGGCAGGGCGTGCGCGTGCTCGAAGCCGTGCCGCGCAACGCGGTCTCCGCGTGGGTGCCTGCAGGCGTGGATGCGCGCAAAGCCGCGGGCGTGCGCTGGGTCGGCACGCTCGAGGCGCGCGACAAAGTCTCGCTGCCGCCCGGAGAGCTCGCGTCCGAGATGAGCGTGCTCGTGGACGTTTTCCCCGACGTGACGCGCGCAGCCGCGGTCGCCGCGATTCGCCGCGCCGGGGGTCGCGAGATCCCGAATCGCTACCTGCGCGCGACCACGCTGCACGTCGAGATCGCTGCACGCGACCTCGCCGCCCTCAGCGCTCAGGACGAGATCAGCTTCGTGTACGCCGCGTCCGACGCGATCAAAGCGGGGCGCCCCGTCGTCAGCTGCACAGGCGCGCTGACGCAGAACCTGTTCGCCCCGAACTACTCGTACACCGACGACGGGTGGGACGGCCCGGGGCTCGGCCCCGCGTCGCTCACGTACTTCTTCGAGAACGACACGCCCGATCTGGTGAACGAGGAGAACGAAGTCGTTCGCGCGCTCTGGACTTGGAGCCAGTACGCGCAGATCTAGTGGGCTCCGGCCGGGTTCGCGCGTCAGCCGCAGTCGATCGACTTTCTCTGGGCGCGCGGCGACCACGGCGACGGCAGTCCATTCGACGGGCCCGGCCAAGTGCTCGCTCACGCGCTCTATCCGCCCCCCGCGAACCCGGAGCCAGAAGCGGGCGATGTGCACTTCGACGACGACGAGCTCTGGCGGATCGGCGCGGACGTCGACATGTACACCGTCGCGCTCCACGAGATCGGGCACGCGCTCGGGATCGGGCACTCGGACAGCCCCAGCGCCGTGATGTACGCGCACTACACCGGGCCGCTGACCGGCCTCGGAATCGACGACATCTACGCGATCCGCGCGCTCTACGCGCAGGCCGGCAGCTCCTTCGGCGATCAGTACGAGCCCGACGACACCTTCGTGCAGGCGCTCCCGTTCGGTCGCCCCGAGACGCACACGATCGCGCCGGCCGACGACGTCGACTTCCGCACCTTCACGCTGACCAGCCACGCCGACGTCACGCTCGCGGTGATCGGCACCGCCGCTGGCGACGACACGCTGCTCACGCTCTACGACGCGAGCGGCGCGGTGATCGAGGTGAACGACGACTTCGGCGGCACGGCGCAGTCGCGCATCGAACGCGACCGCACCGGCGGCGACCCACTCCCGGCGGGAACTTATTACGTCTCGATCGAGGAAGCGGGCGGCGACGTCGAGATCGACGCGTACGACGTCACGCTCGCCACCGTCTCGTTCCCGGGCCCCGACAACCTCGAGCCCGACGATTCGTTCGCGCAGGCGACGCCGCTCACGACCTGGCCGGCGGTAGGGCACACGCTCTCCCCGAGAGGAGACGAGGACTACTCGGTGTTCACGCTCGATCAGCTGAGCGAGGTCACGGTCGAGGCGTACGGTGCGTACGGACACTCGGACGAGCTCGAGATGTGGCTCTACGCCAGCGACGGGAGCTTGGTCGAGTACGCCGAGGGACCGTTCTCGGCGCGAATCGACCGCACGCGTGCCGAGCAGTCGTGGCTCCCGGCGGGCACCTATTACGTCGTCGTCGGCGAGAAGGGCGACGACGAGGAGATCGCGTACTGGCTGCGGCTCGACACGGTGTGCGTGCCCTACGGCGGCGACGACGCGTACGAAGAGAACGACAGCTTGGCGACGGCGTGGCAAGTGCCGGCGGGTTGGCTGGTCAACTTCTGGTCCCTGCATGGCAGCGGATACCAGTTCGACGACGACTACTACCGGTTCGATGTGCCGCGTGAAGGCCGCCACCTGAGGGTCAACTGCGGATGGGCCGACCTCTTCGACATCGAGATCCTCGATGGCGCCGGCAACCTCGTCCACTCCTCGGTAGGGCGCGCCTACGACAAGTTCGAGCGCGATCTCGCTCGATCGGGGACGTATCACCTCCGCGTGTTCGGTCCGAACTCGGGCACTCAGTACGGCTGCGACATCGAGCGGTCGTGGACGCAGCCCAACGAGCCGCCGCTGAATGACGACTTCGCGAACCGCGCCCCGGTGCCGTGGATGTGGTCGGATGTCGGCGGCGACAACTTCGTGGCGACGAAGGAGCTCGGCGAGCCCGATCACGCAGGCAACGCAGGTGGCGGTTCCGTGTGGTGGAGCTGGAGTGCGCCCAATGCCGGTGAGTTCACCGTGTGGACGACTTCGAGCGGATACTCGGACTTCGACTCGCTGCTCGCCGTTTATCGCGGGAGCCAGGTCGACTCGCTCGAGCTCGTCGCCGAGAACGACAGCGGACATGGTGGAGCGTGGAGCAACGTCAGATTCCGCGCGGCCGCGGGCGAGACGTTCGCGATCGCGGTCGATGGAAAGGACGGCGTCCGCGACACCTTCTCGTTCGTGATCCAGGAGCTGCAACCGCCACCGCCGCCCGATCCGCCGCCGCCTCCCCCTCCGCCGCCGACCCCGCCGGTCGAGGTGCAGTGGTCGAGCTTCCGCACGAAGTGCAAGAGCAGCGGCGCGTGCAAGGTGAAGGCGAAGCTCGTCGTGAGCAATCCCGCGAGCGTCTCCGACGACGCGCAGCTGACGATCGTGCTCTCCGACGACACGACCCATGGCGCGAACGACGCACCGGTGCGGAGTCTCGCGATTCCCACGCTGACGGCGGGGACTTCGCGCAAGGTCAAGCTGAAGACGACGCTCCCGGCGACGCTCGTGCCGAAGGGGAAGTACCTGATCGCGGTCGCAACGAGCGACGCGGGCACGCACAGCGCTCCGTACGGACCGCTGCGCTGAAGAGGATTCGGAGGTCCGCTCACATCCCCGCGCGCCGCAGCTCCTCGCTCGCACGTGCCGCGAGCACCGGCACGCGCGCCCCGATCGCGACCATGCGCGCGTCTTTGCTCTCGCCGCGCGCGTAGCGCGTGTAGAGCTGCTGGCACACGACGGCGGTCTTCCAGTACGCGAAGGCGACCCACCACGGCAGAGCTGTCAGGTCCGCGCCGGTGCGCTCCGCGTAGCGTGCGGCGATCTCGGCGCGCGGGGGCAGGCCCATGTCCAGCATCCCCGGATGGCTCGACAGCTCGCGGAAGCTCGGGTCGCCGGCGTCGGGCCAGTACTGGATCAGCGTGCCGAGGTCGATCAGCGGATCGCCGAGTGTCGTCATGTCCCAATCGAAGATCGACTTGCAGCGGTCGGGGTCGGCGGGGTCGAACTGGCAGTTATCAGGCTTGAGATCGTTGTGGACGAAGCTCGTGCGCTGCGCGGCGGGCACGCGCGCTGCGAGCCGATCGGCGACCGCATCCATCTCGTCGACCTCGCTCGCCTGCGGCTCGCTGCGCGCTTCGCTACCGCGTTTGGCTTCGCTCGCCTGCGGCTCGCTGCGCGCTGCGCTTGCGGGGCGAACCAGCTCCCAGCGTTTGCGCCAGCCCGCGACTTGGCGCGCGGCGAAGCCTTCGGGCTTGCCGAGATCGGCGAGGTCGCACTGCGCGGGGTCGAGCGAGTGCAGCTCCGCCATCGCGTCGGCGATCGCGAAGCCCATGCGGCGGCCGGCATTTTCGTGATGGCGCATCGGCTCCGGGATCGATGCGCGCGCGACGACGCCCGTGCGGCGCTCCATCACGAAGAAGTCGGCGCCGCACACGGACTTGTCCTCACAGAACGCGACCGCGCGCGGCGCGAGGCGCGTGTGCCGCCACAGGCGCGAGAGCACCTTGAACTCGCGCCGCATGTCGTGCGCGCCGGGCGCGATCACGCCGAACGGCGGCCGGCGCAGCACCAGCTCGCGCGCTTCGTACCGTAATAAGTACGTCAGGTTCGCCGCGCCGTTCGGGAACTGCAGCACCTCGGGGCCCGCGCCGAGCGCGAGATCTCGCGGCGCGTTCGCGCGCAGCCACGCGTCGATGCGCGCCCAGTCGAGCTGCTCGCCCGGGCGCACCGGAGCAAGCTCGGTCTCGCTGCTGCGAGGCTCGGTCACGACTCCCCCTGAATGCGCCATCGGTGCCAGGCACGGAAGCTCACGAGCGGCGGTGGCCATCGGTGCCTGGCACCGATGGCCACGTCACTCCGCGAGATCCCCCTCCATCTCCTCGATCACGTCCGCGAACTGTGCGCGGGCGGCGTCGCGCAGCTTCGGGATGTGGCGGGTGGGGAAGAGATCGCCGGCCTGCGTGAAGCCCGAGAGCACTTCGCGCGCGAGGGTCACCTTGTGCACCTCGGTCGGCCCGTCGGCAAGGCCCATGTGGAACGACTCGACGAGGTATTTCGAGAACGGCATCTCGTTCGACGCGCCGAGCGAGCCGTGCAGCTGCAGCGCGCGCGCCGTCACGTCGTGCAGCACGCGCGGCATCATCGCCTTCACCGCGGCGATGTCCTTGCGCACCTTCTGATAGTCCTTGTAGCGATCGATCTTCCACGCGGTCTGCATCACGAGCAGGCGGAACGTCTCGAGGTCGGTCCACGAGTCGGCGATCTTCTCCTGCGTCATCTGCTTCTTCGCGAGCAGCTCGCCCTGGGTCGATCGCGAGAGCGCGCGCTCGCACATCATCTCGAAGGCGCGCCGCGCGAGGCCGATCGTGCGCATCGCGTGGTGGATGCGCCCGCCGCCGAGCCGAGTCTGCGCCACCACGAACGCGCCGCCGCGCGGCCCGAGCATGTTCTCCTTCGGCACGCGCACGTTCTCGTAACGGATGTAGGCGTGCGCGCCGTGCTCGGGCGGCTCGTAGCCGAGGCCGACGTTGCGCACGATGTTCACGCCGGGCGTGTTCGTGGGCACGAGCAGCATCGACATCTTCTGGTACGGCGGCGCGTCGGGGTCCGTCACGACCATCACGATCAGGAACTCGGACCAGCGCGCGTTCGACGAGAACCACTTCTCGCCGTTGATCACCCACGTGTCGCCGTCGAGCACGGCGCGCGTCTGGAACACCTTCGGGTCCGCGCCGCCCTGAGGCTCCGTCATCGAGAAGCACGACACGATCTCGTTGCGCAGCAGCGGCTCGAGGAACTGCTTCTTCTGCGCCTCGGTGCCGTAGTGCGCGAGGATCTCGCTGTTGCCCGAGTCGGGCGCCTGGCAGCCGAAGATGATCGAGGCGCAGCGCGCGCGGCCGAGGATCTCGTTCATCAGCGCGAGCTTCACTTGCCCGTAGCCGCGCCCGCCGAGGTGCGGCCCGAGGTGGCACGCCCAGAGCCCGCGCTCCTGCACTTCCTTCTGGAGCGGGCGGATGATCTTGTTACGGACGGGATCCTTCGTGTCGTACGGCGCGCGCACCACGAAGTCGAGCGGCTCGATGCGCTTGCGGACGAACTCGTCGATCCAATCGAGCTCTTTCTGATACTCCGCGTCGGTCTCGAAGCTCCACATCGCGAGCGCCCTTTCGGTTGAGGCGCGCGACGTTACCCCGAGGCGCGAGCGCGGCGCTCAACGGCGCTTGTAGATCCCGACGAACGCGTCGGCCCAGGTCGCGCCGCCGTCGCGCGACTGCTGCCAGTGCTGCTTCACGTCGCCGCTCTCGAGGCGCAACCACGAGATGCGCTCCTGCACGTCCGCCTCGCCCTCGCGCGTGACGCCGCGCATCACCATCGCGCCATTCTCGATGCCGCCTTCGAGCAGCAGAACGCCGCCGCTCGCGTCCATCCACGTCTGTCGCCAGCGCTTCGTTGCAGCGTCCCACGCGTTGAGGCTCGTGCCTCGAAAGCCGCCCGCGCCTTCCCACTGTTCGAGCAGCGCGCAGCCGCCCAGCAGTGACGTGATCGTGCTCGAGCCGGCGGGCTTGCCGGCCGGTGTCTCGACGCGCCAAGCCCAGAGCCAGAAGTCGAACGCGCGATGCTCTGCAGTGGCGCACGAGGCCGGGGGCGGAGGCGGCGCCGGCTTGGTCGCCTCCTCCGCCTGCGCGGCGCTCGCGAGCGCGAGTGCCAACGCGAGCGCGTGCGGCCTCACTTCGCCTTCGCCGCCTCGCGCATCCGATACAGCTCTTCCCAACCGAGGTACGACTGCAGCCCGTCGTCGTTGTAGAAGAGCACGGGGCCGTCGCAGATGAACAGGTACTCGGTGTCTTCGAGCGCGGTCGTCGCGCCGTGCAGCACGCCGTTCGGCTCGTAGTCGTAGTCGCCGGCACTCAGGATGCCGTCGCGCACCTGGAGCTTGCCCTTCAGGATGAACGTGTGCGCGGCGCTGAGGTGCTTGTGCGGCGCGGCGGTGTAGCCCTTGTTCCAGCGGAACAGCGCGGCCCAGCGGCCGGTTTCGCTGCCCGTGTAGAGCACCTTCATCCACGCCATGTCCTTCTCTTGCTCGATCCACGGCTCGTTCGCGCGCACGATGATGTCGGCGAGCTGATCGTTCACCGGCGTGACGTCTTGCATGAGGCCCATCGCGATTCTCCTTGTGTCAGTTGAAGTACGAAGCAGTCAGAGCTTCCGGATCGGTTCGGTCACGCCGTCCCAGCGCGCGTGCTCCTCGTTCCACGAGGCGAAGATCTTGCGCAGCGGCGCGTTGTCCTCGTACAGCTCGACGAACGCGCCGAGCCACGAGCGCGCGTCGACGTAACCGACGCGCGCCGCCGACACGAGCTCCGTCACGACGGGGCAGCCCGCGGCGACGAAGCGCGCGCGCTCGGCCTCGTAGTCGGGCACGAGCAGCGCGAAGTGGTGGAAGCCCTCCTTGCCGCGGGGGAAGAGATCGCGGTAGACGGAGGGCGTGTCGCAGTGCTGCTGGATCAGCTGCACGTGCACGTCGCCGACCGAGCCGAACGCGTAGCTGAGATCGGGCTCCGTCACGCGCCCGCGATACGTGTGCGTGCCCTTGTGATGCAGGCTCACGTAGAACGGCCCGGCGCCGGTCATCTGCGTCCACTTCGCGCAGGCCGCCTCGACGTCGTTCACGACGTAAGCCCACTGGAGGATCGGGTAGCGGATCAATCCGGATTGCATGCGCGCCCTCGTGGAACGCATTGAAGCACGAATCCCGAGTGTGGTAACTCGCGATCCATGCCTGCCTACTTCATCGCTCAATACGTCGTTAAGAACCCCGCCCTCTACGGCGAGTACTCGCAAGGCGCCGGCCCCACCGTGGCCGCGCACGGCGGAAAGCTCGTCAGCTTCGACGTCGCGTCGGAGACGATCGAGGGCAAGCCGCCCGGCCAGCAAACCGTGATCATCGAGTTCGAGTCCGTCGACAAGGCGAAGGCTTGGTACAAGTCGCCCGCCTACCAGGCCGTGGTCGGCAAGCGCCTCGCCGCGACCGAGGGCTTCGCGGTGATCTCGCAGACGATGAACATCGGGAAGCGCTGAACCGGACCTTCGCTCCAGGTCTCTGGGCCCGAGGCCGATTACCTTGATTTCAGGTAACGTTACCTGGAATCAAGGTAGTTGAGGCTTCGATGCTCGAAGGTCTCTTCGGGAGTCCGTCCGCGGAGCGCGTGCTGCTCTATCTGGAGCGGTACGGCGAGGGTTACGCGCTCGCGATCTCGCGCGCGTTCGACGACATGCCGGTCAGCATGGTGCAGCGCCAGCTCGCGCGACTCGAAGCTGGCGGTGTGCTCGCGAGCCGGCTCCAGGGCAAGACGCGAGTCTTCTCGTGGAACCCGCGCTTCGCCTTCCGCGTCGAGTTGAGCGCGCTCCTGCAGAAGGCGCTGGCGCTGCTGCCCGCCGCTGAGCGCGAGCGATACTTCGCGCAGCGCACGCGCCCGCGGCGCAGCGGCAAGCCGCGTTGAGTCGCATCCACCCGAAGCTCTCGCTCGCCGACCTTGCTGGATTGATTTGCGCCGCGCTCGACCAAGCCGGAATCGAGGCCGTGCTCTCGGGCGGAAGCGTCGTCTCGATCTACTCCGACAACGCGTACCAGTCGTTCGACCTCGACTTCATCCGAACTGGCCTCGGCCGGAAGGTCGATGCGGCGATGGACGGACTCGGCTTTCGCAGGCAGGGCCGACACTGGGTTCACGACGGCACGCCCTATCTCGTCGAGCTCCCGCCCGGCCCGGTTCAGATCGGGGAGCTCACGATCACCGAGTTCGCGGAGAAGGAGACGAAGCTCGGCACGCTGCGAATGCTCACGCCGACCGACTGCGTGATGGATCGACTCGCTTGGTTCTATCACTCGAACGATGCGCAGGGGCTCGCGCAGGCGCTCGAGGTCGCGCGGCGCCACGACGTGGACTTGAGCCGCATCGCGCGCTGGTCCGAGGGGGAACGCGCTGCCGAGAAGTTCCGCGCGTTTCGACGCGAGCTGCGAAAGCGCGAGAAGGCTCGTTAGGGCCGCGCCGGCCACCTCGTCGTCACGACGCGCTCCTTGATTCGCCACCCGTTCGCGGTGCGCATCAGCGTGTCGCGGTAGTCGCCGCCGAACAGCTTGCCGCCTTCGCTCGGCACGGCGTACTTGCTGAGCGCGCGCACGATCGTGCCTTCCTCGTACACGTAGAGATTGGTCGCGTGGTGCGCGGCCGGATGCGCGGCGCGCTCGAAGAACGCGATCACGGCGGCGAGGCCTTCGTGGCGGCCGGCGTTGAAGGCGGTGACGTCGAACACGCCGTCGCTCGTGAAGATCTCGCCGAGCTGCTTCCACTCGCGCGCGTCGACCAGGTGGCCGTAGCGCGCCGTGAGCTGCTGGATCGCGACGATGTCGTGCGTTGCGAGCATGGTCTCCCTACCCGGCGTTGGCGTTGTACTTCGCGAGATCGAGCCGGCCCTCGCTCTTCGCGACGATGCAGGTGACGGCGGCGTCGCCGGTCACGTTCACGATGGTGCGCGACATGTCGAGCAGCCGGTCGACGCCGATGATCAGCGCGATGCCTTCGACGGGCAGGTTCACCTGGCGCAGCACCATCGCGAGCATCACGAGGCCGACGCCGGGCACGCCCGCGGTACCGATCGAAGCGAGCGTCGCCGTCACGACGACCATCAGGTAGTCCGTGGTCGTCAGGTCGACGCCGTAGACCTGTGCGATGAAGCAGGCGGCGACGCCCTGCATGATCGCGGTGCCGTCCATGTTGATCGTGGCGCCGAGCGGGATCGTGAACGACGCGATCGCGTTGTCGACGCCGAGCTTGTGCTCGACCGCGCGCAGCGTGACGGGCAGCGTGGCGTTGCTGCTCGAGGTGCCGAACGCGACGGCGATCGGCTCGCGGAAGCCGAGGAAGAACGCGCGCGGATTCAGGCGTCCGAGCAGCACGAGCAGCGACGGGTAGACGACCGTCATGTGCACGACGAGCACCGCGAGCACGAGGAAGAAGTACTTCAGCAGCGGCGCGAAGGCGCCAAAGCCTTGCTCCGCGAACACCTTCGCGATCAAGCAGAACACGCCGAGCGGGGCGAGCTTCATCAGCACGAGCACGAGGCGCAGCACGACTTCGTTCGCGTCCTGAAAGAACGCGAGCAGACGCTTGCCCGGCGCTCCCGAGAGCGTCATCGCGACGCCGAACAGCACGGCGAACACGATGATCTGCAGCATGTTGCCATCGGCCATCGCCTGCACCGGATTCGTCGGGAAGATGCCGAGCAGCACCTCGGAGAGCGCCGGCGCGGGCGGCGGCGAGTAGGCGACGTCGGTCGGGAGCGCGAAGCCGTCGCCGGGGCGTACCAGCGCGCCCGCGCTCACCGCGATGGCGATCGCGATCGTCGTCGTCACGAGGTAGAGCGCCATCGTCTTGCCGCCGACGCGGCCGAGCTTCGCGACGTCGTCGAGCGAGGCCGCGCCGCACACGAGCGATACGAACACGAGCGGCACCACGAGCAGCTTCAAGCTCGCGACGAAGATCGCGCCGCCGACCTGGAGCACGCCGAGCACGGCGTCGCGCGCGGCGCCCGGCGCGAAGAGCCCATTGATCACGAGGCCGAGCAGAAATCCCGAGAGCATCCCGACGAGAATGCGCAGCGTGAGGCTGCTGCCCGCGTCGTCCGCGGGAGAACTCGCGTCGCCCATGCGCCCTCCACGTCGCGCACACTATGCCAGGGGCGGGGACCCGCGATAGCGTGCCGCGCTTCGAGGAGGCTTCATGGAGATTCGCAGCGAGCGCGTTTCGATCCCGGTCGGCGGCACGAACATGGGCGGCTACCTGGTGCGCCCCGCGGACTCGGCGCCGCGCGCGGGCGTGATCGTGTACATGGAGATCTTCGGAGTGAATGCGCACATCCGCGAAGTGGCGGAGCGCGTCGCGCGCGAGGGCTACATCGTGCTCGCGCCGGACTTCTTTCATCGCACGCATCCCGGCCTCGACGTCGCCTACGACGAAGCGGGCATGGGTGTGGGCATGAAGGGCCTGATGTCGCTCGACGCCGACACGATGACCGCGGACGCGCAGGCCGCGGTCGCGTTCCTGCGCAAGCAGCCCGGCTGCACCGGCAAGATCGGCGCGATGGGCTTCTGCATCGGCGGGCACATGACGTACCTCACCGCATGCGAGACCGACGTCGCCGCGGCGGCCTCGTTCTATGGCGGCGGCATCGCCGCGCCGAAGGGCCCCGGCGGCAAGGCCTCGACACTCGGCCGCACGCCCAAGATCAAGGGCAAGATCGTGTGCCTGATGGGCGCCAAGGACGCGCTCATCCCGATGGCGCAGGTCGACGCGATGCGCGACGCGCTGAAGCGCGCGGGTACGCGGCACGAGGTGGTCGTGTACGAGGCGGACCACGGGTTCTTCTGCAACGCGCGCGGCTCCTACCACGCGCCGAGCGCTGACGACGCGTGGTCCCGCGTGAAGGCCCTGTTCGCGAGCGAGCTGCGGTAAAGAAGTCGAGGATTCGGCGCCTGACGCTGGCCCCTCGATTCTCCTCCTGGCCCCGTCCCCGCCCTCCCGCTATCTCGCCCCGCCGCGCCTGCGCGCGCGCCCGGAGTCTTCGCTCATGCTCGATGCCCGCAGCCTCGCCGAACGCCGCGATGAAATAGCGGCGAGCATTCGCCGGCGCGGCGTGCGCGCCGATCTGGATGGCGCGATCGCGCTGCACGCGCAGGTCGCGGCGAAGCAGCACGAGCTGAACGAGACGAATCGCCGGCGCAACGAGCACCAGGAGCGCGGCAAGAAGAAGCTCGCGCCCGAGGAGCGCGAAGCGCACGGCGCCGAGGGTCGCGCGCTGAAGGAGGCGGTCGTGCGCGTGGAGGCAGAGACCGAGGCGCTGCGCGCGAAGCTCGACGCGAAGCTGCGCGATCTCCCGAACTTCCTGCACGCCGCCGTACCGGATGGGGGCGAGGACGACGCGAAGGAGCTGCGCCGCGTCGGCGCGCCAGCGCAGCTCGGCTTCGCGCCGAAGGATCATCTCCAGCTCGCGGCGGCGCTCGATCTCGCGGACTTCGACGGCGGCGCGAAGGTGGCGGGACAGAAGTTCTACTACCTGAAGAACGAGGCCGTGCTGCTCGAGCTCGGGCTGCAGCGCTACGCGCTCGACTTGTTGTTGGCCGAAGGCTTCACGCCCTACGTCACGCCCGACCTCGCGCGCGCGGACATCCTCGAAGGCATCGGCTTCAACCCGCGCGGCGAGGAGACGCAGATCTACTCGGTCGCGAACAGCGACCTCTGCCTCGTCGGCACTGCGGAGATCACGCTGGGTGGCCTCTACGCAGACACGATCCTCGAGGAAGAGCAGCTGCCGGTGAAGATGGCCGGCATCTCTCACTGCTTCCGCACCGAGGCGGGCGCCGCGGGGCGCGAGAGCAAGGGCCTCTACCGCGTGCATCAGTTCACGAAGGTGGAGATGTTCGCGATCACGCGCCCCGAAGATTCCGACGCGATGCACGAGCAGCTGCTCGCGATCGAGGAGCGCATTTATCAGGGACTCCAGCTGCCGTATCGCGTGGTCGACATCGCGGCCGGCGACCTCGGCGCGCCGGCGTATCGCAAGTTCGACATCGAGGCGTGGATGCCGGGGCGCGGCGAGCGCGGCAGCTACGGCGAGATCTCGAGCACGTCGAACTGCACCGATTATCAGGCGCGCCGGCTGCGCGTGCGCTTCCGGCGCAAGGCCAAGAAGAAGAACGAGTTCGCGCACATGCTGAACGGCACCGCGGTCTCGAACGCGCGCCTGATCCTCGCGCTGCTCGAGAACCACCAGCGCGCCGACGGCACGATCGCGGTGCCGAAGGCGCTGCAGCCGTACGTGGGGCGCGAGGTGATCGGGAAGCGCTAGAGGCTCGCTGCGAGCGGCAGGCGTTCCTCGCGCGCAGCGTGCGCAAGGCGGCGGTCGAAACAAGCGAAGTCGACCGGCACAGACCCCGTGCGCAGCTCGAGCGCCGCTGCCAGCTGGGTCGCGTCGAGCGCCCGTAGGCCGTGCTTCTCGGCGAGCGTGCCCGCGCTTCGCGCGAGTGGGTCGGAGAGCTCGACGACGCCGAAGCCGCTCCAGCCCGCCTCGAACCTACTCACGATGTCGCCGTGTTCGCGGCGGCTCATCGCCTGCGCGCGTAGCCGCCGCGCAAATGCGGCACGCGCCTCGACGTAGCTGATCCGTGACGTGTAGGCGCCGTCGGAGCGATCGACGAGCTCGCGAGTCCGCGCGGAGCCCGCTTCCTCGACATAGAGCTTCACCAGCGCGCTCGTGTCGAGGTAGAGGATCATCGCCGATCCTCGACGACTTGGTCTGAGACCGACTTCGTTTGCCGCTTGCGCAGCTTCACGGGCCCGCGCAGGCGGAGCTTCCCACGCGGCTTCTGAATTCGTCCCTCCGCCGCGAGCCGATCCAACGCTTCGCCCTCGCTCAGCGGCGCTGCGGGCACGAGCCGCGCAACCGCGGCTTTGCGCGTTCCGATCGTGAGCGACTCCCCGTTCGCAACGAGCTCGAGATAATCGCTCAGCCGTTCCCGCAGCTCGCGAACTCCGATGATTCTCTCTTTCGCCATCGCGCGAAGTTGGCCTCACGCTCCGGCGGCGTCAACGTGAACGACCGTTCACCCCATCCGGCGCCGAGCTGCGTGTGTGCAACCCTGCCAGCAATGACGACTCCGGCACTCCGTAACAACCTCATCCTCGGCACCGCGGGCCACATCGATCACGGCAGCAAGCCGCGAAGCGGCGCGCAGCGAGGCGAAGCCGAGCGGAGATCGGACAGTGGCTTCGATGACGCGTAGCAACCTCATCCTCGGCACCGCGGGCCACATCGATCACGGCGGCAAGCCGCCAAGCGGCGCGCAGCGAGGCGAAGCCGAGCGGAGATCGGACAGTGGCTTCGATGTCCCGTAACAACCTCATCCTCGGCACCGCGGGTCACATCGATCACGGCAAGACCACGCTCGTGCGCGCGCTCACGGGCGTCGACACGGATCGGCTGCCCGAGGAGAAGGCGCGCGGCATCACGATCGAGCTCGGGTTCGCGCCGCTCGCGCTCGCGCCCGGGCTCACGATCGGCGTCGTCGACGTGCCGGGGCATGAGGGGCTCGTGCGCACGATGGTGTCGGGCGCGACGGGGATCGACTTCGTGCTGCTCGTCGTCGCCGCGGACGAAGGCGCGATGCCGCAGACGCGCGAGCACCTGGCGATCATCGACTTGCTCGGGATCGCGCACGGCGTCGTCGCGCTGACGAAGAGCGATCTTGCCGACGCCGACGTCGCGGACCTCGCCGAAACCGAGGTGCGCGATCTGCTCGCGGACACGTCGCTCGCGAGCGCTGACGTGCTGCGCGTGTCCGCGACGACGGGCGCGGGCATCGCGGAGCTGCGCAGCGCCCTCGTGCGCGCGGCGGAGCAGGCGCGCGAGCGAGCGAGGCGCGCGGGCCCCGCGCGGCTCTGGGTGGATCGCTGCTTCGAGATGCGCGGCTTCGGCTCGGTCGTCACGGGAACGCTCGCAGGCGCCGAGCTCACTGCGGGAGATGCGGTCGAGCTCTTCCCCGGCGGCGCACGTGCGCGCGTGCGCGGGCTGCAGAGCTTCGGCGCGAGCGCGGAGCGGCTCGAGCCGGGCTCGCGCTGCGCGGTGAACCTGCAGGGCATCGCGCTCGCGGATCTCGCGCGCGGGATGCTCGTCGCAGCGCCCGGCTCACTCGCGCCGTCGAGCACGTTCGATGCTTCACTGCGCTGGCTCGCGACCGCGCCGCACAGCGGACCCAAGCCGGTCGCGTGCGAGCTGCTGGTGGGCACCGCTGCGGTGCGCGCGCACGTCGCGCCCGTCGGCGGAGACTTCTTCGAGCCGGGGTCGCGCTCGTTCGCGCGCATCCATCTCGACGACGGCGCGCTCGCACTACTGCCCGGTGATCGCTTCGTCGTGCGCGGCTTCGCCTCGGGCGCGACGCTCGGTGGCGGCGAGATCCTCGACGTCGCGCCGCCGCACCGGCGGCGCAGCGACCGCGCTCTCGCGCGCGGCCTCGAAGTGCTCGCCCGGGGCGATGCGACCGAAGGCGTGGCGCAGCGCGTCGCTCGCTCCGGATTCGCGGGCATGTCGCTCGAGGCGCTGCGCACGCAGAGCGGGCTCCTGCCTGCGGCGCTCGCTTCAGCGCTCACGAGCGCCGAGGAGAGCGGCAAGATCGTCGCGCTCGCTGCAGACGTGTTCGCGTCGACCGAGCTCGTGTCGCAGGCGGAGTCCCGCTGCGCGGAGGCTCTCGCTGCGTTTCACGCCGCGAACCCGATCAAGCCGGGCATGCCGAAGGGAACGCTGCGCGGTGCGCTGCCCGAGAACGCTGCGCCCGCGCTTTACGAGCGCGCGCTCGCACAGCTCGCAGCGCGCGGAGAAGTCGCGGTCGAAGGCGAGCTCGTGCGCCGCGCTGACTTCGCGCCGCGGCTCGCTGCGCGCGAGCAGGAGCTCGCCGCGAGGCTGCGCGCGGGCGCGCGCGAGGCGGGTCTCGCGCCGCGCACGCTGCGCGAGTGGGAAGCGGAGCTGCGCGCGAGCGAGGCGGAGCTGCGCGAGGTGCTCGCGCATCTCGAGCGCGAAGGCGCGCTCGTGCGCGCGCCGGGCGAGCTGTGGTTCGATGTGAGCGCCGTCGCCGCGCTGCGGACGCGAGTCGTCGCCCATCTCGAAGCGCACGGCGAAATCGGCACCGCGGCCTACAAGGAGCTGATCGGCGGCACGCGCAAGTTCGTCGTGCCGCTGATGGAGCTGTTCGACACGGAGCAGCTCACCGTGCGCCGCGGCGAAGTGCGCGTGCTGAAGCGGCGCGCGAAGTGAGCGAGCGCGATGCGCGCTTCGCGCAGATCGAGACAGCGCGGCTCCTTTGCGAACCCGTCCGCGGCGAACACGCCTCGGCGATGTTTCCCGTGCTGAGCGATGCGCGGCTCTACGCGCACATGCCGGGCGGGCCGCCCGAAAGCGTCGCGGCGCTGGAGCGCGAGTACGCGTTCCTCGCGGGCGGGCGCAGCCCGGACGGCGCTCAGCATTGGCTCAACTGGATCCTGCGGCTGCGGGATTCGCGAGAGGCGATCGGCTTCACGCAGGCGACTCTGCGCGGCGAGGGCGGCTCGATCGCCTACGTGATCGGCGCTGCGCATCAGCGACGCGGCTACGCGCGCGAGGCCGTCGCGGCGTTGGTGGCGCACCTCTTCGAGGTCTGGGGAGTCGCGCGACTCCAAGCCGAGATCCACTTCGACAACCGCGCGTCGGCCGGGCTCGCGCAGCGCCTCGGCTTCCTACACGCGCGCAAGGACTTCGCCGAGAACGACGACATCTTCGAGCTCACGCGCGCGGCATGGCTCGCGCGCAGTCCGCTTCGGTAGCCCACGGACGCGCGAGCGCGATGCACGGAGGATCGACGCGCGCGGAGGCTGCGCGCTTCGCCTGCGCGTCAGTTCAGCGCCGCCACCGCTTCGCGCGACCAGTCGAGGGCGCGCACGAAGCTGAGCAGGTCCTCGGGGCCGTTGTTGGGCAGGATGCCGAGCACGACCACCGCGACCGCGCACGCGACGAGCGCGATCTGCTCGCCGGTCGCGAGTCGCAGGCGGCCCGCGGCTTCGCCGGGCTCGCGCATGTACATGAGCACGGGCAGGCGCAGGTAGTAGTAGACCGAGACGAGGCTCGTCATCACGGCGATCACGACGAGCGAGACGTAGCCCTGCTGCACCGCGGCCATGAAGATCTTGAACTTGGCGACGAAGCCCGCGGTGCCGGGGATGCCGGCGAGGCCGATCAGGAACAGAGTCATCAGGCCGGCGAGCGCGTGGCGGCGCTTCGCGAGCCCGGCGTAGTCCTCGAAGCGGTCGGCGTCCTGGCCGCGGTGCGTGAGCGCGATGATCACGCCGAAGGCGCCGAGGTTCAGGAACAGGTACGCGACGAGGTAGAAGAGCACGCTGGCGTAGGCGTCGCCGTAGCCGCCGGGCGAAGCGGCCACGAGGCCGACGAGCAGGTAGCCCGCGTGCGCGACGCTCGAGTAAGCGAGCATGCGCTTCACGTTGTCCTGAATCACCGCCATCAGGTTGCCCACGATCATCGTGGCCGCGGCGATCACCCAGAGCGCGTCGGTGAGCGGGCCCTCCACGCCCCCGAACGTGGTGTGCGCGAGGCGCACCAGCGCGACGAACGCGGCGGCCTTCACGGTGACGGACATGTAGGCCGTCACGGAGGCGGGCGCGCCTTCGTAGACGTCGGGCGTCCACTGGTGGAACGGCACCGCGGAGACCTTGAAGGTGAAGCCGACGAGCAAGAGCGCGAGGCCGATCACCGCGAGCGGATCGCTGCCGTCGAAGGCGGCCCCGATTCCCGCGTAGCTCGTCTCGCCGGTCGCGCCGTAGAGGAGCGCCATGCCGTAGAGCAGAAGTGCGCTCGCGAACGAGCCGGCGAGGAAGTACTTCAGCGCGGATTCGTTCGCGCGCACGCGGCGGCGGTCGAAGCCGGCGAGCACGTAGATCGGGATGCTCATCAGCTCGATGCCGAGGAAGGCGCTGATCAGATCGACCGAGCCGACGAGCAGGATCATGCCGCTCGTCGCGAGCAGCACGAGCGCGTAGTACTCGCCGTGCTGGACGCCGACCTCCTTCAAGTAATAGGTCGAGAGCAAGAGCGCGAGCACGGCACCGATGCAGACCGAGATCGTGCCGAACGCGGTCAAGCGATCGAGCTGGAACATCGGGTGATCGGGGCTGAACTCGAGCGCGCCGCCGGCGAGGAACGCGTTGGCCGACCAGCCCACGGCGGCGAGAACGCCGACCGAGACGAAGGTGAGCGCGAGGTTCTTGCGCCAGCGCTCGCTGTCGGTCGCGCGGCCGAGGAAGAGGTCGAGCAGGAGCACGAGGAACGCGCCGCCGGCGATCAGCAGCAGCGGCATCGCGGCCGCGAGGTTCAGCACGGGCGCGGGAATCATCGCTGCGGCTCCGTGAGGCTCACGCGCACGGGAACCGGGAGCGGCGCGGTCGCCTCCGCCGCCGTGGCCGCGCGCTTCGCCTCCATCACGCGCAGGATCTCGCTGACCGGCGCCGAGAGGCGCGTGAGCAGCGGCTGCGGGTAGACGCCGATCCACACGATCGGGATCACGACCGCGGCGATCACGAGCTTCTCGCGCAGGTCGAGGTCGATCAGGCCGCGATTCTCCGGCACCTCGACGGGCCCGAAGAACACGCGGCGATACATCCACAGCATGTAGACCGCGGCGAGCACGACGCCGAAGGTCGCGAGCGTCGCGACGAGCGGCGCGGCCTCGAACGTGCCTAACAAGATCAGGAACTCGCCCACGAAGCCGTTCAGCCCGGGCAGGCCGATGCTCGACATCGTCACGATCCCGAACATCGCGGCGTACACCGGCATCGGCTTCGCGATGCCGCCGAACGCGCCGATCTCGCGGGTGTGACGGCGCTCGTAGATCATGCCGACGAGCAGGAAGAGCGCGCCGGTCGAGAGGCCGTGGTTCACCATCTGCAGCACGGAACCCTTCAGGCCCTCGTCGTTCAGCGCGAAGGTTCCGAGCATCACGAAGCCGAGGTGCGCGACCGACGAGTACGCGACGAGCTTCTTGATGTCGCTCTGCACCATCGCCACGAGCGCGCCGTACACGATGCCCATCACGCCGAGGCCGAACACGAGCGGCGCGAACTCGACTGCGGCGTCGGGGAAGAGCGGCAGCGCGAAGCGCACGAAGCCGTAGGTGCCCATCTTCAGCAGCACGCCGGCGAGGATCGCGGAGCCAGCGGTGGGCGCCTCGACGTGCGCGTCGGGAAGCCAGGTGTGGAACGGGAACACCGGGACCTTGATGCCGAACGCGAGCGCGAAGGCCGCGAACAGCCACGGCTGCGTGCGCCACCACACGTCGCCGCCCGGCAGGATCGCGGTGTCGAGCAGACCCGGGAGCGTGGAGCCCGGCGGCGCGACGAGGTCGAGCGTGAGCGTGCCGGTCTGCTCGAAGTGCAGGCGGTAGACGACCAGCATCGCGACGAGCATCAGCAGCGAGCCGGCCATCGTGAACAGGAAGAACTTGATCGCGGCGTACACGCGCCGCGGGCCGCCCCAGATCCCGATGATGAAGTACATCGGAATCAGCATCAGCTCCCAGAACAGGTAGAACTGGAAGAGATTCAGCGCGGCGAAGGTCGCGATCATGCCCGTCTCGAGCGCGAGCATGAAGAACAGGAACGACTTGACGCTGGTCTTGATGTCGTTCCACGACGCGACCAGCACGATCGGCTGCAGGAACGTCGTGAGCAGGATCAAGAGCAGGCTGATGCCGTCGATGCCGACGAAGTAGTTGACGCCCCACTCCGCGAGCCACGGCACGTGCTCGACGAACTGGTAGTCGGCGCGCGTCGCGTCGTAGCCGCACCAGAGCTGGAGCGAGATCACGAAGGTGAGCAGGCTCGTGATCAGCGCCGCGCTCTTCCACACCGCGTCCGCGAGCTTCGCGATCTGGTCGACGACGAGCAGCACGAGCGCCGCGGCGAGCGGCAGGAACGAGACGACGCTGACGAGGTTGCCTTCGAACATCACGCCACCTGCGTCGCGAGCCAGACGAGCAGGCACGCCGTGCCGAGCGCCATCCAGCCGAGGTAGCTCTGCGCGAAGCCCGACTGCGCGTACTTGAGCAGGCCGCTCGTCACCCCGCGCACCGTCGCCGCCGAGCCGTTCACGAGCACGCCGTCGATCACGCCCGCGTCGAAGAAGCGGTGCAGAACGTTCTTCGAGAGCCACACGAGGGGCTTCACGAACAGCGCGTCGTAGATCTCGTCCACGTAGTACTTGTTCTCGACCGCGCGATGGAGCGGCCCGAGCGCGCCGCGAATCGCGACGGGGATGGCGGGGCGCCACACGTACATCAGCGCTGCGAGCGCGACGCCGACGCCCGCGACGAGCACCGAGTACACGGCGAGCAGGCGCTCTTCGCTCAGCGTGATCTCGTGGTGCGCGTTCGAGAGCACGGGCGCGACGAAGTTCGCGAAGCTGTTCGAGTTCTCAGGCGCGATGTTGAGGATGCCGAGCAGCGGGTTCAGCGCCGCCGCTGGACCGAGGAAGCCGCCGAAGATCGAGGCGAGGGCCAGCACGACGAGCGGCGCGACGACCGTCCACGCGGGCTCGTGCACGTGAGACAACGTCTGCTCGCTCGCGCGGCTCTTGCCGAGGAACGTGCGGAAGTAGAGGCGGAACATGTAGAAGGCCGTGATGCCTGCGGTGCCGAGCATGACTGCGTAGAGCGCGCCGTGGGCGGGCACGTGCGAGAGCTTCGCGGCGAGCAGGATCTCGTCCTTCGAGAAGAATCCGGAGAAGAACGGCGCACCCGCGATCGCGAGCACGCCCATCAGGAACACCTTGTGCGTCCACGGCAGCTTCGTCCGCAGGCCGCCCATCTTGTCCGTGTCCTGCTCGTGGTGCATCGCGAGGATCACGCTGCCGGCGCCGAGGAAGAGCAGCGCCTTGAAGAACGCGTGCGTGACGACGTGGAACATCGCCGCGCCGAACGCGCCGCAGCCCGCGGCCACGAACATGAAGCCGAGCTGCGAGACGGTGGAGTACGCGAGCACTTTCTTGATGTCGGTCTGCGCGATCGCGATCGTGGCCGAGAGCAGCGCCGTGATCGCGCCCGTCCACGCGATGAACGCCATCGCGCCGTCCGCCTCCGCGTAGACGAAGCTCATGCGCGAGACCATGTAGACGCCCGCGGTCACCATCGTGGCGGCGTGAATCAGCGCGGACACGGGCGTCGGGCCCGCCATCGCGTCGGGCAGCCACACGTAGAGCGGCAGCTGCGCGGACTTGCCGGCGGCGCCGACGAAGAAGCACAGGCCGATCAGCGTGGCGAGCTTCCACTCGGGGAAGCCGGGCAGGAACGAGAGCCACTGCGGCAGCTGCACCGTCTGCTCTGCGATCGCGGGGAACGCGGCCTGGATGTCGCGGAACGCGATCGCGGCCTGGCCCTCGCCGGAGAGCGACCAGAACAGCAGGAACAAGCCGAGCAAGAAGCCGAAGTCGCCGATGCGGTTGACGATGAACGCCTTGCTGCCGCAGTAGGCGTTCCACGTGTCCGAGTACCAGAAGCCGATCAGCAGGTAGGAACAGACGCCGACGCCTTCCCAGCCGAGGAACATCACCAGCAGGTTGTCCCCGAGCACCAGCATCAGCATCGAGAACGTGAACAGGTTCAGGTAACAGAAGAAGCGCGCGAAGCCGCGGTCGTCGCGGTGGTCGTCATCCATGTACCCGATCGAGTAGATGTGGATGAGCGAGCCGACCCCGGTGACGACGAGGATCATCACGGCGCTGAGCGGATCGAGCAGGAACGCGGCTTCGGCGGTGAAGCTGGCGGTGCCGATCCAGGTGAAGAGCGAGTCGCTCATCACGCGCGCGCCCGGCGCGAGCTGCGTGAGGTCGTTCACGAGCGCGAGCGAGAGCAGGAACGACGCGACGACCGAGCCGCACGAGAGCGCGATCGTGAGCGTGCGCGAGAGCTGCGTGCGGAAGAAGGCGAGCAGCACGCCGTGCACGAGAGCGCCGAGCAGCGGCAGCAGGGGCACCCAGCGGATCAGGTCGTTCGGCGTCGCTTCTACCATTTCAGGAGACTCGCGTCCTCGACGTTGACGCTCTCGCGGTTGCGGAACAGCGCGATCACGATGCCGAGGCCGACCGCGACTTCGGCGGCGGCGACGACGATCACCATCAGCACGAACAGCTGGCCCGCGTGATCGCCCCACTGCCGCGAGAACGCGACGAGCGCGAGGTTCACCGCGTTCAGCATCAGCTCGATCGACATCAGGATCACGATCAGGTTGCGGCGCGTGAGCGCGCCGATCACGCCGAGCAAGAACAGGATCCCCGAGAGCGCGACGGCTTGCGTGACCATCAGTCGATCTTCCGCTTGGCGAGAATCACTGCGCCGATCATCGCGCCGAGCAGCAGCAGCGAGGTGACTTCGAACGCGAGCACGTAGTTGGTGAAGAGCTCGCGCCCGACTTCGCGGTAGCCGCCGAAGCCTGCGCTGAGCTCCGCGGCGGGGCCGAACGCGCCGGGCAGCAGCGTGAGGAAGCCTGCGCCGATCGCGGCGGCGCCGAGCGTCGCGAGCAATGGCTTCGCGTAGCGCGCGCCGCCGAAGTCGTCGCTGCGCAGGTTGAGCAGCATCACCACGAACAGGAACAGCACGAGGATCGCGCCGGCGTAGACCATCACCTGCAGCGCGCCGATCAGGTACGCGTCGAGCTGCACGTAGATCGCGGCGAGCGCGCACATCGTGACGACGAGCGAGAGCGCCGCGGCCACGGTGTTGCGCGTGTTGAGCAGCATGCCGAGCGCGCCGGCGATCGCGATGAACGCGAAGATGTAGAAGAGCGTCATGCGCGCTCCAGGAACAAGATCACGCCGGCCGTCACGAACGCATTCGCGATCGAGATCGGCAGGATCATCTTCCAGCACAGGTCCATCACCTGGTCGTACCGGAAGCGCGGCAGCGTCCAGCGGATCGCCATCTGCAGCCAGATCATCACGATCACCTTGATCAGGAACGTGACGAAGTGCAGCGCGATGCAGACGACCGTCGCGAAGCTCGCGCCGAGCGCGGGCGTGAGGCCGCCGATGATCATCTCCTGCGAGACGAACGGGATCGCATAGCCGCCGAGGAACAGCGTGGTGACGATCATGCCGATCACCGGCACTTCGAGGAACTCGGCCGTGTAGAACAGGCCGAAGCGCATGCCCGAGTACTCCATGTGGTACCCGGCCACGAGCTCGCTCTCGCCTTCCGGCGCGTCGAACGGCGGCCGCTTGTTCTCGGCCATGATGCAGGTGAGGAACAGGATGAAGCCGAGCGGCTGGAGGAAGATCCCCCAGTTCGGCAGCGGAACGAGGCCGAACAGCCAGAGCGTCTTGTCCTGCGCCTGCGCGATCTCCACGAGGCTCAGCGAGTTGAACACCATGAAGAGGCCGACGAGCGAGAGCCCCATCGTCACTTCGTACGAGATCATCTGCGCCGAGGCGCGCATCGAGCCGAGCAAGCCCCAGTTCGAGTTGCTCGCCCAGCCCGCCATCACGGCGCCGTAGGTCGCGATCGAGCCGACCGCGAACACGTAGAGCATTCCCCAGTCGATGTCGGCGACGACGAGGTTCAGCACCCAGCCGTCCATCTGGTACTTCCCGCCGTACGGGATCACGGCGAGCGTGATGATCGCGGGCACCAGCGCGATGATCGGCGCGAGCTGATGGATCCAGCGATTCGCGCCGGCGGGCACGACGTCTTCTTTGGTCGCGAGCTTCACGACGTCGGCCGCGGGGTGCAGCAGGCCGAGCGCGGTGATGCCGAGCACGTGGGCGCGGTTGGCGCCGATGCGGTCCTGCATCACGGCGCTCTGCTTGCGCTCGACCCAGGTGATGAGAGGCAGGAACAGACCCATGATCACGAGCACGATCACGAGCATCTTGACGACGACTTGGAGCTCCACTCAGCGCGCTCCCGCGCCGCCGAGCGGTCGCCCTTCGTCGCCCACCGAGTCGTAGTCGCAGCCCGCGAACGCGGGCACCACCTGCCCGATCGCCTTCGAGACTTCGCGCGCATTGAACGCGACGCCCGGCGCGAAGCCCGCGAGCCCGAGCGCCTGGCCGAGGCGCAGCAGCACCTCGCCCTCGCTCCACGCGTCGAACGCGGGCTCCACCGCGGGCGCCACGCGCTGCACGTGGCCCGCGTGATTCGTGAGCGTGCCGCGCTTCTCCGCGGCGACGCGCGCGGGGAACACCACGTGCGCAGCGCGCTCGAGCGCGGAGTGATGCGTGCCCAGCAGGATCACGCAGTCGAGCTTCGCGAGCGCGGCCTCGCCACCTAACAACGCGAGCGCATCGCTGCCGAGCACGATCAGCGCGCGCACCGCGCCGGCCTTCACGCGCTCGGCGACGCTCGCCGCGTCCTTGAAGCCGAGCGCACGCGCGCCGGCGCCGTTCGCGGCCTTCTCCGCCTTGATCAAGATCTCGTCGGAGCGCCCCTTCGGAACCGCGACGCCCATCGTCTCCGTGCCGATCGCCTCGCAGAAGCGGCGCAGCACGAACAGGTCCTCGTTCGTCGCGTGCGCGGAGGCGAGCGCGGCGACCGAGGCGCCGCCCGCTGTCGTTACGGCGCGCAGCTTCGCGGCGGCGGCGGCGACCGCGGCGTCGAGCTTCGCGCTCGCGAGGCCGCCCGTCGCGGTGCGCACGCCGGCTTCACGGATGCGGTCGCTCGCGCCGATGCGCTTGTAGGACATGCGGCCTTCGTCGCACATCCAGGTCGCGTTCACCGCGTCGTTGCGCCGCGGCACGTAGCGGTAGACCTGATTGTTCGCGACGCCGAGGTGGATGTTGCAGCCACTCGCGCAGCCGGTGCAGACGCCCGGCTTGTCGTCGAGGAACCACACGCGGATCTTGAAGCGGAAGTCCTTCGTGGTGAGCGCGCCGACCGGGCAGATGTCGGCCACGTTCATCGAGTAGTCGTTGTCGAGCGGCGCGCCGGGGAACGTCTCGATCGTCGAGCGATCGCCGCGGCTCATCACGGTGAGCTCGCTCGTCTGCGAGATCTCGCGCGTGAAGCGCACGCAGCGCCGGCACAAGATGCAGCGCTCCTGGTCGAACGTGATCGTCGGCCCGAGGTCGACGCGCTTCTTCAGCGCGCGCCGCGGCTCTTTCGTGCGCGCGTGCGTGACGCCGTACTCGTAGGCGTAGTCCTGCAGCTTGCACTCGCCCGCCTGATCGCAGATCGGGCAATCGAGGGGGTGATTGACGAGCAGCAGCTCCATCACGCCCTCGCGCGCCTTCTTCACGCGCTCGTTCGCGGTGGTGATCTCCATGCCCTCGGCGACGGGCGTGTTGCAGGCGATCTGGAGCTTCGGCTGACCCTTCACCTCGACTTGGCAGAGTCGGCACGAGCCGTCGATCGAGAGCTTCGGATGCCAGCAGTAGTGCGGCACGTCGACGCCGTTCATGAGCAGCCCGAGGTCGTCGAGCGCCTGCAGGATCGTGCGCCCGTCCTGCACTTCGTACTTCACGCCGTCGATCGTGACGTTTGCCATGTCGTTACAGCTCGAAGCTCGCGGGGAACGGACACTTCTGTTCGCGCACGTGCGCTTCGAAGTCGTCGCGGAAGTGTTTGAGGATGCCCTGCACCGGCCACGCGGCGGCGTCGGAGAACGCGCAGATCGTGGCGCCCTCCATCTTGCCCGCGACGTCGAGCAGGATGTCGATGTCCTCGCGCGTGCCCGCCCCGCGCTCGATGCGGCCGATGATCTTGTTCAGCCAGCCCGTGCCTTCGCGGCACTGCGTGCACTGGCCGCACGACTCGTCGCGGAAGAAGTACGAGATCACGCTGGCCGCGCGCACCATGCAGGTGGTCTCGTCCATCACGATGATGCCGCCGGTGCCGAGCATCGAGCCGCGCTCGCGCAGCGACTCGTTCGCCATCGGCGTGTCCAGCTGGCCGGCGGGCAGGATCTTCATCGACATGCCGCCGGGGATGACGCCCTTCACCTTCTTGCCGTCGGGCACACCGCCCGCGTGCTCGAAGATGATCGTGTCGAGCTTCGTGCCGAGCGGCAGCTCGTAGAGCCCGGGCCTGACGACATGCCCGGACACGCCGAAGATCGTGGTGCCCGGGCTCTTCTCGGTGCCGATGCCGCGGAACCAGTCCTTGCCCCGCGCGACGATGTGCGGGACGTGGCTGAACGTCTCGACGTTGTTCACCGTGGTGGGCATGCCGAACGCGCCGTACTGCGCGGGGAACGGCGGCTTCTTGCGCGGCTGGCCCTTCTTGCCCTCGAGCGATTCGAGCAGGCCCGTCTCTTCGCCGCAGATGTAGGCGCCCGCGCCGCGCACGAGCACCACGTCGTGCGAGAGCGCGGTGCCCATCACGCGCGGGCCGAGGTAGCCGCGCGAATACGCCTCGTCGATCGCGCGCTGCAACACCTGCGCGGCGAACGCGTACTCGCCGCGGATGTAGACGAAGGTCTTCTCCGCGCCCGTCGCCCACGCGGCGATCAGGATGCCTTCGAGCAGCTGATGCGGGCCGCGCTCCATCAGGAGGCGATCCTTGAACGAGCCCGGCTCCGATTCGTCTGCGTTGCAGACGAGGTACTTGGGCTTGTCGTTGCCCTTGGGCATGAACGTCCACTTGAGGCCCGCGACGAAGCCCGCGCCGCCGCGCCCTTGCAGGCCCGCGTCCTTGACGAGCGTGGCGACCTCTTCGGGCGCCATGCGCGTGATCGCCTGGCGCGCGGCCTCGTAGCCGCCGCGCGCGACGTAGCCGTCCACGTGACCGAAGGCGTCGTCCGCGAAGTGCTGCGTCAGGTAGTTCGTGACGTACGGCGCCTTGAGTCCCATGCGTTACTCGAGCGCGTCGACCAGGCGCTTGGCCTGCTCGACGTCCAGGTTCTCGTGGTAGGTCTCGCCGACGCGCAGCATCGGTGCGTACGCGCAGGCGCCGAGGCACTCCTCGTGGCCGAGCGTGATGCGCCCGTCGGCCGTCGTCTCGCCCGCGCGCACGCCGAGGTGCGATTCGATCGCGCGCAGCATCCCGCGCGCGCCGCGCAGCGAGCACGGCAGATTCGTGCACACGTAGACGTGGTGCCGGCCCTGCGGGCGGTCGTAGAACATGTTGTAGAACGAGACGACTTCCATCACTTCGATCGGTGCGATCTCGAACATGTGCGCGAGCACCTTGGCGAGCGCCGGCGAGATCCAGCCGTGCTCTTCCTGCGCGATGTGCAGCGCCGCGAGCAGCGCGCCGCGCTTCTTCGGGAACTTCGCCATCTCGCGCTCGATGCGCGCGCGCGACTCGGCGGACAGGTCCTTCGGATCAACAGAAGCGCTCTTCACCACTCGAGCGCTCCCTTGCGCCACTCGTAGACGAGCCCGAGCACGAGCGGGACGGTGAACACGGTCATCGCGACGAAGCCGAAGACACCGAGCTCGCGCATCAAGGCGCCCCACGGATAGAAGAACACCGCCTCGAGATCGAACAGCACGAACAGCATCGCGACGAGATAGAACTTCACGGAGAAGCGCTGCTTCGGTGAGACGATCTGCTTCTCGCCGCACTCGAAGGGGTCCTGCTTCTCCGGGAACTCGCGCTTCGGTCCGAGCAGCTTCGGCGCGGAGACCATGGCGCTGGCTACGATGATCGCGACGGCGAGCAGCAGCAAAACGCCGGCGAATTCCCCGAGCACGCCGCGACCTCCGTTTCCGCATTGCCCGGCACGCGTGAAAACTGGAGTTAACTGCGCGTCGCGGCTGAAAAAAGCGCGGGCATGCTAGCGCGATGGACTTCTCGTTCAACGATTTTTGCGCGGCTTCTCGCGCGTCCTTCGCAACAGCGGGTCGATAGAGTGCGCGTCATGTCGCAGCGCGTCGCGGTTCTCGGAGGCGGAAGCTTCGGCACGTGCCTCGCGCTGCTGGCGGCGCGAGCGCACGACGTGACGCTGTGGACGCGCGATGCGGAGGCTGCGCGCGTGATGCAGCGCGAGCGCCGCAACCCGCGCTACCTGAGCGACTTCGCGCTGCCCGAGCGCGTGCGCGTGACGACGGACCTCGCGGACGCCGTCGCCGGCGCGCAGCTCGTGGTGTGCGCGATTCCGAGCCACGGCGTGCGCGAGGTGATGCGCGGAGCCGGCGCGCACATGGCGCACGACGCGTACGTGGTCTCCACCGTGAAGGGCATCGAGGTCGAGACCTCGCTGCTGATGCACGACGTGCTCGCGGAAGTGCTGCCCGAGCCGCTGCGAACCCGCGTCGTCGCGCTCTCGGGACCGTCGTTCGCGCGCGAAGTCGCCGCGGGCAAGCCCACCGCGGTAACGCTCGCGTGCGCCGAGGAAGCCCACGCGATCGCGGTGCAGCGCGCGCTCTCGTCGCCCACGTTCCGCTGCTACACGCACAAGGACATCGTGGGCGTGGAGGTGGGCGGCGCGCTGAAGAACGTCGTCGCGATCGCGGTCGGCATGAGCGATGGCCTCGGCACCGGTCTCTCCGCGCGCTCGGCGCTGATGACGCGCGGCCTCCACGAGATCGCGCGGCTCGGCATCGCCCTCGGCGCCGACTCGCTCACCTTCCTCGGACTCTCGGGGATGGGCGACCTGATCCTCACCTGCACGGGCGACCTCTCGCGCAACCGCACCGTCGGCCTCGAGCTCGCGCGCGGCCGCAGCCTCGCCGAGATCACGCAGAGCATGAACGAAGTGGCCGAGGGCGTGCGCACCACCTACGCCGCCTGCCGCCTCGCCGCCAAGCTCGGGATGGAGATGCCCATCGCGACGGGCCTGCGCGCCGTGCTCGACGGCCAGATCACGCCCGCCCAGGCCGGCCTGCGCCTGATGTCGCGCCGCCTCAAAGCCGAGAGCGAGGGGCTCGAGGGCTGAGTAGCCATCGGTGCCCGCGGGAAGCGCCAATCCGTGCCTGGCACGGAATGGCCGGCTGAGCGAAATTGAAAATCGTTTTCAGAGGAAGCGATGCCCGGTCTTAAGGATGGACAGCCGCTGACCCTCGACCTGCTCCCCTTGGGTGAGTCGGCGACCGTCGCGTCCGTCGACAGCGACGCCGCGCTCGCTGAACGCCTCGAAGACCTCGGCTTCGTGCCCGGCACCGTCGTCGTCGTGCGGCGCCGCGCGCCGCTGGGGGACCCGCGCGTGTACGAGCTGCGCGGGAGCCAGCTCTGCCTGCGCGCGAACGAGGCGCGTGCGGTTCGGGTGACGCGTGGCTAGCGCGGCACCCGTGCGCCTCGGCTTGGTCGGCAGCCCGAACTCGGGCAAGACCACGCTGTTCAACGCGCTCACCGGTCTGCGCGCGCGAGTCGGCAACTACCCCGGCGTCACGGTCGAGCGCCGCGAGGGCGACGCCACGATCGACGGGCACCGCGTGCGCGTGATCGACCTGCCGGGCACGTACAGCCTGAAGCCGCTCAGCCCCGACGAGGCCGTCGTGTCGCGCGTGATCCGGGGCGAGATCGCGGACGTGCCGCCGCCCGATGGCATCGTGATCACGCTCGATGCCTGCACGATCGAGCGCTCGCTCGCACTCGTGGCCGAAGCGCTCGCGCTCGGCCTGCCCGCCTGCGTGGTCGTCACGATGACCGACGAGCTGCGCGCGCGCGGCGGCGAGCTGAACCTCGCGCGGCTCGGGACAGCGCTCGGCGTGCCGGTCGTAGGCGTCGTCGGACATCGCGGCCTCGGACTAAGCGAACTACGTCGCCTACTCCCGCATCCGCACCAGTGGAGCCGCCCGCCCGTACCGCCGCCGCAGGGGCGCGAGGATCGGCGCACGTGGGTCGCGTCGGTGCTCGCCGCCGCACTCGTCGCGCGACCCGGCCGCAGCGCCACGACCGAGGCGATCGACCGCGTCGTGCTTCACCCCGTCCTCGGCACGCTGCTGTTCGCCGCGGTGATGGTGTTCTTCTTCCAGCTGATCTTCGCCTGGGCGACGCCCGCGATGGACGCGATCGACGCCGCCCTCGCCGCCGCCGCCGACGCCGCGCGCGCCGTGCTGCCCGCCGGCGTGCTCGCGGACTTCGTCGCCGACGGCGTGATCGCGGGCGTGGGCTCGGTGGTCGTGTTCCTGCCGCAGATTCTGCTGCTCTTCACCCTGCTCTACTTCCTCGAGGACGTGGGCTACATGGCGCGCGCCGCGTTCGTGGTGGACCGCGCGATGGGCCGCATCGGCCTCGAGGGCCGCGCGTTCGTGGCGCTGCTCTCGTCGTACGCGTGCGCGGTGCCGGGCATCATGGCCACGCGCACGATCCCGTCCGCGACGCAGCGGCTCGTGACGATGCTCGTCGCGCCGCTGATGACCTGCTCCGCGCGGCTTCCCGTCTACGCGCTGCTGATCGGCGCCTTCGTGCCGGCGAAGCAAGTGTTCGGCCCGCTCGGCCTGCAGGGGCTCGCGCTGCTCGGCCTCTACGTGCTGGGCGCGCTGGGCGCGTTCGCCGCGGCCGCGATCCTCGGCCGCACGCTCGTGAAGGCCGACGCGATGCCGTTCTACCTCGAGCTGCCGCCGTACCGAATGCCGCCCGCGAAGCTCGTCGCGTCGCAGGTGTGGGGCGCCGCGAGTCGCTTCCTGCGCCGCGCGGGCACGATCATCCTCGCGGTCTCGATCTTGTTGTGGGCGCTGCTCACGTTCCCGCGCGTGGAGGCGCCTGCGCATCTCGACGAGAAGCAGGCCGCGGCCTACGCGCTCGAGCACAGCGCGGGCGGTCGCATCGGCCACGCGCTCGAGCCCGCGATCGCGCCGCTCGGCTTCGACTGGAAGATCGGCATCGGCCTGGTCGCGAGCCTCGCCGCGCGCGAGGTGATCGTCTCGACGCTCGCGCAGATCTACTCGGCCTCGGGCGAAGACGAAGCGGGCCTGCGCGCAGCACTCGCGAACGACCGCAATCGCGAGACGGGCGAGCGGATCTACACGCCGGGCACCGTCGCCGCGCTGCTCGTGTTCTTCGTGTTCGCGCTGCAGTGCACCTCGACGATCGCGACGCTCGCGCGCGAGACGAACTCGTGGCGCTGGCCCGCCTTCGCGTTCGTGTACCTACTCGCGCTGGCGTACGGCGCGAGCTTCGTCGCGTATCGCCTGGTGAACGCGCTGAATGCGTAGAGCCTGCGCGATCGCTTTCGTTCTCGTGGCGACGCTCGCGTGCGGCGCGAGCTACTCGCGCGTCTCGCTCGTCGATACGCCCGACCTCGTCGTGATGCTGCGCAGCGAGAAGGGCGGCGCCGCGCGCTTCGCGCACCCGGCACAGATCGAGCCCGAGCGCGCCGTCGCGGTGCTCGCGAGCCTCGACGTGCGCGAGAGCGCGGGCGACGAGAACACGCGGCGGCCCGCGCTGGCGCCAGCGCTCGCGCGCAAGCTCGGGCCCGTGCTCGCCGACGCGCTCGCGCGGGCGGACGCGACGCAGGAAGTCTCGCTCCGCGCGCTGCGCCGCGAGCGCAAGCTCGGCGTGTTCTCGCGCAACTTCGCGACGCGCTTCATCGCCTTCGTCGATTCCGAGCAGCGCCTCCAGATCCATCTCGTCGACGCCGACCGCGAGCTCGCCGCCGGCGAGGACACGCAGCTCGCCGATCCCGTCGCGACCCAGAGCACGCACGCGATTCGCACCGTTCCGAGCGCGCACGCACAGGTGTTAGGTCAGCGGGCGGTGGCCGTGGACTTTCGCGCGGCGGACTTCGCGCGCGCGCCGTCCGAGCGCGAGGCGGGCCGCGGCCGCACCACGATTCTCATGGATGCGCCGGGATCCCTCGCGCCCGTGAAACGGGTGCCGAGCGAGCTGCCCTCCGATCCGGCCCGGCTGCGCGCGCTCGCGGAGCTCGAAGAGGCGCGGCGCGCGGGCACGATCTCCGAGGCGGAATACCAACGCCGGCGCGCAGAACTGGCGCAGGCCGAAGGCAGCTAGCGCGGCCCGCCGCACCATCCGCACGCGCGCGCGCCTCGTCGGCCGACACGCTCGGATTTGCTCGTTACTTCCCGCGCCGCACGGCCGACACACACGCTTGATTCGCGCCACGGCCGCGCGCGCACTCGGGAGACTTCATGCGCCTCGTTCTGCTGCTCGGTGAGCTCCTCGCGATCGTCGTCGCGGCCCTGCTCGCGGGCCGCCTGCTCAGCGACCCGTGGCGCGGGCGCGTGCAGAACGTGCTCAAGGCGTGGCTCACCGTGCGCATCTTCTGCCTGCTGTTCGCGCACGAGGTGAAGGACACCGACGGCACGCTCGTCACCACCGGCGCGCTGATCCTGCGCGCGCTGAAGAACATCGACGCCGGCACGTTCGCGCTGTTCTGCTTCGCCGCGGCGGGCATCAAGTTCGTCGGAATCCTCGCCTCGATGCAGCGCTGGATCCTGATGCTGCGCGGCCAGGGCATCGAGCTGCCGTTCCGACACGTGTTCGGCTCGTTCCTGATCGGCCGCTTCATCGGCACGTTCCTGCCGAGCACGCTCGGCCTCGACGGCTACACGCTCTATGACGCCGCTCGCTTCAGCGGCCGGAACGTCGAAACGACGGCCGCCAAGTTCCTCGAGAAGATCATCGGGCCGATCGGCATCTTCCTCTCGTTCCTGTTCGCGCTGCCGTTCGGCATGAACCTGCTCTACGCGCACCCGGAGATCTTCCCGACTCGCGACGCCGCGAACACGGCTGCGCTCGCGGGCGCCGCGGTGTGCATCGCGGTCGTCGGCGCGCTGCTCGCGGTGCTGTGGTTCCCCGGCATCGTGCAGGCGGTGATCGTGGCGCTGCCGCTGCCGGGCAAGGCGCGGCTCACGAGCATCGTCGAGCGCGTCGCGAACGCGGCTGGCGCCTATCGCAACCAAAAGTTGTTATTGCTGCAAGCGCTCGCGCTGTCGTTCGTCGTCCACTTCACGACCGCAGCGATGTACTACTTCACCGCGCTCGCGATCGGCGCGGCGGGCGCCGAGTTCTGGCCGGTCGTGCTCGGCTCCACGGTGCAGATCCTCGCGACCGTGCTCTCGCCGTTCACGATCGCCGGCGAAGGCATCCGCGAGCTCGCCCAGCTGCTCGTGCTGCAGCACATGATCGGGCCCGCGGCGGCGGTCACGTCTGCCGCGCTCGGCTTCTGGGCGGCGGAAGCGCTCACGCTGCTCGGCGGCGTGTTCTGGTGGATTCGCAGCGCGGACTACAAGCCGGCGTGGTGCCGCGTGAACGGCGTCCTGATCGACTTGGGCGCCCCAGGGTTCGGCGGCGCCCCACTCGGTGAATCGCCATATGCCACGCGGGCGACGAGCACAGCCGCGTACGGCCTCGGCGCCGGCATCGTGGCCGGCATCGTGCTCGCGCTCGGCGAAGCCATCGCGATCGCACAGCAGGGCTTCGGCACCGAAGCGCAGGTGCTCTGGTATGGACCGCTCGCCTACGCCGCGCTGTTCGGCGTGCTGTGCGCGCTCGGCGGCCTCGTGCTCGCGGCGTTCCCGATGGACGAGGCCGAGACGCGCGGCTGGACGCCGTCACTCGCGCTGCTCTTCACGGTCGTGCCGGTCGGCCTCGCGATCAGTGTGTTCCGCCTGCGCCGCGACGTGTTCCTCGAGCAGATGCCGCCGCTGCCCGTGCTCGCTGCGGTGCTCGCCGCGTTCGGCGCGCTCGCGCTGCTGCTCTTCTTCGTCGGCCCGCGCGTGTTCCGCAGCGCCGCGGGCAAGCTGTTCTCGCCGCCGATCGCGCTCGCGCTGCTGATTCTCGTGGCGGGCGGCGGCTGGATCGCGGCGGGGCAGATCGCGCAGCCGATGCAGAAGTCGACGCCGCCCGCGGCTGCGGGCGCGCTCGCGAGCCGGCCGAACGTGATCCTCGTGATGGTCGACACGCTGCGCGCAGATCACCTGAGTTGTTACGGGGCGGACTTCGTGCAGACGCCGAACCTGTGCCGCGTCGCGACCGACGGCGGCACGATCTTCAGCGGCTTCTCGCACGCGTCGTGGACCAAGCCAGCGACCGCATCGCTGCTCGCGTCGCTCGTGCCGAGCAGCCACCAAACGATGTCGAAGCCGTCCGCGCTTCCCGAGGACATCGACACCGTCGCCGAGGTGATGAAGAGCGCGGGCTACGCGACCGGCGCGTTCGTCTCGAACACGAACCTCACGGAAGCCTTCGGCTTCGCGCAGGGCTTCGACGAGTACCACTACATGGGACCCGACTACTTGTTCGGCGCGGTGGAGTCGTCGTCGAAGCTCGTGCTCTATCAGATCTTCCGGCGCGTCTACTTCATGTTCGTGCCGGGCCTGCGCTTCGGAGATTTCTATCAGGACTCCGAGGTGATGAACGGCGCGGCGTTCGAGTGGCTGGATCGCCACGCGCAGTCGCGCTTCTTCTTGTTCATGCACTACATGGACCCGCACGACCCGTACTTCGAGCACCCGTACAACGGCGTCGGCATCGATCGCGCGACGAACCAGCATCCCGCGGCGAGCGAAGCGAAGCGCATGCAGGAGCTCTACGTGGGCGAGATCGCGTATCTCGACGGCAACTTCGGGAAGTTCATCGAGAAGCTCGAGTCATTGGGGATCTACGAGAACACCGTAATCGCGCTCGTCGCCGATCACGGCGAGGAGTTCCACGAGCACGGCGGCTTCTGGCACGGGCTCACGCTTTACGACGAGCAGATTCACGTGCCGCTGCTCGTGAAGTGGCCGAAGGGCTCGCCGCTCGCGGCGACGCCGGATGCGCGCAGCGAGCCGGCGCGCATCATCGACGTGGCGCCCACGCTGCTCGCGCAGGCAGGCGCGAAGGTTCCCTCGGCGATGCAGGGCATCGATCTCGCGGTGCTGCCGGCGACGCGCCTGCCGGGGGAGCAGATGGTCTTCGCGGAAGAGGACCACGAGGGCAACGTGCTGCGCGCGGTGCGCACGAAGACGTGGAAGTGGATCGAGGCGAACCCTGATAACCCGCGCGGGCTCGCGGAGCGCGAGCTGTTTCGCGTCGAGACGGACCCGGGTGAGACGTCGAACATCGCGGCGCAGGAGCCGGGGCTGGCGGCGGAGATGTCGCGGCAGGCGGTGGCGTTCGAGGAGGCCGCGAAGGCAGGCAAGATCGGCGAGGCGAAGGCGGCGACGATTTCGGCGGAGGAGTGCGAGCAGCTGAAGCAGCTCGGGTACGTGCAGGACTGCGCCGGAGCTGGGGAGCCGCACTAACAACTCCGCCCGCTCGCTCGTTCGCGGGATTCCGGTGGTGCGCTCGTTCGGGGCGCCGGGCGCTGCGGTCCGGGCGGGCTCGCCTCCGCTCAGCCGCGTGGTCGCGTCGGGCGGGTGCTGTGCGCTGTGGGTTGCGTTCTGGCGCGCTCCCGGTTGCCCCGCGCGCGACCACGCCCGGGCATTCGCTCCGCGACCCGCCCTCCCCGCAGTGCCCTCCTCGGTTCGCTCGGAGCTCGGGGCATGCTTCGACGTTGCCCAATCCTTGTTGGGAGGGGTGCCGCTGCCGACGCCGTTGAGGCGTCGGCAGCGGCACTCTTGTTTCGAGGTGGTTTCTGGCTGGGTGCGGCGCGCGGATCGCTGCGCTCCCGCGCGCTCGGGGCGTGGTTGGCGGCGGTTGTTGGGGCTGACTAACTTGCCGAACTTCCTCGGGAATTAGGCGGGCGCGAGATGAGCGACGAGAAGAGGCGGCTTGGCGAGTCGACGCGCTCGGTGCATGGCGGGGAGCGGCAGGGGAAAGAGAGCACGGCGCTGACGACGCCGCTGCATCAGACGTCGACGTTCTGGTTTCGCGACTCGGCGGAGGTTCGCGAGTACGCGGAGGGGCGGCTCGAGCGCGACGAGTATGGGCGGTACTCGAATCCGACTTGGCGCGCGGTGGAGCGGAAGATCTGCGAGCTCGAGGGCGCGGAGTCGGCGGTGCTGTTCGCTTCGGGGATGTGCGCGGCGACGACGACGTTTCTCGCGCTGCTGCCGAAGCGCGGGCACATCGTGGTCACGAGCGATTGTTATCGGCGCACGCGGCAGTTCATTCGGCAGTACCTGTCGAAGCTCGAGGTCGAGGCGACGATCATCGAGCCGGCGAACGTGAATGCGCTGAAGAGCGCGCTGCGCGACGACACCGTGTTCTTCTTCACCGAGTCGCCGACGAATCCGTACCTGCGCGTGATCGACCTGCCGGAAGCGGCGCGCGTCGCGCACGAGCGGGGCGTGAGAGTGATCGTCGACTCGACGTTCGCGTCGCCGGTGAATCACGCGCCGCTCGCGGACGGCGCGGACCTCGTGATCCACAGCGCGACGAAGTACCTCGGCGGCCACAACGACCTGATCGCGGGCGTCGCGGCGGGCAGCGCGGAGCAGATCAAGCCGATTCGCGACGCCGTGGGCGTGCTCGGCGGCATCCTCGATCCGGGCGCGGCGCACTTGTTACTGCGCGGGATGAAGACCCTCGCGCTGCGCGTTCAGCGCCACAACGAGAATGGCCTCGCGGTTGCGCGCTTCCTCAAGACGCATCCGAAGGTGCGGCGCGTGTGGTACCCGGGCCTCGCGTCGCATCCGGATCACGCGGTGGCGACGCGTTTGATGAAGGGCTTCGCGGGCGTCGTCACGTTCGAGATCGAGGGCGATCTCGACGCCGCGATCCGCTTCGTCGACGGCTGCAAGCTCCCGTACATCGCGCCGAGCCTGGGCGGCGTCGAGTCGCTCGTGGAGATGCCGGTGCTGATGTCGTACTGGGATCAGCCGCGCGAAGAGCGCCTGCGCTGGGGCATCACCGACACGCTGGTGCGCCTCGCCTGCGGAATCGAGGACAGCGCGGACCTGATCGCGGACTTGGAGCAGGCGCTGGCGAGGGTGTGAGATCGGGCGGCTAGAGCAGCTCGCCCTGCCCCGGATGCTTCCCGCGCTCGAGCGCGAGCAGGCGCTTCTTCAGCAGGGCGCCGCCCGCGAATCCTCCGAGCTTTCCGCTCGACTCGATCACGCGGTGGCACGGCACGACGAGCGGCAGCGGGTTGTCGCCGACGGCGGCGCCGACGGCGCGCGCGGCGCTCGGCTCGCCGATCGCGCGCGCGATCTCGCCGTAGCTGCGCACTTCGCCGTACGGGACATCGAGCAGCGCGGCGTAGACGCGAATCTGGAAGCCGGTCGCGCGCAGGTCGAGCTCGACGCGGAACTCTTCGCGCTTGCCCGCGAGGTAGTCCTGGATCTGCGCGATCGCGGCTCGGTTCGGCGCGTAACCGGTCGTCAAGCGCGCGTCCGGCGCGAAGCGACGCATCCAGCCCGCGACGCCGCGGCCACTGGCGCGCGGCAGCTCGATGAAGCAAAGACCGCGGCCGGTCGATGCACACCCCATCGCGCCGAAGGGCGACTCGAACTCGGCGGTGTGGATGACTTCCATCGCGTGCGCAAAATACCACGCGCAACGGAGGATTCTTGGCGCGACTTCTCGTTACGGGCGGCGCGGGATACATCGGGAGCCACGCACTGCGCGCGATTCTGCGCGCGGGACACGAGGCGGTGGTCGTGGACGACTTGCGCGCCGGCCGCGCGGACTTCGCGCAGGGAGCGAAGCTCGTCGTCGCCGACATCGGCGACCGCGCGGCGATGAGTGCGCTGTTCGCGGCGCACGGGAAGGTCGACGGCGTGCTGCACTTCGCGGCTTCGCTGTCGGTCGCCGAGTCGGTCGCGAAGCCGCTGCTCTACTACCGCAACAACGTCGCCGGCACGGCGAACCTGCTCGCCGAGTGCCTCGCGCACGGCGTGCGCGCGTTCGTGCTGTCGTCGACCGCGGCGACCTACGGGCACCCCGAGCGGCAGCCGATCGTCGACGCGACGCCACAGGCGCCGATCAACCCGTACGGCGCGAGCAAGCTCATGATCGAGCGCATGCTCGCGGACGTAGAGCGCGCGCACGGCCTGCGCTGGACGGCGCTGCGGTACTTCAACGCGTGCGGCGCGGACCCCGACGGCGGTATCGGCGAGTGCCACGAGCCGGAGATTCATCTCATCCCCGTGGCGCTCGAAGCCGCGGCGGGCCTACGTCCGAAGCTCTCGCTGTTCGGAACGGACTACCCGACGCCCGACGGCACCTGCGTGCGCGACTACATCCACGTCACGGATCTCGCCGACGCGCACGTGCGCGCGATCGAAGCGCTGCTCTCGGGCGGCCCGGGCGGCGGATACAACCTCGGGACGGGCGTGGGCCGCAGCAATCGCGAAGTGGTCGAGGGCGTCGGGCGCGTGATCGGGAAAGCGGTGCCGTACGAGAACGCGCCGCGCCGGCCCGGCGATCCGCCGATCCTCGTGGCGGATGCGTCCCGCTTCATGCGCGACTTCGGCTGGAAGCCGCGGCACTCGGACCTCGACACGATCGTGAGGACGGCGTGGGCGTGGCTGCGGAGCTGGAAGAAGCTCGGTGGCCCGGAGGCGCCTTAGCGCTCGTGGATCGGCGGCTCGTTGGCGCGGCGCAGCGGCGGGTTCTGCGGCGCCGTCGTCCAAGGCTCGAGAGGCGGCATGCCTTCTGCGCGATCCGCGCGCGCGAAGATCAGGACCGGCGGATTGACCATCGGGTAGGCGAGGTTCGGGCGGTCTGCCCAGGGGAATCGCCTCGGCGTTTGAAATTGAGCGACCAGCACGTATACGGTCCGCCCGCCGGTGAGATCCGCCCAGAGCGCGTCGTCGACGTAGGTGGATCGAATCGAGTGCGGTCCGACGCGCCATTCGATGCGCCTGCGGTTCTCGTCGGCGCCGTCGGGCTGAACGAGCACGAACTCCGGGTTCACGCGCGCGAGGACCTCACGCCCTTCCGCGCGGTAGTTCACGCCGACCGAGCGCAGCCGCGCCGGCATGTGCGTGTTGTTCGAGTCTGCCCCGAAGAACACGACCGTGTCGCCGTCGCGCGCCTGGCTCTCGAACCAGGCGGCCGCCTCGTATCGCGAGTCGTTGATGCGCGCGTGCGCGAGGTCGATGACCGCGAACGATCTCCACGCGATGAGTAGGGCGAAGCCAGTCCACACCACGGGTGAGAATCGGGTCTTGCTCGCGATGCGATCGAGCGCGAACCCGACGAAGGGGCACAGCGGCAGCGCGACGGGAAGGACGTACTGGATCTTGCTGTACAGCGGCGCGAGCAACACCAGAAACATGCCGGCGCTCGACGCGGCCAGTACCAGCGCCGCGCGGTCGCGAAGCAGCGCAATCACGACTCCCGCGAAGGCGAGCGCGAGGTTCACGCCGCCCACGGCGTCGTACAGGTGGTTCGCGAGGTCGACCGTCTGCAGCCAGACGCCGTGCGCGGTCACCGGATACCGCAGGTAGATCTGCTCGCCGACGCGAGCGCCGACCGACAACATCGTGTCGAGATGTTTCGAAAAGCGGTGTGGGGAGAAGATGAGGCCGCCCACGACGCTGTACGTCGCGACGAGACTCGCGACCGCGAGCAGCGGACTCACCCAGCGGCCCTCGAGTCGCCACCAGCGGTGCGCGTCGCCGCGCAGCAGATGCCGCAACACGAGTGCCATCCCGACGAGGAAGAAGCAGCCAGCTCCCTGGTCCTTCGTTGCGCCGACGCATGCCACGAGAGCGCCGAGCGTGATCGCGACCTTCGGCGAGAGCGTGTCGCGAACCGCCTTGGCGGCAAAGACGAGCGCCCAGCTGATCCACGCGAGCATGGGGCCGTCCACGTTTCCCGTGGTCGCGTAGTACGAGAACGGGAACGTCACGAGCCATGCGAGCGCCCCGGCAAATCCAACGCGACGCCCCCAGAGCTCGCGCCCGATCGCGAAGACGCCGAGCACGCACATCAAGGCGAATGCCAGAGCGACTCCACGCCCGATCCACGTGAGGTGAGTGATCGACTCGGTAGGACGCGCGAGGCCGAATGGGAAGCTGGCTTCGGGCTTCAGCTCGCCGCGCAATAGCTTCCAGCCGAGGTACGGGGCGTAAGCGCTCGCCAAGATGTAGTGCTGAAGCGGCGGGTAGCCCGTGTTCCAGTCGGGCTTCTCGTGGATGAACGCGTTGTGAACTTCGCGCCATCGGCACCAAGTCGTCGTTGCCCCACGCCTCCGCTCGGTTGGCGGCGGTCGCTCGCGGGATTCCTCCGCTGAACCCCGGTGAGAGCAGCACCAGTGAGAGTGCGACGAGCACCCAGACGAAGCGATCCGAGAGAAAGGCTCGCGCTCCGCCGCTCATGCGCTCGCTGGCTCCCCCACGTGCCCGAGCGTTGCGAGGCGCTGGCAGTACGGGGCGGGCGAGAATCTCTCCGCGATCGCGCGCAGCGTAGAGTAGAGAAGACTCAGCTTTTCCTCGAGCGCCATGGACATCCCCGGGTGACGGGCGAGCCGCTGCTCGATGCCATCCTCCCGGAGGCCCAGCGCATCCACGGCGTGCAGCGGATACGACAACTCGTGGCCCTCGCGAGCGAGCGCCTCGAGGAGGCGCTCGAAGCGCGCGCTCGAAACCGAGTAGCGCAGCGTGTGGTAGACGGGGAAACGCAGTCGGCGCGTCACGCTCACCGGGAACTCCGTGAGGCCGCGCGCGAGCTGCGAAGGCGCTCTCGGCGCGAACCATTGCCCCGCCCCGAGCGGAACGCGGCGCCGCCCTCGGCTGCCCAAGAACAACAGGGCGCTCATCGCGCCGAGCAGCGGCGACGGGAACGAGGAGGCGTCGTAGCGATAGCCGGCTCGCGCGAGCTCCTCGTGGAGACCGCGCGGACCGTGCCATCCCGGCGAGCGAAACCCCACCACAGAGGCCCCGGCGCATTGTTCGAGGCGCTGCTTCGACTCGCGCAACTCGTGCGCAACCTCGGCGGAGCCAGCGTTGCGCCAGGCTTCGGCGTGGGTCAGCGAGTGGCTCGCGACCTCGTGGCCCGCTGCGACGACGGCTCGCAGCGCTGCGGCGCTGCGCTCGGCATCGCGCGCAACCCAGAAGAAGGTCGCGCGCACCCCGTGTGCAGCGAAGGCCTCGAGCAGCCGCGGGACCGCGCGCTCGTAGCAGGCTGAGTCGGGCGGCTGGCCGATGACTCCGTAGCCCGCGAGGTGAGCATCTACGGGGTCGACATCGACACTCAGCGTCGCGGGAATGCGCTTCAACTTCGGCGTCACCTCCGTGAGTCCCGAACCACTCAGTTCGGGTGACGCGAATCACATGCGGCAGGTGCCTCCGCACACGAGGTCGGTCTTGGACGTAGCGATTCTGGGCGGCGGGATCTCCGGGCTGGCGACCGCGCGGCGTCTTCAGCAGCGCGGCCATGCCGTCACGCTGTATGAGGCCGAGGAACGGCTCGGCGGTCTCGGCGGCACCTTCAGCCACGACGGGCTCGAGCTCGAGAAGTTCTATCACTGCATGCTGCCGATCGACGCGGCCCTGCTCGCCCACGTGCAGGAGCTCGGGCTCGCCTACGAGCTGCGCTGGAGCTCGACGGGCATGGGCTTCCCCGTTCGCGAGACGACCTACCCGCTGAACACCCCCCTCGACCTGCTTCGCTTTGCGCCGTTGGGCTGGATCGACCGCGTTCGCCTCGGTCTGATCGCCGTGTACGCGCGGCTCGCCGGCACGCGCGAGGGGCTCGACGGCGTGACTGCCGCCGACTTCGTGCGCAAGATCGCCGGGCCGCGCGCGTTCGAGCTGATCTGGAAGCCGCTGCTCGCGGCAAAGATCGGTGACCACTACCCCGCGCTCCCTGCGCTCTGGCTCACGACGCGCATGCATCGCGAGAAGAACGTCTCGCGCGAGGAGAAGGGCTGCCTGCTCGGCGGCTATCGCTCGCTGATCGACGCGTTCGCGCAGGACCTCGTCGCTCGCGGCGCGCCGCTGCACACGAAGAGCCCGGTCGCAGCGCTCGCCATCGAGGGGCGCAGCGTGCGAGTCGCGTTCGGGGACGGCCGGAGCGCGCAGCACGACGCCGTGGTCTCCACTCTCCCCCTTCCGATGTTTCAGCGCCTCGCGAAAGACTGCGCCTTGCCGCCGGCGATCGCAGACCTCGCGCTCGACTACCAAGGCGTGGTGAGCGGCGTGTTCATCACGGATCGCGCGCTCACTCCGTACTACTGGGCGCCCTGGGTCGACTGCGGCGCGACCTCACAAGGCCTGATCGCGATGTCGCGCGTCGTGCCGCTCGAGCGCACGCGCGGGCTCCACGTCCACTACACGGTGAACTACACGCACCGCACGAGCGAGCTCTACGGCTTGCCCGATTCGGAGCTGCTCGCGCGCTACGAAGCCGACCTGTGCCGGATTCACCCGGAAGCGCGCGGCGCGATCGTCGGTCGCTACCTGTTCCGCGCGCCCTTCGTCGAGCCGATGTGGACGACCGGCTACGCCAAGAAGAAGCCTCCGCACGTGGCCGTGCCCGGCCGTCTCTACCTGACGAGCACGTCGCAGCTCTATCCGCGCGTCAACTCGTGGAACGCGTGCTGCGAGATGGTGGACGAAGCGGTGGCTGAGATCGCCGCCGATCTCGCCGGAGAGCGTCGATGATTCGCGTGATGCTGTGCGCCTACAACGAGGAGCGCGACATCCATCGCCTCTTGCTGCGCGTCACCGACACGCTGAAGCGCCACGGAGCGCCGTGGTCGGTGCTGCTCGTGGACGACGGCAGCGCGGACGCGACGGTCGCCGAGGCGCGCCGCGCCGAGCGCGACCTCGACGGCGCGCTCGCGCTCGAGGTCGTGAGCCACGCAAAGAACGCGGGGCTCGGTGCAGCGCTGCGCACGGGCTTCACGTGGATGCGCGAACACGCGGCGGCGGACGACGTCGTGATCACGTTCGACGCGGACAACACGCATCCGCCCGAGCAAATCCCGCAGCTGCTGGCGGCCCTCGATCGCGGCTACGAGCTCGCGATCGCGTCGCGCTACCAGCCTGGCGCGACGGTCGCGGGCGTGCCGGCCTATCGCGCCGCGCTCTCCGACGTCGCGGGCACGATCCTGCGCACGGTGCTGCCGATCCCCGGCGTGCGCGAATACACGTGTTGCTACCGCGCGTACCGCATGGGCTTGTTGCGGCGCGCCTTCGACGCATACGGCGACGGCTTCATCGCCGAAGGCGGTTTCGCGGCGGTCTCGGACATTCTCCTGCGCCTGCGCCCGCTCGGCGTGCGCGCGACCGAGATCCCGATCCAGCTCGACTACGCGAGCCGGGTCGGCGCGAGCAAGATGCGTGCGATCCCGACCGCCATCCGTACGCTGCGCTTCGCGCTGCGGCGCCGGCTGGAGCAGTCGTTCGGCCGGAGCGCCGCATGAGCGTCGCGCTCGTGATCGGGGTTCGGCCCGAAGTCGTGAAGATGGCCCCGGTGATCCGCGCGTGCCGCACGCTCGGCTTCGACTCGTTCGTGCTGCACACGGGCCAGCACTACGACTGGGCGCTCGACGGCCTGTTCTTCGCGCAGCTCGAGCTGGAGAAGCCCGACGTGCGGCTCGACGTGCGCGGTGGCGCGCGCGAAGAGCAGCTCACACGCACGCGCGCCGCGGTGCGCGAAGTGCTCGAAGCGAAGCGCGCCCGCGCGATCGTCGTGCAGGGCGACACGAACTCGACGCTCGGCGCCGCCTTCGGCGGCCTCGACGCGGGCATCCCGGTCGTGCACGTCGAGGCGGGCCTGCGCTGCGGCGACCTGCGCATGGCGGAGGAGCACAATCGCCGCGAGTGCGATGCGTTCGCGCAACTGCTGTGTGCGCCGACCGAGCTCTCGCGCTCGAACTTGCTGGGCGAGCACGTCCCGGGGCAGATCGCGGTCACCGGAAACACCGTCGTGGACGAGCTCCACCGACAGCTCGCGCGCCTGCCTGCGCCAGACTTGTCGAGCTTCGTCGTCGCGCCTGGCGAATTCCTGCTCGCGACCGTGCATCGGCGCGAGACGGTCGAGGACGACGCAGCGCTGCGCGATGTCTTCCGCGGACTCGAGCTCGCGGCCGAGCATGCGGGCATGCCCGTCGTCGCGCCGCTGCACCCGCGCACGCAGCAGCGGCTCGCGGAGGTGGGAGTCGCGCTCGGCAAGCGCGTGCGCGCGATTCCGCCGGCTGGCTACGTGGAGTTCATGCAGCTGCATCGCAGCGCGGCGCTCGTGCTGACCGATTCGGGCGGCGTCCAGGAAGAAGCCTGCGTGCTGGGCGTGCCGTGCGTGATTCTGCGCGAGACGACCGAGCGTCCCGAGGCCGTGCACGTCGGCGCCGCGCGCATCGCAGGCGTGAGCGCGGATGCGATCCTCGACGCCACGAGGGCGCTGCTCGGCCGCCGCGGGCACTGGCAGAATCCGTTCGGCGACGGCAAAGCGGGCGAGCGCATCGCAAAGCTCGTTGCCGAGCTGATCGCCTAGGCCTCTTCCGGCGCTTCGTCGCGCAGCCCGAGCCGCTTCATCATCTTCTGCAGCGACTGGCGCGGAATGCCGAGCTTCTCCGCAGCTCGCGTCACGTTGCCGGCGCTCTTCAGCGCCTCTTGGATCATCGCGGCCTTGAGCGCGTCCACGGCGCGGTTCATGTCCTGCTCGATCGGGAGCACGATGCCCCTCGCGCCCTGCGCCGGCGTCGGGCCGCGCACGTGCTCGGAGAGCATCTCGGCCGTGACGGTCTTCTCGTCGCCCGCGAGCGCCACCGCGCGCTGAATCTCGTTCTCGAGCTCGCGCACGTTGCCGGCCCACTGGTGCGCGCACAGGCGATCCATCGCGGCGTTCGTGAAGCCGTCCAGCGCGCGCCGCATCTTCGCGTTCGCGCGGTCGAGGAAGTGATGCGCGAGCGCGGGGATGTCCTCACGCCGCTCGCGCAGCGCGGGCAGGCGAATCTCGACGACGCGCAGGCGATAGAACAGGTCCTCGCGGAAGCGGCCCTCGCTGACGAGCTTCGTGAGGTCGCGATTGGTCGCCGCGACGATGCGCACGTCGACGCGCTTCACGTCGGAGGAGCCGAGCGGGCGAATCTCGCCGTCCTGCAGCACCCGCAGCAGGCGCACCTGCATGCCGGGCTCGGTCTCGCCGATCTCGTCGAGAAAGATCGTGCCGCCGTCGGCGATCTCGAACAGGCCCTTCTTGTCCGCGTGGGCGCCGGTGAACGCGCCGCGCTTGTGCCCGAACAGCTCGCTCTCGAGCAGCGTGTCCGGCAGCGCGCCGCAGTTCTGCGCGACGAAGCGCTTCTCCTTGCGCGAGCCTGCGTAGTGGATCGCGCGCGCGACGAGATCTTTGCCGGTGCCCGTCTCGCCCGTAACGAGCACGGTCGCGTCGGTCTGCGCGACCTTCTGCATCACGTCGAACACGCGCTGCATCGACGGCGCCGCGCCCACGAGCTGATCGAACGCGTACGTCTTCTGCACCTGCTGGCGCAGGTAGAGGTTCTCGGCGCGCAGCTTCTCGTTCGCGATCGCGAGCGCACTCGCGAGCTGCGCGTTCTCGGCGGTGAGCTGGTAGGCGTCCAGCGCGTTCTTCACGTCGAGCCGCAGCTGATCCGGCTCCCACGGCTTCGCGATGTAGCGATAGATCTTGCCCTCGTTGATCGCGCGGATGATCGCGTGGATGTCGGCGTAACCGGTCAGCATGAGCCGCACCGCGCGCGGCCGAATCGCGACGGCGCGCTCGAGGAAGCTCGCGCCGTTCATGCCCGGCATGACCTGGTCCGCGATGATCAGCGCCACTTCTTCGCGCTCGAGCAGGCCCAGGGCCTCGCGTGCGTTCAGCGCGGTGAGCACGCGGTAGTCGTCGCCGAGCGTGAGCTCGATCGACTCGAGGATCGCGGGCTCGTCGTCCACGACCAGGATCGTGAACGGATGCGCGCCCGGCTCGCGGCGCGCGCCTGCGATGACATTCTCGGAGTCCGACATGACGCGCGGCGCGACCCTAGGAGGTGTGGGCGGGATTCGCGAGCACCGCAGCCGAAAAGGAGAAGGGGCCGACGCGCGTCACCGCACCGGCCCCCTCGGTTGCGAGAGCGCTAGCGCCTGCGTCGCGCCGTCGACTTCTTCGCGGCCTTGCGGCGGGTGCCCTTGCCGCGGCGAACCATCTTCGCGCGCGACACGTCGCCGTCCTTGTCGATGAAGTAGAGGTAACCCTCTTCCTTCTGCACGCCGGTCTTCGCGACCACCTGCTGCGTGCCCTTCTTGGCCTTGCCACCGCCCTCGGCGCGGCGCACGCGGCTCACGTTCCCTCGGCGATCGAGGAAATAGAGCCAATCCTTCTCACGCTTGATGCCAGCTTTCGCGACTTTTCCTGCGGCCATGAGGCCTCCTTCGTGGTTCGTGACGAACACGCCCGGCGTTCACGGGGACACCGCGCGCTTGGAGGAAGCCGCCCGCGACCGGGGATGGGGTCGCGTCCGACGGCGAGCATGATTCCCGCCGACGGAAAACGTGTCAATAGGACTTTCGCGGGCTTGCCGACGGAGTTGCTAGCAGGATCCGTCGGAAGTGATTCCCCGACTAGAGCGATACGGGGGTGTCTGACGCGCCTCCCGCGAACGGGCCGACGCAGCGGCTCACCCCCGCGCCGCCACCTTCTTCTCCACCGCCTCGATCACGCGCGTCTCGTAGCAGGCGCCGTCGAGCGCGTTCATCTCCTGGATGCCCGTCGGGCTCGTGACGTTGACCTCGGTGAGCTTGCCGCCGATCACGTCGATGCCGACGAAGAAGAGGCCATCGCGCTGCAGCCACGGCCGCAGCTTCGCGACGATGCGCAGGTCTTCCGCGTCGAGCTGCGTGCGCGTCGCCTTGCCGCCCACGTGAAGGTTCGAGCGCGCCTCGTTCTCGGCGGGCACGCGCAGCACCGCGCCGAGCGGCTCGCCGTCGAGCAGCAGGATGCGCTTGTCGCCGCGCCGCACGGCGGGCAGGTATTGCTGCGCGATCGCCCAGCGCGTCCCGAAGTTCGTGCTCTGCTCGAGGATCGAGAACAGGTTCCGGTCGCCGTTGGTGACGTGGAAGATGCCCTCGCCGCCTTTGCCGTGGAGCGGCTTCACGATCATCTGGCCGCCCATTTCGGCCATGAAGTCGACGAATTGCGGGATCTCGCGCGCGATCAGCGTCGTCGGCATCACCTCGGCGAAGTGCATCGCGTACAGCTTCTCGTTCGCGGCGAGGATGCCTTCGGGGCGATTCAGCACGAGCGCGCGCCGGCACAACGCGAGGATCTGCGTGGCCGTGACGTACGCGACGTCGACCGGCGGGTCCTTGCGCTGGAACACCACGTCGAACTCTTCGTCGAGGCCCACGAGCCGCGCCGGCCCGAGCGTCGCGTGGTTCCCGACCTCGCGGCGCAGCTCCACGGGCTGCGCCTTCGCCGTGACGCGCGCGTCGCGCACGCCGAGGTCGCTCGGGTCGACGGTGTAGATGCGGTGCCCGCGGCGCTGCGCCTCGAGCATCAGCGCGAAGGTGGTGTCGCCCTTGATGTTGAGGCCGAGGATCGGGTCCATCACGAACGCGAGCGAGAGGGCGCGCGCCCCCCCGCTCGGCCTGGCTGCCTTCGGCGCTCGCGGGGCGCGCTCGTTGCGCGCCGGGGCTTTGCGTTTCTTCGCCACGCGAGGTCTCCGTTCCGTGGATGCGAGCGCCGATGAAGTGAGAGTCATTACATCAGCGCGAAGCCGAAAGGCTAGGTTGCGCGAGGGTGAGGGGGCGGGCGGAAGTGTCACGGGCGACGCTCATTCGGATCGGCGTTGCGTTCGGGCTGCTCGTACTGATCGCGGCGACCGGCGCGGGCCTGCTCTGGATGTGGGTCACGAGCGACCTGCCCGACCTGACGGCGCTCGACAGCTACGAGCCGCCGCTCACGAGCCGGGTGTACGACCGCAGCGGCGCGCTGATCGGCGAGTTCTACAGCGAGCGGCGCACCCTCACGCCGATGGACGAGATTCCGAAGCTCGTCGTGAACGCGTTCCTCGCGGCCGAGGACGACAAGTTCTACGAGCACGGCGGCGTCGACTTCGTGTCCACGCTGCGCGCTGCCTGGACGAATCTCACGACCGACGAGACGCAGGGCGCGAGCACGATCACGCAGCAGCTCGCGAAGAACCTGCTGCTCACGAGCGAGCGCACCTACTCGCGCAAGGCGAAAGAGGCCGTGCTCGCGGGCCAAATCGAGGAGCGCTTCAGCAAGGACGAGATCCTCTGGCGCTACCTGAACCACATCTACTTCGGCAGCGGCGCTTACGGCGTCGCGGAAGCGGCGCGCACTTACTTCGACAAGTCGCTCGCGGACCTGACGGCCAGCGAGGCCGCGCTGATCGCGGGACTGCCGAAGGCTCCGGGGAAATTCTCGCCCTACCTGAATCCCGTGCGCGCAGAGGAGCGGCGCGTGTACGTGCTCGGACGCATGCGCGATGTCGGCCACATCGACGACGCGACTTACGCTGCGCAGCTCGCGGCAAAACCCGTGCTGCGCTCGCCGTCGACCACGGACTTCGAGGTCGCCGCCTACGTGACCGAAGAGGTGCGCCGGCGGCTCGTCGCCGAGATCGGCAACGAGCGCGTGCTGAACGGCGGGCTGCGCGTCGAGACCACGATCGACCTCGCGCTCCAGAAGCGCGCGGTCGCGGCGCTGCAGAGCGGCGTCGAGGCGCTCGACCATCGCCGCGGCTATCGCGGCGCGCTGCGCAAGGTCGCTCCGGACGCGATCGCGGCGGAGCTGCCGAAGCTCGCGGAGGAGAACGCGCTCGCCGAGGGCGTGCCGCTCGCGCCGGAGTTCTTCGCGAAGCCGCGCACCGGCGTCGTGCTGAAGGTCGACGACGCGAAGAAGCTCGCGCGCGTCGCGTTCGGCGCCGGCGTCGAAGCGAACGTGACGCTCGCCTCGTCGAGCTGGGCGCACGCGAAAAAGCCCGGCACGCACGGCGCCTCGATCGCGAAGCTCTCGCAGGCGCTCGCGGCCGGCGACGTCGCGCAGTTCTCCCTGACAGCTCCCGCCGAGGGCGCGACGGAGCCGAGTGCGGCGCTGTATCAGGTGCCCGACGTGCAGGGCGCGCTGCTCTCGTACGACGTGCAGACCGGCGATCTGCTCGCACTCGTGGGCGGCTACGACTTCGCGGGCAGCGAGTTCGACCGCGCGACGCAGGCGCGCCGCCAAGCCGGCAGCGCATTCAAGCCGATCGTCTACGCCGCCGCGCTCGCCGCGGGCTTCACGCCCGCCACGATCGTCTACGACCGGCCCGCGGTGTACGACGACGGCAGCGGCTCGCTCTGGCGGCCGGAGAACTACGGCCGCGAGTTCCTCGGGCGCCTCACGCTCACCGAGGCGCTCGCGCGCTCCATCAACAACGCCGCGGTCTACGTGCTGAGCGACGTCGGCATCGAGCCCACCCAAGAGCTCGCGCGCAGGCTCGGCGTCAAGTCGCCGCTCGACGGCGGTCTCGCGCTCGCGCTCGGCACGAGCTCCGTGACGCTGCTCGAGATCACGCGCGCCTACGGCGTGTTCGCGTCAGGTGGCCGTCTCGTGGAGCCGCGGCTGATCGCGCGCGTGCTCGATCGCAAGGGCGAGGTGGTGATCGAGAACGTGCCGCTCGACGGGCCGATCGAGAAGCCCGAGGACGAGAAGACAGCGGAGGACGACGGCGAGGAAGCGAAGGCTGAAGCCGAGAAGCAGCTCGTCGTCGCGGAGAGCGAAGCGGCCGAAGCGCCCGAGGAAGAAGACGTGCTCCCGCTCGAAGACGAGGCGCTCGGAGACTTCGGCCCGGTCGAGGAGATCGTCGAGAAGCGCGTCGCGCCGGAGCTCGTCGTGCCGCGCGGCTATGCGATGGCGCCCGCGCACGCGTACGTGACGGCGCGGATGCTGCGCGCGCCCGTCGAGCACCCGAACGGCACGGCGGGCCGCGCGCGCAAGCTCGGGCCGTACTTGTCGGGCAAGACCGGCACGACGAACGACCAAACCGACGCGTGGTTCGTCGGCTTCTCGCCGCGAGTTGTTACGGGGGTGTGGGTCGGAATCGACGCGCGGGACGTGCTCGGGCCCAAGGAGACCGGCGGCGTGGCCGCGCTCCCGATCTGGATGTCGTTCATGGAAGCTGCACTCGAGAAGCGAAAACCCGCCGAGCCCGAAGTGCCCGATGGCGTCTCGCTCTTGCGCGTCGACACCAAGACCGGCGCTCTCGCGAGCGGCTCCTCGAAGTACGCGATGGAGGAGGCGTTCCTCACCGGCACCGAGCCGCTCGACCGTGTGAGCGCGCCGAGCGGCGAGGCGATGGCGGAGGAATCGCCGGCGGATCGAAGGCTGGATTTCTGAGAGCGGCTACTCGCCGCCCCACAGCCACTCGCTCACTTCCTTCCCCAGGTCGCTCAGCCCGTCCATAAAGAAGTGGTCGACGCCAGGCAGCACGCGCAGCGTGACGTTCGCTGCGCTCGCGAACGCGTCCTGCAGCGCGGCCACGCGCACGAAGTTGTCGCGGTCGCCCGTGATGACCAGCGCGCGCGCGCGCAGCGCGGCGATGCGCGCGGGCGCGATCAGCGCGGGCGGCGGCGCGACGAGCACGAGGCGGCGCACGCGCGGGCTGCGCTCGGCGGCGCGCACGGCGGCGGCGCTGCCGAACGAGTAGCCGCACGCGAGCAGCGCGCCGGGCACGGTCTCGGCGAGATGCGCGAGCGCGGCGCCGTAGTCGGCGTCCGCGTCGCCTTCGTCGCCAGAGGGCTCGCCCGCGCTCGCGCCCACGCCGCGCCAGTTGAAGCGCAACGTCGCGATGCCCGCGCGGTGGCACGCGAACGCGACCTCCGCGACGACGGGCGACTCCATGCTGCCGCCGTAGAGCGGATGCGGCGGCGCGATCAGCGCGCCGCGGTCGTCGCCACTCGCGCCGCCGAGGAAGGTGCCTTCGAGGGATTCGCCCGCACCGCCGAGCGCGATCGCGACCATCTTCTCTTGCAGCTTCATCGGGCCTCCGTTCGGCCGCGCGCGCCAAAGCGGCGCTCAACCGAGCTCGAGATTCGCGTAGCGCACGAGCACGGTCTTCACGCCCGCGCGGTCGAACTGGATGCGCAGCTTTTGCGAGGGCCCGCGCCCGATCACTTCGAGCACGGCGCCGGCGCCGAAGATCGGGTGGCGCACGCGCGTGCCTCGGCGCACGCCCGCGTCGCCAGCGGAGTCGCCGTCGCTGGCGCCCTGGTCGTAGCTGTAGTCGTAGTGGCGGCCGGCGCTGCGCTCGCGCACCGGCGCGTCGACCTCGCGCGGCCGCTCGAACGCGGCGCCGCCGCGGAAGTCCAGCAGCTTCTGCGGGATCTCGCGCAGGAAGCGCGAGGGCGAGCCGTAGGTGTGCTGGCCGTAGCGCCGGCGCTCGCGCGCGTAGCTGAGCGTGAGGCGCTCCATCGCGCGCGTCATCGCCACGTAACAGAGGCGCCGTTCCTCCTCGATGTCGCGCCCGTCACGCGCGGCGGCTTGATGCGGGAAGACGCCCTCTTCGAGGCCAGCCACGAACACGACGGGGAACTCGAGGCCCTTAGCGGAGTGCACGGTCATCAGGGAGACGCGGTCGCTTCTCAGCTCCGCGCTGTCGAGATCGGAGACGAGCGCCACTTGGTCGAGGAAGCGTTCGAGTGGCGTGCGCGACGCGTCCGCGATCTCGGCGCTGTCGGCCGAGAAGTCCTCCGCGCTCGCGACCAGCTCGCGCAAGTTCTCGAGCCGCGACTCCGCCTCCGGCGTGTTCTCGCGCTCGAGCGCGAGCAGGTAGCCGCTGCGCCGCAGCGCCTCCGCGATCGCGTCGGCGGGCGCGAGCGCCGCGATGTCGCGGCGCAGCGCGTCCATCAGCTCGAGGAACGCGACGAGCTTCGGGCGCGCGCGGCCCGCGGCGTCGCTCGCGGCGAACAGGCGCATGCCCTCCTCGAACGAGACGCCGCGCGCGCGCGCCAGCTCCATCGCCCGGTCGAGCGTGGTGTCGCCGATGCCGCGCGCGGGTCGGTTCGCGATGCGCGCGAGCGCCGCGGCATCCGCGGGGTTCACGACCGCGCGCAAGTAACACAGCACGTCCTTCACTTCGGCGCGGTCGTAGAAGCGCACGCCGCCGACCACGACGTAGGGCACGTCGTACTTCAGCAGCTCCTCTTCGATCGGCCGCGACTGCGCATTCGTGCGATAGAAGACCGCGCAGTCTCCGTACTTGCGCCCGCCGTCGCGCACCTCTTCGAGGATGCGCCGCACCACGTACTGCCCCTCGTCGCGCTCGTCGCGCGCTTCGTAGAGCACGATGCGCTCGCCCGCGCCGCGCTCGGCGATCAGCTGCAAGGGCGAGCCGCGATTCTTCTCGACCACCGCGCCCGCGCCACTCAGGATCTCCTGCGACGAGCGGTAGTTGCGCACGAGCTTCACGGTCTGAGCGCCGGGGTTGTCGCGCTCGAAGTCGAGGATGTTGTTCACGTCGGCGCCGCGCCATCCGTAGATCGACTGCTGCGGATCTCCGACGACGCACACGTTCCGGTGCAGCGCTGCGAGCTGCTTCACGAGGCGGTACTGGACGCGGTTCGTGTCCTGGTACTCGTCGATCAGCAGGTACTGCCAGCGCTCTTGGTAGTGGCGCAGCACGTTCGGGAAGCGGTCGAAGAGATCGACCGTGAGCAATAACAAGTCGCCGAAGTCCAGCGCGTTCGCCTCGGCGAGCAGGCGCTGGTACGTCGCGTAGACCTCGGCGGCTTGGCGGGCCTCGATGTCGCTCGCCTTCTCGGCGGCGGCGGCAGGCAAGTCGCCCGCGTTCTTCCACTGATCGATGCGCCAGCGCAGGCGGCGCGCGTCGGGGCCCTTCGGATCGAGGCCGTGGCGGCGCATCGCTTCCTGCACGAGCGAGAGCGAGTCCGACTCGTCGTAGACCACGAAGCCGCGCGAGCGGCCGAGGTGGCCGATCTCGCTGCGCAGAATGCGCACGCACGTCGAGTGAAACGTGGCGAGCCACACGCCGACGCCGTCGGGGCCGAGCAGCTTGCCCACGCGCTCGCGCATCTCGCCCGCGGCCTTGTTGGTGAACGTGACGGCGAGGATCGCTTCGGGCGCGATGCCGCAGTGCCCGACCAGGTACGCGATGCGGTGCGTGAGCACGCGCGTCTTGCCGGAGCCGGCGCCCGCGAGCACGAGCACCGGGCCTTCGGTCGCGAGGACTGCCTCGCGCTGCTCGGGGTTCATGCCCGAGAGAAGGTCTTCGACGAGCACCAGAGATCTCCGCCGGAGGAACGGTTCGTTGTGTGCGGGGGGTCGCGCAAGCTAGACGCTCAGCGCGCGTGTCGCTGCCGGTCAATGCGCCAGCAGCGCCTCGACTGCCCGCAGCTCGTGCCGCAGCCAGCCGCCGAGCTGGAAGTTCGCGCCGTCGCGCGCGAGCAGCGCCTCGAGCGCAGCGCGCTTCGCGGCGAGCGCGTCGCGGCTCTTCGCGTCCGCCGCGAGCGCGGCATCGACGAAGTGGAGCGCGAGCTCGGGCTCGCCGCGCGCCACGTGCTGCTGCGCGCGCGCCGCGACCGCGCTGGCGCCGCCCGCGAGCGCCACGAGCTCCGCGTCCGCGACGCTGCGCGGCGTCGCGTAGAGCTCCGCGGTCGACTCGTAGCGGAACCAGCCCGTGTACGACTCACAGATCGCGCGCACGCCCCAGGCGACGCGCCCATACTGCTCCGACACCGCGAGCTCCGGCGGCAGCTTCACCTCGCGCATCAGCGTCCAGAGATCCTTGCCCGCGTTCATGCCCGAGACGGTCGCAGCGTGCACGTACGCGACCGCGTCGCGCGTGCGCTGCAGCGTCGAGCGAATCTGCTTCCGCCCGCGCACGGGCTCGAAATGCCCGGGCAGCCAGAGGCGAGGACGCGGCGAGATCGCGAGCACGCGATCGAGCGAAGCGATCATCGGAACCGCCTCGCGCAGATTCTCGCCGCGCAGCGTGAACAGATTCGGGAACGACGCAGTCGTCGGCCCGCACAGATCACCGGTGAAGATCGCACCGAGCTCCGGGATCCAGACCGTGAGCCCGTCGGGCCCCTCTCCGCCCGGCGTCGCGAGCACGACGAAGCGCGTACCGCCGAGCTCGAGCTCGTGTGCGTCGTCCACGATCACGCTGGGCGCTACGTCCGCGACCGGATGCGCCTCCTGCCCATCCATCACCGCGCTCCAGAGCACGCGCGCCCGCTTGTTACGGAACGGCGTCAGCGCGATCTGATCCGCGAGCCGCTGCCGCATCGCGCGATGCGCGATCACCGGCACACCCTTCGGCGCGAGCAGCGGCATGCCGCCGACGTGATCGACGTGCGCATGCGTGAGCACCACCGCGCGAATCTCGCCAGGCACCGCATCGAGCGCGCGCCGCGTGCGCTCCGCGTCGAACGTCGCCCCCGTGTCGATCAGCACGTTCCCCGCCGGCGTCGTCACCAAGTACGCATTCGAATTCCCCGACGCGAGCCAAATCCGCTCGTGCACCCGCACCGCCCGCTCGAGCCGCTCCCCGCGCGTGAGCAACTCCGACACGCGCTCCTTGTCCGCTTCGTCTGCAATCGAAAGCGAAGGAATCAGCGCAACGAACACGAGCACGAGCAACCGAGCAACCATCGCGGCCTCCAATCCCGCCGCGACGTTAGAACGCCCCTACTCGCCGCTCGCCCTCGATGCCTGACGCGCCGAGAAAACGACCGAACAACCTGGAAGCCGAGCGCTCCACCCAAGCAGGTCGGCCGAGACCGCAAGCGAAGCGCGCAGCAGCGCGCGAGTCTTCGAGCGCGATGCGAAGTAAACGTGGAGAACGTCGCGACCGCCCCGCCCTACTCGACCGTCACTGACTTCGCGAGGTTGCGCGGTTGATCCACGTCCGTGCCCTTGAGCGTCGCGACGTGGTAGGCGAGCAGCTGCACCGGAATCGTCGCGAGCAGCGCGGTCAGGTGCTCGCCCAGCTCGGGGATGCGGATCACCGCGTCGGCCTTCTCCGCGATCGCGGTGTCGCCCTCGCTCGCGATCGCGATCACTTGGCCGTCGCGAGCGCGCACTTGCTCGAGGTTCGAGATCATCTTGTCGTATACCGGGCTGCGGTTCGCGATCACGACGACCGGTATGTTCTGATCGATCAGCGCAATCGGGCCGTGCTTCATCTCGCCCGCGGCGTAGCCCTCGGCGTGGATGTACGAGATCTCCTTGAGCTTCAGCGCGCCCTCGAGCGCGATCGGATACATGATCCCGCGGCCGAGGAAGAGGAAGTTCGTGGCGCGGAAGTAGCGCTGCGCGACGGCGCGAATCTGCGCGTCGAGCGCGAGCGTCTTCTCGACGATGCGCGGCAGGCTGCGCAGGTTCGCGAAGGCTTGCTTCAGGTCCTCGCCGCCGAGGGTCTTGCGCGCGATGCCGAGCTTCAGCGCGATCAGGTAGAGCGCGAGGACCTGCGCGGTGAAGCACTTCGTCGACGCGACGCCGATCTCCGGGCCCGCCGCGGTGTAGAGCACGTCGTGGCTCTCGCGCGCGATCGCGGAGTCGCGCGTGTTGCACACTGCGAGCACGCGCGCGCCGCGCGACTTCGCCTCGCGCAGCGCGGCGAGCGTGTCGGCGGTCTCGCCCGACTGCGAGACGGGGATCACGAGCGCGTTCGCGCCCACGATCGGCCGCCGGTAGCGGTACTCGCTCGCGAGATCGACCTCGCAGGGAATGCCGGCGAGCTGCTCGATCAGGTACTTGCCGACCGACGCGGCGTAGTAAGCAGTGCCACACGCCAGCAGCGTGATGCGCTCGACGTTCTTCACCGCGGCGGGCGAGAGATCGATGCCGTCGAGGTCGAGATCGAGCGAGTCTTCGCGAACGCGCGTGCCGAGCGTGTCGCGCAGCGCGCGCGGCTGCTCGAAGATCTCCTTCTGCATGAAGTGATCGAAGCCGCCCTTCTCCGCGCTGACCGGATCCCACTGGATCGTGCGCGGCGCGCGCTCGATCAGGTGGCCGTTCGCGTCCACGATCTGCACGCCGTCGCGCGAGAGCACCGCGAACTCGCCGTCCGCGAGGAACAGCATCGAGCGCGTGTGCGGCAGGATCGCGGGGATGTCGCTGGCGAGGAACGACTCGCCCTGACCGAGGCCGAAGATTAGGGGACTGCCGCCGTGCTTCGCGACGACGATGTGATCCGGCGTGCGCGTCGAGAACACCGCGAGCGCGTAGCTGCCGAGCAGTCGCTTGGCGACGCCGCGCGTCGCGGTGAGCAGATCGACGCCGCGCGCGACCTCCATGTCGATCAGGTGCGCGACGAGCTCCGTGTCGGTCTCGCTGCGGATCGTGCGGCCCGCGGCTTCGAGCTCGGCGCGAATCTCGCGGTAGTTCTCGACGATGCCGTTGTGGATGATCGTGACGTCGCCGGCGACGTGGGGATGCGCGTTCGGAACGCTCGGCTTGCCGTGCGTGGCCCAGCGCGTGTGACCGAGGCCGACGACGCCCGCGAGATCTTCGCCGCGAATCTCGGCGTCGAGATTCGCGAGCTTCCCGACCGCGCGCCGCACCTTCAGCGCGGCGCCGTCCCACACCGCGACGCCCGCGGAGTCGTAGCCGCGGTATTCGAGCCGGCGCAGGCCGTCGAGCAGCACCTCGTTCACCGAACGCTTGCGCCCGACGTACCCGACGATTCCACACATGCCTTCGACTCCCGCGGCTCGCAGCGCGAGCCCTAATCACTCGCTCAGCCGTGTTGCGACCCCGAGTGCCCGCCGCCGGTTCCGGCCTTTCGCCGCTTCTTGCCCCAGCCTTCGACGTTCTTCTGCCGCGCCGCGCCCACCGCGATCGCATCGCTCGGCACCGGCTTCGTCACGGTGGTGCCCGCGGCGACGTAGCTGTCGCTCTCGAGCGCGATCGGCGCGATCAGGTTCGCGTTGCAACCGATGCGCACGCGCTCGCCCACGGTGGTGCGGTGCTTGTTCACCCAGTCGTAGTTCACGGTGATCGCGCCGCAGCCGAAGCTCGAGTCTTCGCCGACGTCGGCGTCGCCGATGTAGGCGAGGTGGTCGGCCTTCACGCCGCGCCCGAGCACGCTGTTCTTCACCTCGACGAAGTTGCCGATGCGCACGCCGCTCTTCAGGTGCGAGCCGGGGCGCAGGTGCGCGCTCGGGCCCACGACCACGTCGTCGTCGAGCACGCTCGACTCGATCACGCAGTGCGCCTTCACGTGCGCGCCCTCGCCGATGCGCGTCGGGCCGGTGATCACGACGCCGGGATCGATCTGCGTGTCGCGCCCGATCGCGACATCGGTGTCGACGTAGACGTTCTCGGGATCGATGAACGTCACGCCCTCGGCCATCCACCGCTCGACGTTGCGGCGGCGCTGCACCGCGGCGGCGCGCGCGAGCTCGGCGCGCGTGTTCACGCCGAGCGCTTCGTCCGCGTCGGCCAGCTGAATCGCTTCCACCGCGAGCCCGCGCCTGCGCGCGATCGCGACCACGTCGGTCAGGTACAGCTCGCCCTGCACATTCTTCGGCTCGAGCTGCGCGACGGCGCTCGCGAGAAAGGCGCCGTCGCAGAGGTAGACGCCCGTGTTGCCCTCGCGAATCGCGAGCTCGGCGGGCGTCTTCGCGTCGGTCTGCTCGACGATGCGCTCGACGCGCCCATCCGCGCCGCGCACGACGAGGCCGGGCAGCGGCTCGGGAGAAGTCAGGATCACGAGGGGCGCGCCGGTCTCGCGCCGCTTCGCCTGCATGCGCGCGAGCGTCTCGGCGCGCAGCAGCGGCGTGTCGCCGTAGAGCACGAGCACATCGCCCGCGAAGTCGCCGAGCTTCGGCAGCGCGACTTGCACCGCGTGGCCGGTGCCGCCCTGCTCGGCCTGGATCACGAACTGCGCGCGGCCCGCGAACGCCGCTTCGACTTGGTCCGCGTCGCGCCCGATCACCACGACGAGCTTCTCGGCGCCCACCTGCGCCGCCGCCGCGAGCGGGTACGCGAGCATCGGCCGCCCGCAGATCTCGTGCAGCACCTTCGTACGCCGCGACTTCATGCGCGTGCCCTTGCCCGCCGCAAGCAGAAGCACCGCCAGCCTCACGTTCGCGCTCATGTCTTCGCGCCTCCGTTCGCGCCCAGCCGCTGAGCGCCGCGCCCAGTCTCATCGGCAGGCGAGGCCCTCAAAGTAGTGGCCCGCACGGCAAATCCCGTTGCGAATTGCGCTGCCCAGCGGGCCCCCGCGACCGCCGCGCGCCGAGCTTCCGTTGCCGATGGCCTCGGCCGCGGGACAACCCCGCAGCTCGGGGAGTAAGCTGCGCGCCGTTTGCTGCCACCTGGGAGCGGGGCCACCGGACGAAGTGCGCGTCGAAGGAAACACGAGCGGTCTCAAGGCGAGCCACGTGAAACGGCTCGAGCACCTGGGGCGACGCAGCATCCCGCCGGACCGGCTCGTGACCCACGAGCTGGCGCGCGAGCTCACCGAGCTTTCGCACGAGATTCGGCGCGTGGTGGGCGTGCTGATCGACCGGCGCGGTGCCGTGACCCACGTGATGTGCGGCGGGAACCGCGGGCTCACCATGCCGGATTGGGGTCGCATGCGCGCCGGCCCGGGCCGCCTGCGCGGCCTGCGCTGCGTACACACGCGCTTCGCCGACGCCGAGCCGCTCTCGCAGGACGACCTGACCGACCTCGCGAAGCTGCACCTCGACGCGATGGCGACGGTCGCGGTGGGCGAGGAGGGCCTGCCGGGTCTCGTGCACACCGCGGCGCTGCGGCCCGCGAACGGCGACGGCGCGGGCATCCAGTACCTGCCGCCAAAGCCCGCCTCGCTCGTCGACCTGCCCTTCCTCGACTGGATTCGCGGGCTCGATGACGAGCTCTCGCGCGGCGTGCGCACCAAGAAGGTCGCGGGCGAGGACCGCGCGGTGCTCGTGGTGGTTACGTCGGGGCGCAGCCGTAGCGAGACCGACGCCTCGACCGAGGAGCTCCGCGAGCTCGCGCGCTCCGCAAACGTCGAGGTGGTGGATGTGCTGGTGCAGAACCGGCCGCAGCCCGATCCGCGCACCGTGATCGGCTCGGGCAAGCTGCAGGACCTCGCGATCCGCTGCTTCCAGAGCGACGTCGATCTCGTGATCTTCGACGACGACTTGTCAGGGACGCAGGCGCGCAACCTCGCCGAGGCGCTCGACCTGCGCGTGATCGATCGCACGCAGCTGATCCTCGACATCTTTGCCCAGCGCGCGACGAGCCGTGACGGCAAGCTGCAGGTGGAGCTCGCGCAGCTGAAGTACACGCTGCCGCGGCTCGCGCAGAGCGACACCTCGCTGTCGCGCCTCGGCGCCGGCGTCGGCGGACGCGGTCCCGGCGAGACGAAGCTCGAGATGGATCGCCGACGCGTGCGCGATCGCGTGACGCGCCTCGAGCGCGAGCTGCGCCAGCTCGGCGAGCAGCGCGAGCAGCGCCGGGCTCGGCGTGGGCGCCGCGGCGCGCCGGTGCTCTCGATCGTGGGCTACACGAACGCCGGCAAGAGCACGTTGTTACGGGCGCTCACGCGCACCGACGTGCTCGTCGCCGACAAGATGTTCGCGACGCTCGATCCCGCCTCGCGCCGCCTGCGCTTCCCGCGCGACCGCGAAGTGATCGTGACCGACACCGTGGGCTTCATCCGGAACCTGCCCGAGACGCTCGTCGCCGCCTTCCGCGCCACGCTCGAAGAGCTGCGTGAGGCCGACGTCTTTCTCCACGTGGTGGACGCGTCCGCGGAGGGCGTCGAGCGACGCATGGCCGCGGTGCACGCGGTGCTGAGCGAGATGGGACTGCGCGAGCGGCCCGAGATTCTCGTGTTCAACAAGATCGACCAGCTACCGCCGGGCGAAGGCGCGCGGCTGGCGGCCGAGTTCGGCGCGGTGCCGGTGTCCGCGCTCGCGCGCACGGGCTTCGAGGCCGTGCTGGAGCGCGCCGAGATCGAGCTGTTCGACTCGAAGCCGATCGCGCTTTCCCTAACAGCAGACTACGGCGCCGAAGGGGGGCTCTCATGATTCGCACGCGCATCAGCGGAACCGGCATGTACGTGCCGGAGCGGCGCATCACGAACAAAGACCTCGAAGCGCTCATGGACACCACCGACGAGTGGATCCGCCAGCGCTCCGGAATCGTGGAGCGGCGCTGGATCAGCGAGGGGCAGCTGCCGGCGGATCTCGCGGAGGCGGCGAGCCGAGAGGCGCTCACGCGCGCCGGACTCGAAGCGAGCGACATCGACTGCATCGTGCTGGCGACGCTCTCGTCGCAGGCGGACTTCCCGGGCACCTCGTTCTTCCTGCAGGAGCGGCTCGGCGGCACCGCACCTTGCTTCGACCTGCGCGCCCAGTGCAGCGGCTTCATCTACGGCCTCGGCGTCGCGCGCGGCTTCGTCGCGTCGGGGCAATTCCGGCGCGTACTGCTCGTAGGCTGCGAGGTGCACTCGACCGGCATCGACATCTCGACCGAGGGCCGCGATGTCGCGGTGCTGTTCGGCGACGGCGCCGGCGCGGTCGTGGTCGAGGCGAACACCGATCCCGACGACCCCGCCGACATTCTCGCCGTACGCATGCACGCGGAAGGCAAGTACGCGAAGAAGCTCTGGATCGAGGCGCCGGGCTCAGGCCACGCGCCCACCCGCCTCACGCCCGAGGTGCTCGCGCGCAAGGCGCACTTCCCGAAGATGGACGGCAAGTTCGTGTTCAAGCACGCCGTCACGCGCATGCCCGAGGTGTTAGGGGAGGCGCTCGCACAAGCGGGCGTGAAGCAGGACGATGTCGACCTGTTCCTCTTCCACCAAGCGAACCTGCGCATCAACGAGTTCGTGGCGAACGCGCTGCAGATCCCCGAGCGCAAGCTCCGTAACAACATCCAGCGCTACGGGAACTGCTCCGCCGCCTCGATCCCGATCCTGCTCGCGGAAGCCCAAGCCGAGGGCGCGCTCGAGCGCGGCCGACTCGTCTCCATGACCGGATTCGGCTCGGGCTTCAGCTGGGGAAGCGCGCTCGTCCGCTGGTGAGCGGCGTTCTGCCGCGCCGCGTCGACCTCGACTCCGTCTGCCGCAGTGCGTCAGACGTATCTATTTGAAATTGCAGGTAAAAATATCTTCTTGACGCAATGACGCATCGTGTTATCCATGACGCCGCGTGAGCCGGGAAAAGAACCTCCGGCCGCAACCCCGAGAGGAGAACGTCATGGCGAAGACCCAGGCCCGGACCAACGTGATCGGAGAGGCGCGCGCCCGTTTCGAGGACGCGCTCGGCAACGCGAAGCGCGAGTTCAAGCGCATCCAGAAGGACGCGGAGAAGCGCCGCAAGGAGCTCGAGACCCGCGTTGAGCGCGAGGTGAAGAAGCTCCGCCACGAGCTCGAGAAGAGCCCGGTGGTGAAGCGCGCGCAGGAGCTGCGCGAGCAAGCCGAGGCGCGAGCTGAGGAGCTGCGCGGCGAGCTGCGCGAGAGCGCGGCGGCGAAGCGCGCCGAGGAGCTGCGCGAGCAGGCGCAGGCCCGCTACGGCGAGATGCTCGGCTACGCCGGCATCGCGCGCGCGGATGAGGTGGAGCGGCTCGAGAAGCGCGTGGCCGCGCTGTCGCGCGAGCTGAAGGCGAAGAAGGCGTCGAGGCAAGCCACGGTCGCCGTCGCCTGAGCAGGCGTCGTTCAAGGAAGGGCTCGGCAGCGCGTGCTGCCGGGCCCTTCGACTTTTCGCGCGCGCAAGCGAAGCCCGCAGCGAGGCGACGCCCTCGGAGCCGAGCGCGCGGTGATCGCGCAACCTGAGGCGGCCTCCTACGTTGCGCGCCCTTCGCGCAAACTCGGGAGTCTTCTCATGGCGAGCTTCAACGGCGTCGACTTCTTGCGCCTCGACGATCTCCTCTCCGACGAGGAGCGCCTCGCGCGCGACTCCGTGCGCGCGTGGGTGACGAACGAGTTCCTGCCGCGCGTGCAGGAGCACGTGCGCAAGGACGGCTCGTTCCCGATGGAGCTCGTGCCGCAGATCGCGGAGCTCGGGCTCTTCGGCGCGAACCTTCACGGCTACGGCTGCGCGGGCATGAACAACGTCGCGTACGGACTCGTGATGCAGGAGCTCGAGCGCGGCGACTCGGGCCTGCGCTCGTTCGCCTCGGTGCAGGGCTCGCTCTGCATGTACCCGATCTACGCGTACGGCTCCGATGCGCAGAAAGAGTGCTGGCTCCCGCCGATGGCCGCGGGCAAGGCGATCGGCTGTTTCGGCCTCACGGAGCCCGACTTCGGCTCCTTCGCGCAGGGCATGCGCACCAAAGCCGAGCGCCGCGGTGATCGTTGGGTGCTGAACGGCACGAAGCGCTGGATCACGAACGGCACGCTCGCGGACATCGCGATCGTGTGGGCCCGCACCGACGAAGGCGTGCGCGGCTTCCTCGTCGAGAAGGGATCGCCTGGCTTCGAAGCGCGCGACATCAAGGGCAAGTTCTCGCTGCGCGCGTCGGTGACTTCGGAGCTGTTTCTCAAAGATGTCGAGATTTCCGAGGAAGCCCGGCTCCCGAACGCGGCCGGCATGAAGGGTCCGCTCTCGTGCCTCACGCAGGCGCGCTACGGCATCGCGTGGGGCGCGATCGGCGCGGCGATGGCCTGCTTCGACGAGGTCGTGAATTACTCGAAGGAGCGCCTCGTGCAGGGCGGGCCGCTCGCGGGCAAACAGCTCACGCAGGCGAAGCTCGCCGAGATGCTCACCGAGATCACGAAGGCGCAGCTGCTCGCGCTGCGGCTCGGGCGCATCAAGGACGAGCACAAGCTCGAGCCGGTGATGGTCTCGATGGCGAAGCGCAACAACGTCGACATCGCGCTGAACATCGCCCGCGCCGCGCGCGACTTGTTAGGCGCGAACGGCATCGTCGACGACTACCAGTCGATGCGGCACATGGTGAATCTCGAGACCGTGCGGACGTATGAGGGGACGCATGACGTTCACACGTTGATTCTTGGGGATTACATCACGGGGATGAAGGCGTTCTGAGGGGGGCTTGGGGGAAGAGGTTTCCTCGGAGACCAAGCCGTGGGCTTTTTGCAGACTTCGCGGCGCTCTCTGGCACGGTGGTCGCGGGCGCGAAGCAGGTTGGATGCAGCGGACGACGCTGCGCGCCGCCGCTGATCCTCTCTTGCGGGGCTGATTGGGTGGTCGCTCGGGCACTCGGTCGAACGCGGGCTTGATTGGGTGCTCGTGCTGCGACCCCGGCGATCAGCGGCGGCGTCTTCGCCGGCCGCTGCATCGCGCTCAGCTCTTCCGCAGTGGCGCGAGCGCGCCCGACACGCTGCCGTGCGCGGCGGCAAGCGCGGTGCGGGCTCAAGCTTCCTCCACGCCTCCCAGCTCGCACACGATGCGCAGCGCGCGCCGCTCGAGCTTGCGCGAGCTCGGCACGAGGTTCGTCATCTCGTTCCCCTCGACGCGGCCGAGGCGCACCATCACCGCGGTCGAGAGCGTGTGCAGCACCATCTTCTGCGCGAGCCCGGCCTTCATGCGCGTCGAGCCCGTAATCACTTCAGCGCCGGTTTGCGGTGCGATCGAGACCTCCGCGGCCAACGCGATCGGCGACCCGGGGTCGCAGCTGAGCGCGATGCGGCGCGCGCCCACTTCGTTCGCGAGCTCGAGTGCGGCGAGCGCGAAGGGGGTGCGCCCGCTCGCGGAGATCGCGAGCACCGCGTCGCCCGGCATCAGCTCGCGCGCAATCAGTGCAGCGCGCGCCGCCCGCGCGTCGTCCTCGGCGCCTTCGGCTGCGCGCACGAGTGCAGCGTCGCCACCGGCCATGATTCCGAGGACGCGCTCGGGCGGAAAGCCGAACGTGGGCAGCAGCTCGGAGGCGTCGAGCACGCCGAGCCGGCCGCTCGTCCCGGCGCCCACGTTGAACCAGCGCCCGCCGCCCTGGAGCACGAGCACGAGCAGGTCGACGGCGCGCTCGATCTCGGGCAGCACGCGCGCGACGGCGTCGGGCACGCTGCGGTCCGCGGCGTGGATCGCCGCGACGATCTCGCGCGTCGAGCGGCGCGAGAGATCGCGCGTGCTCTCGCACACGGCCTCGGTGAGCAGCTCGTCACGCATGTGCACCTCATCGGCAATCTGGCGGGCAGCCTGACCGCTGTCTCGCGATCCAGTAGAACCCGCGCCCATGGCCTTCCGCGTCTCGGAACAGACCCTCGCACGCCTCGAGTGGCCGGAGCTCGTGCTGCGACTGCGCTCGCACCTGCGCACGCCGCGCGCGCAGGAGGGCCTCGACGAGCTCGGCACCGCGCTGTTCGCTGCGAGTCTCTCCGAAGCGCGCGAACGGCTCGCGGAGACGCGCGAGGCGAAGGCGATTCTCGACGACGGCGACGTGACGCCGGCGGCTGGAGTGCGCGACATCGAGATGCTGCTGCCGCGCATCACGCGCGGCGGCGCGCTCAGCGGCGCGGAGCTGCTCGATCTCGCCGCGACGCTGCGCGTGTGCGCCGAGGCCGCGCGCTTTCTCGCGCGGCGCGCGGAGGCGGCGCCGCAGCTCGCCGCGATCGCGAGCGCCATCGCCGATCACGGCGCGCTCGCCGCGCAGATCGAGCACGCGATCACGCCGGGCGGCGAGGTCTCGGACGCCGCTTCGCCCGCGCTCGCGAACGCACGCCCGCGCTGCGCGCGAGCTCGCATCGCAGCGAAGGAGCGCATCGAGCGTTTCCTCGGCGACGCGGAGATCGCGCCCGCGCTGCAGGACTCGTTCGTGACGCTGCGCGGCGACCGCTACGTGCTGCCCGTGAAAGCGGGGGCGCGCGACCGGGTGCCCGGCATCGTGCACGATGCGTCCGCGAGCGGCACCACGTTCTTCGTCGAGCCCGAAGCGGTGGTCGAGCTCAACAACCGCAAGAAGCAGGCGGACCTCACGGTCGACCGCGAGACGCGCCGCGTGCTCGCCGAGCTGTCCGAGGCGGCCTCGCGCCGCGCGCCCGAGATCGAGGCGAACCTCGCGGCGCTCGCGCATCTCGATCTCGCCTTCGCGCGCGCTGCGCTCGCGAGCGAGCAGGACGCGAGCGAGCCGGCGCTCGCCGACGACGGCGTGTTCGAGCTGAAGTTGTTACGGCACCCCTTGCTGCCGCCGCGCGAAGTCGTGCCGAACGACCTGCGACTCGGCGAGGGCTTCCACGTACTCGTCATCTCGGGCCCGAACGCGGGCGGCAAGACGATCGCGATGAAGTCGCTCGCACTGGCCGCGCTCGCGGCGCGCGCGGGCATGTTCGTGCCCGCAGCGCCGGGCGCGCGCATCGCGGCGGTGGAGCACGTCGTCGCGCTGGTCGGCGACGCGCAGGATCTGCACGAGAACTTGTCGACGTTCTACGCGCACATCGCGCGACTCGCGCAGATCGTCGCCGAGGCGGACGCGAGCACGCTCGCCGTGCTCGACGAAGTGGGCGTGGGCACCGACCCGAGCGAGGGCGCCGCGCTCGCGCAGGCCTGCCTCGAAGCGCTCGCGGACGCTGGCGCACGGGCGATCGCGACGACGCACTACAACCTGCTGAAAGAGCTTGCCGACGTAGACCCGCGCTTCGAGAACGCGAGCGTCGAGTTCGATCCGCAGACGCTCGCGCCGACCTACCGCCTGCGGCTGGGCATGGCAGGCGCTTCGAGCGCAACCGCGGTCGCGGCGCGCATGGGCATGCCGGCGCGCGTGATCGAGCGCGCGAGGGCGCTGATCGATCGCGAAGACCGGCGGCTCGACCAGCTTTTGACCGAGCTGCAGGCGAGCCGCGCGGCGCTGGAACGCGAGCGACACGAGGCGGCGCAGCTGCGCGAAGAAAGCGAGGCCACCCGCGACGCGTATCGCGAGAAGCTCGAGAAGCTGCAGGAGCGTCGCGACAAGCTGATCGGCAAGATGCGGAGCGAGCTCGACGCCGCGTTCAAGAGTGCGCACGGCGAGATCGCGGGGGTGATTCGCGATCTCCAGCGCAAAGGCAGCGCGCAGGAAGCGGCCCGCGCGCGCGACAAGCTCGTCGCGCTCGAGCAGGACGCGATGCAGCGCGAGCAGGCGGAGCGCGCGCGAGCTCCGCGCGAGCGAGGCGCCGGTGTCGACTGGGCGAGCGCGAAGCCCGGCGACGCGCTGCGCGTCGACGGCGGCAAGAGCGGCACGCTCGTCGCGCTGCCCGACCGCAGTGGCCGCGCGCTCGTGCAGATCGGCAGCGCGCGCATCGCGATCGACGCGGACAAGCTACGCCCCGTAACGAGTGCGGGCGCGACGCCGCCCGCGCGCGGCTACGTGCGCGTCGACACGCTGCCCGAGCAAGCGAACGCACGGCGCGTCGACCTGCGCGGCATGCGCGTCGACGAGGCGATCGACGCCACCGAGAAGGCGCTCGACGACGCCGCGCGCGCCGGCAGCGAGGCGCTCGAGATCATCCACGGCGTCGGCACCGGCGCGCTGCAGAGCGCGATCCGCGAGCACCTGCGCCGCCTCCCCCACGTCGCCCGCTTCACGCCGGGCGCGAGCAAGGGCGGCGAAGGCGTGACGCTCGCGTACTTGAAGTAGGCGCCGCGTTCAGGCGCTTGCGGCGCCCTCGACGCGCAGGTCCCCCAGCGCGGCCGCTGCCGCGCGCAGGCCGCTGCTCGCGGCGCCCTCGAGGGTCGGTGCGTTCAGGTAGTCGCCCGCGAAGTAGAGCCTGCGCCCGCGCGCGCGGCGGTCGGCTTGCACGCGCGCGAAGCCCGCGAGCGCGCGGTAGCGGCCGACGTCGAAGCGCGGGCGAGCCCACTCAAAGCGCGCGATGTCGAGCAGCTGCGCGCCGCTCGCTGCGCCGGGGCGTACGCGCTCGAGCGCTGCGGCGAGCGAGCGCGCGATCGCGTCGTCGGCCGCTTCGAGATGAGCGTGCGAGAACACCGGCGTCGCGACGAGCTGCACGAGCGTCTTGCCTTCGGGCGCGAAGCCACCCGGCGCACCGGGCTCGAGCAGCACGCTCACGAGCGGCACGCCGGCGTCGCGCGGGATGCGCGCCCAGAGCGAGTGCGGCGCGAGCGCGCCGCTGCACGCGAAGCTCGCGACGACCGCGGACTCGGCGCGGCTCGCGCCGAGGAAGTCCTCCTCCGCGGGCGTGATGAGCGCCGCCGCGGCGCGCAGCGCTTCGCGCGGCGGAATCGCGAGCACGACCGCCTCGGCCTCGACGCGCGCGCCGCTCGCGAGCGAGAGCTCGTAGCCGCTCGCGCTCGCGCGAATGCCGCGCACGTCCCCGGGCACGAGGCGCGCGCCGCGCGCAAGCTCTGCGCCGAGCACAGCCACGCTCGTGCGCGGGCGGCCCAGGCCGAGCTCGGCGCGCGCGACGTGGTGGCGCAGGAACGCGACGCGGCTCGTGTGCGCGATTTCGAGGCCGAGGTCGGCGGCGAGCAGCGGCTGCACCCAGCTCGCGAGCGCACCGGCGCCGAAATAGAGGCGCACGAAGTCGGCCACGCTGCGGTCGTCGAGTCGAGTGGCGTGTTCTGGCGAGCCCGCGTCCAGAATCGAGGCGAACCGGCGCAGCAGCCGCTCCAGCCGTAGCAAGCGCCAACCGTCGCGCAGCGGCATACCGGGGAGCTGGCGGAGCCCGCGGTGGTCGACGGCCTCTGTCGCGTGCAGCTTGCCCTCGTGCAGCTGCGCCATCGCGACGGGGCGCAGCAGCGGCAGCGCCTCCGCGGTCGCGAGCTTCGCGCCGAGCGCGTGCAGCGAGCGGTCGCGGGCTCCGAGCAGCAGCGGCGCGCGCTCGATGCGGAAGCCGTCGCGCGCGATCTCCTGCGCCCGCCCGCCGCCGACCGCGCGCTCTACGAGCACGACCTCTGCGCCGGCTTCGAGCAGGCGCTGGGTAGCGGCGATTCCGGCCATGCCGGCGCCGACGACGGCGATGCGGGGGGAGGTCACGGGCGGCCTTCGCGCTTCTGGGAACGCGAGTCTTTAGCCCGCGAACGCGGCGACTGCCTCGCTCGTAGCCGCTCTCACGATGACCACCGCAACTCTCCCGCTTCAGCTCGTTCCCACCCGCGTCCGCCAGAAAGCCCGCGAAGCGTCCGTGATAGCCTCGCGCGGCGTGGCCACCGATGAAGAACTGATGGCCCGCCTCCAGGCCGGCGACGAGCGCGCGCTCGAGACGCTGATGCAGCGCCACCAGTGGATGCTCTACGGCTTCTTGTCGCGCCGCGTGGGCAGCGCCGCAGACGACATTTTCCAGGAGACGTGGATCCGCGTCGTGCGTGCGCGCGAGACCTTCGACGTCGAGCGACGCTTCACCGCGTGGCTCTACCAGATCGCGAACAACCTGTGCCGCGACCGTTATCGCCGCCTCGAAGTGCAGCGCCGCGCGGTCGAGTCCGCGCGCATCGAGGACGAGACACTGCGCGAGACCCCCGATGCGCCGCCCGTCGCCGAGGGCGACCGCATGCGCGAGCGCGTGCTCGCGCTGCCCGATCGACTGCGCGAGGTGCTGGTGCTGAGGTATTACGAGGACCTCGGCGAAGAGGAGATGTCGCGCGTGCTCGGCGTGCCGCGCGGAACCATCAAGAGCCGGCTGCATGCTGCGGTGAAGGCCTTGCGCGAACGCGTCGTCGCAGACAGCGAGGAAGAAGCATGAGCGACCTGCGAGACGACGAGACCCTTCGCGAGCTGCGCGGTCTCTCGCGCGAGCTCGACCACTTCCGCGTGAGCGCGCCGCCGCTCGCGCTGCTCGAGACGACTCTCGCGCGCGCGAAGCGCGAGCTGCGCGCGCAGCTCGCCGCCCGCACGATCCCCGCCGGCTTCAAGCGCGAGCTCGCACTGCTGTGCGCGGCTGCGCTGCCGCCGCTCGCGATCGTGCTCGCGTGGAACGCGTACTTCCTGCCGCGGCTCGCCGAGGTGCTGCGCGGCGTGCTGCCGCTCCCGGTCGCCAACGCGATCGCGCTCGCCTACGCGGGCGGAGCGCTGGTGTGGATCGCCATCGCCGCCGGCGCCATCCCGATCGCTGCGCACAAGCGCGCGCGCCTGCGCGCGCTCGAGGCCTAATCGATGTCGAGCACGAAGATCTGCCCCTACTGCGCAGAAGAAGTCCGCGTCGAAGCGGTCAAGTGCAAGCACTGCGGCTCGTTCATCGGCGAGCGGCGCCGCACTCCCCGCAGCGAGTGGACGCGCTCGAGCTCCGAGCGAGTGCTCGCCGGTGTGTGCGGCGGGCTCGCTGAGATCCTCGGTCTGCCGACCGCGGTCGTGCGGCTCGCGTTCGTGCTCGGCACGATCATCTCGAGCGGCGTCGGCATCGTGATCTATGTCGTGCTCGCGATCGTGATGCCGCTCGACGACGCAGCGAGCGCGCGCATCCGCAAACGAGACGCGCAAGAGAGAGCGGTCGCACCGCGCGACCCCGACGTCGAGCGCGAGCTCGGCCCGGACGACCCGCGCTAGCCGGAGACGAGCCGTTCGAGGCTGGCGATCACGTCGTGCAGCGTCTCGAACGGCTCGAACGCGACGCCCTGCTTCGTGAGCTCCTCCGCCAGCGAGTCCTTCGCGAACACGAGATCGGCCGCGCGCGCGCCGCACAAGTCAGAGACGCGTCCGTTCCCGACGTGAATCACCCGCGCGCCCGGGTGGTGCGTTCGGAACTCGCGGATGCGCGCGGCCTTGCAGACGCCGGTGGCGCAGCCGCAGCGGGGATCCGGGTAACGCGCCGCGATGCGCCAGCGGTCTTGCTCGTACCAGAGCCGGTTCGAGTCGTGCGCGAAGCGCACGCCATGGATGCGCTGCAGCCGCTCGAGGTTGTAGTCGAAGCCGTCGCTGAGAATGCGGAACGGAATGCCGTGCTCTTCACACCAGTCGACCAGCGCGCGTCCGCCGGGGTCGATCTCGATCGTCCTCAGGAACTCGTTCAGCGTTCGCTCGGGATACGCGAGGCCGTTCAGCAGCTCCATGTTGTACGACCACGCGTCGAGCTCGCCGCGCTCGAGCCGCGCCCACAGCTGCGCGCGGCGCTCGGCTGCGTGCGTGCGCACGATCGTCGAGCCCACGTCCTGCTTCGCGAACGTGCCGTCGTAATCGCAGAACACCGCGAGGCGCACGTCCTTCGCGACGCGCACCGCGAGGCTCGCGTGCGGCGCGAGCTCGGCGCGCAGCAGCGCATCGTCGCGCGGCTCCGGCTCTGTGCCGCCGAGCAGCGCGAACGGCGGGAGCGCACCGCGCGCCGCCAGCTCGCGCGAGACGTCGCGCGACAGCGTGGCCGGCGCATCGCTCGCGTTGTGCGCGACCGCGATCACGGCGTTCTGCGTGTGGCTCACGATTCCATGCGGGCCGCCGGCGTCGAGCAGCCCGAGCGCGCGCGCGGTGCCGTGCGCCGCGCCGGCGTCCACCTCGCGCGCGAGCGCGAGCGACTCCCGTAACAACTCGAGGTCGCCGGGCGAGAGCGCCGCCACGTCGTCCGAGACGATCGCCATGCCGCCGCTCGCCGCGATGCCGGCGGCGAGCGAGTGAATCTCCGCGGGCGTGAGCTCGGTGCTCGCGCTGCGCACCATCAAGCAATCGGGGTCGTTGAGCCAAAGCCGCCGGTGCATGAAGACGCGCGCGAAGGTGTTGCGCAGCGCGTTCGCGCCGGACGCCGCGGTGTCCTCGATGCCGGCGATGCCCGCGCGCGGCTTCCAGTGCGGCGCGGTGTCGGGCCCGATGCGCATGCCGTCGACGAAGCCGACCGCCGCGCCGAGGGGACAGCCGCAGCCGAGGATGAACGCCTCCGCGCCTGCGCCTTCGCGCATCGCGGCGAGCCCGCGCTGCAGGCGCGCGGCGCGCGGCAGCGAGGCGTCCGCTGCGTCGGCCTGCATCGCGGCGGCGTAGAGGAAGTCCGGCTTGAAGTACGTGAAGCCCATCGCCGCGTGCGCGGCGAACGTGCTGCGCAGGTGGCGCTGCACCGCCGGCAGCGAGGGATCGAGCACGTAGACGCGCGAGTCCGCGGCCCACTCGCGGTGAAGCAGGCCGAGGAATGGCGCGTCGCCGCGCCGTAACAACCAGTCGCCGTTCAGCCGGAACGTGTCGCTCTCGGCAACCACGCAGAAGGGCGCCGTCCAGATGCCTGCTTGGAAGCCTGCGCTGCGAATGTCCGCCGCGAGCGGCGCCAGGCCGCGCGGGAACTTCGCGTTCGTCGCGAGCCAGTCGCCGGTCGCGCGCTGGTAGCCGTCGTCGATCTGCACGACGTCGATCGGCAGCGAGGCGCGCAGCTTCGCTAGCGACTCGAGGTTGCGCAGGATGTCGGCCTCGGAGACCGCCGCGAAGAACTGGTACCAGCTGCACCAGCCGGCCTGGAACGGCGCGTTCGTCCGCGCGCCCGCTCGCGCGCCCAGCTCCGCCGCGAACTGCTCGAGCAGCGCGTCCGCGGAGTCGCCGAGCGCGAACGTGAAGCGCTCGCTCTCGATCCGCTCGGCGGGCGCGGCCACCACTTCGAGCTGCGCCTCGACCTCGACGCGCACCGTCTCCGACTCGCGCCGCAAGTAAACGAGGCCCATCGCACGGCCGGCTTCGCAGAGCCCAGCGAGGCACGTCGCGCCGCTCGGCGCAGCCGCCGCGGTGACGAGATCGGACTCGTGCCAGCCCGCGCGGTCCGCAGCCGGCTGGCCGATTGCGTGAAACATCCCGCGTAGCCACGGACCCGATGGGAACGGCGCAGCGCCCGTAGCGTCGAGCTCGCGCGCTCCGCTGAACGACCACGACTGCCAGCCGTTGCGCAGGAAGCGCATCCCGCTCTCGGCGGCGGGCGGACGCCAGCGCACGCCGAGCACGATCGACTCGACGTAGAGCGGCTCGCTCGCGCGCGAGCGCAGTGCGATGTCGAAGGCGGCGTCGCTGCCGCGCAGATCCGCGGAGACGGAGATCTCGAACGGGCCGAGGCGGTGCGTGCCGACCGCGAGCGGCGCCTCCGCAAACGCGATCGCGCCGAGCACACCGTCGCCGCTACGGTGCGGCGGCACGTCGGCCGAGTAACGCACGCCCAGCCGAACGGGCTCGAGGCGACCGGCGCGCTCGTGCCGCGCGAGCGAGGCGAGTGACATGGCCGCGCATGATATCGGTGGCGACTCCGATTTCAGGATGCGCGCGCGCATTCTCGATGGCGCGACTGGCACCGAGCTCGAGCGCCGCGGAGTCGCGTGCGAACTGCCGCTCTGGTCCGCGCGCGCACTGCTCGGAGCACCAGAGGTCTTGCGCGCGGTTCACCGCGACTACGCCGCCGCGGGCGCGCAGGCGCTCACCGCGAACACGTTTCGGACGCAGCGCCGCACGCTCGCGCGCGCCGGACTCGGCGAGCGCGCCGCGGAGCTGACCGCGCGCGCGGTGCAGCTCGCGCGCGAAGGTGCGCGCGAGGCGGGCGCCCCGAACGTGTTCGTGCTCGGCTCCGCGGCGCCGCTCGAAGATTGTTATTCGCCCACGCTCGTTCCCGACGACGCGACGCTCGCGCGCGAGCACGCGGAGCATGCCCGCAACCTCGTGGCGGCCGGCATCGACGCGATTCTCGTCGAGACGATGAACACTGCGCGCGAAGCCGAAGCCGCGCTGCGGGCCGCGCACGACGCGGGCGCTCGGGCGCTCGTCAGCTTCACGTGTGCGCCCGGCGCGCGGCTGCTCTCGGGGGAGCCGCTCACCGCCGCGATCGCGCGCGTGCTGCCGCTCTCGCCGCTCGCGATCGGCGTGAACTGCGCGCCGTGGCAGACGCTCGCGCCGTGCCTCGACGTGCTGCAGGAATCGCGTATGCCGTTCTTTGCGTACGCGAACCTCGGCGCACCGCGCGCGGACGGCGCGCGCACGAATGCGCAGACGCCGCGCGAGTTCGCGGCAGCCGCGCGGCGCTGGCTCGATGCCGGCGCGACCGCGCTGGGCGGATGCTGCGGGACGCGGCCCGAACACGTCGCGGCGCTCGCGGCGCTGCTTCCCTAACAGGCGTGTGCGGAGCGTCGGCAGGTCGGCGCTGCAGTGACGCAAATTGGCGCTGCGCTTCGCGCGTACGGATGCAACTCACCGAATCGCGAACCGGCAAGAGCGCGCGCTTCTCCGCGCGCGTAGCGCGAGATGCGGCTCTGCGCGCGAGGCTTCGCCGCGCTGGCACGCGGGTTGCTCTACTTGATGCTCGGGAGACGAAATCTCCAGCGCCCGGACTGGCAACCCCTCCCCTCGTGGCCTTCGCGAGGTGCCGGTCCGGGCGCTTCGGCTTTCGGCGAAGCCGAAAGCCGAAGCGGGCCGTGGCACCGTGCAGGTCCTCGAGAGCGAGGTGTGCCGCACGCCGGGCGCGGCTTTGCATCGAGGCGCCCGCTTTTCTCCATGTTTACTTCGCATCGCGCTCGAAGACTCGCGCGCTGCTGCGCGCTTCGCTTGCGGTCTCGGCCGACCTGCTGGGCAGGAGCGTTCGACGCGCAGCTGGTTGCGGGACTGTCTGGCGTTCCGCGGGGCTCCGTTGTTAGGCTCGGAGCACGCTGCGTGCGATGCCCGCGAGGTAGAAGGAGCCGGTGGCGCAGAGGAGGTCGGTTTCGCGCGTGCTTTCGCGGGCGGCGCGGAGGGCGAGGTGGGGGTTGGGGACGATGCGGAGGTCGAGGGCGGGGGAGACGGCGCGGAAGGCGTCGGCGACTTCGGCGGGTGTCAGGGAACGGATCGGTTCGGCGCGCGTGATCGTGACGTGGTCGGCGTGCGGGGCGAGCGCGGCGCAGATGGCCGCGAGCGCTTTGCCGGCGGAAATCGAGACGACGAGGTGCGCCGAGCGGCGCGGGATCTGCGCGAGCACGTGCGCGAGCGCCTTCGCGGACTCCTCGGTGTGCGCGCCGTCGATCAGGATCCACGGCGCGCGCGAGACGATCTCGACGCGGCCGGGAAGGGTCACGCGCGCGAACGCCCGCTCTGCCGCGCGCGCGATCTCTTGGTCGCTCAGGACGCCGAGCCGCCGCGCGCAGGCGAGCGCAATCGCGGCGTTCGCGGCTTGATGCGCGCCGGCGGCGGCGAGGTCGAACTCGCACGAGAAGCCGCCGTCGCGCACGCGGACGCGCATCCCTCCGAGCGACTCGCTCACGACCTCGCGTGTGATCTCCGCGCCGAGGCGCACGAGCGGCACGCCGGCTTCGCGCGCGCGCTGCGCCGAGACCGCGGCGGCCTCGGGCGCGAGCGCACCGGTCACGAGCGGCGCGCCGGGCTTCACGATGCCGGCCTTCTCGCCCGCGATCGCAGCGAGCGTCGACCCGAGCTTGTCGGTGTGCTCGAGCTCGATCGTGGTGATGCAGGTGACCGCGGGCGTGACTGCGTTCGTCGAATCGAGGCGGCCTCCGAGGCCGACCTCGAGGATCGCCACGTCGACGTTCTCCTCGGCGAAGATCACGAGGGCCGCCGCGGTCGTCGCGTCGAAGAAGCTCGGCGCGTTCTCGGTCCCGCGCAGCGCGTCGACCGCGGGGCGAATCTTCGCGACCGCGTCGGCCAGGCGATCGCCGTCGATCTCGCGGCCCGCGACGCGGAAGCGCTCCGTCCAGCGCTCGAGGTGCGGCGACGTGAACGTGCCCGTGCGCAGTCCGGCTTCGCCTAACAAGGCCTCGGAGAGCAGCGCGGTCGAGCCCTTCCCCTTCGAGCCCGCGATGTGCAGCACGCGCAGGCCGCGCTCGGGGTTGCCGAGCTTCGCGAGCAGCGCCTGGATCGGCGCCAACGAAAAGCGCGCGCCCGCAAAGCTGGGCGCGCGCTCGTAGTTGATCAGGCCCTGAAGGTATTCCTCGGCTTCCCGAAGACGCTCACTCATGCGACGACCGCATCTCGCGAGCGCGCGCCGAAGCGGCCGTCGCTCACTGAACCATGTACTTCTTCCACGACCGGTAGCTCTTCACCGCGTCGCTCGTGCCTTCGGCCGCGGGGTAGAAGTACCGGACGGCGTGGCCGCAAGTCGCGCAAATCTTGTAACAGAACTTGAAGCCCTCGACTTCCTTCACCTGGCCGACAACCACGCGATTCTCGTCGGTGCAGCACGCCTTCGAGCGCGGCGGCGAGACGATGCGCTTCGGGTACTCGTTCTTGGGCTTCTCTTCCTCCGTGTAGCGGATGATGTTGCGCGAGAGGCGGTTCGCCTTCGCGTCGGTGGCCTGCTTGCGGATGTTGCTGCCAATGCGTCTCAAGTGTTCACCTCGTCGTCGGGAAGTTCAGAGCGGCTCCATCGAGCTCGCGCAGAAGTGGCGTGAAATCCTGATAACTCGTCTGACACGGCGCGCCGCCCGCGAAGCGAAACACGTCCCGCTCGCGATCGGGCCCGCGACGCAGCAGCGTCGAGCTGCGCGTCCCGTACTCGCCGTGATGGATGCAGGTGCGCTCGAGCGCGTTGTCGTTGCGCGCGTCGTGCGAGCGGCACAGCTCGCTCAGCGCATCGAGCGCGCTCGCCTCGGGGCCCGCCGCCACGCGCTCCGCTTCCCCTAACAAGCGCGCGATCTTCGGCACCGCCGCGTCGTTCGGATCCGCGCTGCCGATCACGTGCGCGCCGGGCGCGAGCACGCGCACGCGCGGCTTCTCCTCGTAGACGATCGCAAAGGCGTGCTCGGCGTCGGCCACGAACAGGTTGAAGGGGTTGTAGGCGCCCGGCGCGAGCTGAAGCGCGGCCTCGGCGGCGCGCGTCGCGGAGGCGCGCCCGAGTGCGTCCGCGACGACCAGCCCGCGCGAGCGGCGGGTCGCGTCAGGCGCCGCAGTCGGCCGGTTCGTGAGGGCCACGAACACGCCGGCGTCGTTGAGGCCGAGCCAAGTGCCGCCCGCGCGCTCGTCCACGGGCGCGATGACTCTGCGTCCGCCCCACTCGTGCACGCGCGGCCCACTCGCCGGACGCGCGAGAAACTCATCCCGGTTCGCGGCCACCAACAGGTGCGCGGTCGGGTAGCAGCGATGCAGGGCGATGAGGGTGCACATCGGCAGAGAAGGCCTTTGTGCGGCGGGGGCCGCTCTCGCGAGGATGGCGCAAAGTATCCGAGCCTCCCCGCGGGTCAATGGGAAGTTTGAGGGTTCGGAGTTTCCGGCTCGTGTCTCACCTCTCTCGTGCGTCGAGAGTGGCGACCGAGCTGCGTCGGGTGTCGCCGATCTGCGTGATTCGCGAGAGGAGGCGAGCGCGGGTAACCAAAACTGCTGGTGATGCGCATCTCGTTTGCGCGCGCGGGGTTGACCGACGTGGTGCCCGCCGACCTCGCGTCGCCCGGGTTCGAGGTTGCGAGCAACTGCTCGTTGGCTGGCCTGGACCCCGGGAGTAGAGTCGACACGTTATGTGCGCGCCGCTCGTGCCACTCACTCCGTCGGAGACAAGAAAGGGCGTCCGATGCGAACCCTGACCGCGATCCTGTGCCTGCTGCTCGCCACCGCGATCGGGTGCGCGAACGGGGGCGGCAGCGCGTCGCGGGGGAAGCCGCTGCCCCCGGTCTCGTCGGTGGACAACAGCTCCGGTGATCCCGACGACCCCACGGCGGGTATTCCGGAAGAAGCGGACACGGACCCGGATGATCCCCAGAACGACGGCGTCACAGCCGGGGATCGCGCGAGGGCTGCCGCGCAGGGAATGCTGATCGGCGCGATCGTGGGCGCTCAGGCGGGTCCGATCGGGGCCGCGGTCGGCGGCGTGACGCAGATGATCTACGGCGCGATCACGGGCGAGAACCCCCTCGGTGGTGGCGGCGGCGGGCGCTACCCGGGTAGCGAGCGCGGCCGTGAAGAGGAGATGGAGCGCGAGATCGAGAGGGAGTCGGAGCGCACGGACGAGCTCGAGGACGAGATCGCCGGCGAGCTCGAGCGTCAAGAAGAGTTGTTACGGCAGATCGAGCAGACCGAGCAGCTCGAGGCTGCCGGCGCCGCGCAGGAAGCCGCCGTCGGCGCGATCGCCGACAGCCGCGAAGCGCCGACGGCTCCCGCGCCGAAGGACCTCCCGGCCGCGATCTTCGACGAGGAGCACCGCAAGATCGCGGTCGGCGCCTGGGGCAACACGCGCGAGCTCGCGGTGCTGGTGCGCTCGATCGACGCGGACCGCGATGGCGCGCCCGAAGAGGTGCGCTTCCACGACGAGACGACCGGCCAGATCCTGCGCAAGGAAGCCGATCGCGACTACGACGGCGACATCGACGAGTGGACGACGTACGAGGCGGCCGCGGTGGCGCGCATCGAGCAGGACAACGACGGGGACGGCAAGACGGACGAGTGGCAGGTGTTCGGCAAGGACGGCCGCATGGCCTCGCGCGAAATCGACCGTGACGCGAACGGCCAGCGCGACGCGTTCTTCGTGTTCCGCTCCGGCGCGCTCGCCGAGGAGCGCCACGACACGAACGGCGACACCACGATCGACCGCGTCGTCTTCTACAAGGACAAGAAGCTCGAGCGCGCCGAGGAAGACCTGAACCACGACGGCAAGGTCGACGCCTGGACGGCTTACTCGAACGACCTGATCGCGCGCATCGAGCGCGACAGCAACGCCGACGGCAAGCGCGACACGTTCGAGACGTACGAGACGACGAGCGGCCGCTCGCTGCTCGCGCTGCGCGAAGAGGACAAGAACCAGGACGGGAAGATCGACGTGAAGTCGGTTTACGAGAAGGGGAAGTTGAAGCAGCGGCAGATCTCGGATGCGGGCCTCACGCCGCTCTGAGGCGGCGCGGCGGGTTTCCTTCTTCCGTGAGACCGAGGTTCGCTTCTTTCCTTGTTTACTTCGCGTTCGGCTCCGAGGACTCCGCCGAACGCTGCGCGCTTCGCTTGCGGTCTCGGCCGACACGCTTGGCAGGAGCGTTCGACGCCGAGGTCGTTCCGTCGTGGCCTCGCCGCGTCAGCCGTCGAGCGGGCGCGTCTCGTCTCTCTCGCGCGCGGCCTAGTTGTTATGTGCCGGCTCCGGCGGCTCGGTCGGCGTTGGCGCGGGCTTGTCTTCCTTGATGCGGATGTCGAGGCGCCTGCGCTGCTGTTCGCGGAAGGCTTCGATTTCGAGGCTCTTGCGTTTGAGCTCGAGGTCGCGGTTTTGGCGTCGGATGCGTTCGAGCTCGGCGAGCTTGTCGCGGGAGCCGACCTGGCTGAGCGCGAAGTCGAGCTCGAGCTCGAGCTCGCCGCGCGTGCCGTCGCTCGCGAGCGCGACGATGCGCACGCGGTTGCGGCCCTCGCGCACGGGCACGTAGCCGGTGAATGCGCCATCGGGCGCGACGCGCACGTCGGTCGAGAAGTCGCCCGTCGTCAGGTTCGTGAACACGATGTCCTCGACGTCCGAGAACGAGGTGCCCGCGAGCAGCACGATCACGTCGTCGGGGCTTTGCACCGGCGTGTAGACGCCGCGCGTGATGCGCGCGATCTCGGTGGTGACGCGGTTGTACGAGAGCGCGCCGGGGCCGACGGCGTACGTGTTGATCGAGACGCCCGCGGTCTGAGCGAGCTCTGCGGCGCGCAGCGCGGCCTCCTCGTCGCCGGGATCGATCTCGGTGCCCTTGCCGACGGGGAACGTGGGCAGGCCGTCCGTGAGAAACAGCGCGACGCGTTTCGCCTCCGCGCGCGGCTCGCTGCGGGCGCCGGTGAGTCCGTTCAGCTCGCTCACCGCCAGCAAAATCCCGGCGGAGAAGTTCGTGGCGCCGTGCGGACCGCGCGCGAGAACGCCGGCGAGCGCTTGCCGCACCGCGGCGTAGTTCTCGGTGAGCGGAATCTCGAGCTGCGCGTCCTGCTGCGCCTCGTTCACGCGCTCGCCGGTCGCCGGGTTCACCTCTCCCGAGAACGTGATCACGCCGAAGCGCACGCGGCGCGCGTCGACGCCTTCGAGCAGGGCGAGCGCCGCGCGAACCTGCGCGTGCAGGATCGAGTCCTGCGGGTCCGTGCTGCGCACGTCGCTCGGGAAGACGCCCGCGAGGCCCTCGCCCTGCGGATCGACGCCGACCACGCCGTCGCCGTCGATGTCGCCGCCGCTCGCCGCGCGCGTCGAGTACGACACGTCGATCACGAGCATCACGTCGAACACGCTCGGATCCGCGGCATCGGCGAGCGCGCTGCCCGCGATGCGCGCTTGGTGCACGAAGCCTTCCACGCGAGCGCCCGGCAGCGGCGAATCGAGGCGCAGCTGCACACCGTCCGCGAACGCCGGCGCAGAAACGAGCAGCCCCGCTGCCGCGATCACTCGCGCGCAGCGGGGCACTGGGAAGTAGAGCGTCATCGCTCCGAGTCAGTAGCTCTCGCGCACGCGCTGCTGCGGGCGCAGCTCGATCTCGACGCGGCGGTTCATCGCGCGGCCCTCGGGCGTCGCGTTGGTCGCCATCGGCTGGCTTTCGCCGAAGCCGAGCGTCGTGATGCGGCGCACGTCCACGTTCTTCAGCACGAGGTGGTTCTTCACCATCACCGCGCGGTCCTCGGAGAGGCGCATGTTCGCGTCCTCGGGGCCCTGTGAGTCCGTGTGGCCCTTCACGATCACATCGGCGTCGGGGTAGCGGTTGATCGTGGCCGCCACTGAGTCGAGCCGAGAGAGCGCGCCCGGCGAGAGGTTGCGTGAGCCCGAGTCGAACATGACTTCGCCCGCGAACGTGACGACGACCGAGTCGCCCTCGATCTCGACGTTCGCGTCCGGGATCGCGTCGAGCTCCTGCGCCGCGCGCTCCTTGTTCTCGAGGTAGTGGCCGATGCCCGCGCCCGCGAGCGCGCCCACGAGCGCGCCGATGCCGGCGCCCTTCGCGTTGCGCTTGCTCGCGGCGGCGCCGGTCGCCGCGCCCGCGGCGGCGCCGATCAGCGCGCCCTGAGCGCGCTTGTCGTCCATCACAGTGCCGGTGTTGGTGGCGCAGCTGGCGAGCATGCCAGCGGCAGCGATGAGACCGAGCGAGACACCTGAGCGTTTGAGCAGAGCGTTCATGAGTTCTCCTGAGGCGCGACTGCGCCGTCTGTGGGCTGAGACGCCTCGGCGGGCGGCGCATTCACGCCGTGTGCAGAACCGCGAGTCAGCAGTGCAGATGCATCGCGTACAAAGCGCACGAGCGCATCCACGAACTTTTGCGGGTCGCAGGCCGCACCGCTCGCGCGCGGCGCATCGAGGACCACGACGCGGCGCGCGCCCGCTGCCAGCAGCGCTTCGTGCGGCGCTTCGCTCTGCTCGAAGCCCGCGGCGCCCGCCTCCGCGCCGGCAAAGTCGAAGAAGCGCTCGCGCAGCACGCGGTGCGAGAGCAGGTCGCGGCGCTGTGGCAGCGCGCACGCGCGCGGCACGTAGACCGCGAGCGCGGTGCCGGCGAGCGCAGCGGATGCCAGCGCACTCGAATCGAACAGCTCTACGCGCGGCGCAGCGTCTCGAGCCGCGAGCGCGCGCGCGGCCTCCAGGATCAGCGCCGCGCCCGAGCTCGCATCCGCCAGCCCGTCGGAGCTGTCGCCGCTCGCGGTGAGCGGCGCGATCAGCGCAACGACCGCGTCCGCTCGCGCTGCGGGAGCGTTCGCTTTCGCCCACGCGCGTGCGTGTGCGCTCGCTTCGTCGCCCGGCGCACGCGCGCCGAGCTCGACCAGCGCCGCGACGTTGGCGCGAAAGCGCTCAGCGCTGAACTGCGCGGGATCTTGGGGCGGGGCCGCGGCTGCTGCGCTCACGGTGGGAGGCGCCGCACCGCAACCGGCAACTGTCGCGACAGCCAGGGCGCACAGGCACGCAATTCTCACGCTGCGAAACCACACGGCAGCGAACGTAACTCGGCAAGCTCGCTTTCTCGGAGAGCGCTGACACTTTCCGTCGCTGCGCACCACTTAAGGGTCGGATGCCCCATCCCTGGCGGGGCTTCTCAAGGGTGGAAGGCAGGGTTCGCGAAAGCGGGCCCTGCCTTCATCGCCCTGGCCGCTCACCCCGCGGTCCCGTTGGCAGAACCCAGTGGCCAACATTCCTGACGACGCGCTCGACGACGCGTCGCTCGATTCGCTGCTCGCAGAAGAACGCACCATCGAAGACGACAGCGCGGCGCGCGTGCCGCGCGTGCTCGGCGGCGCGCTGATCGGCGTCGACGGCGTGCCCGTCGAGGTCGAGGTGCGCATCAGCTCGCAGCTGCCGCGCGTCGACATCGTGGGTTTGCCCGAGGCGGCCGTGCGCGAGAGCGCCGCGCGCGTGCGCGCCGCGATTCACGCGACGGGGCAGCGTTTCCCCGATCGCCGCATCACGGTGAACCTCGCGCCCGCATCGCTGCGCAAGAGCGGCGCGGGGCTCGATCTGCCGATTGCGATCGGCGTGCTCGCCGCGGCGGGCGCGGTGCCGTGGGAGTCGACGCTCGCGCTCGGCCTCGTCGGCGAGCTCTCGCTCGACGGCCGGATTCGCCCCGTGCGCGGCGCGCTCGCGCAGGTGCTCGCGCTCGCGCGCGCCGGCTGCTCGCGCATCGTGGCTCCCGCGGAGAACGAGGCGGAGGTGGCGCTCGCGCAGAGCGCGCAGGTGTTCGTGGCGGAGTCGCTGATCGACGCGCTCGCTTGGCTGCACGACACGCACGAGCTGCCGCGCGCGAAGCCACGCGTTCTGCGCGGAGAAGTCGCGTGCGAGCACGACCTCGCCGCGATCAAGGGGCAAGCGCACGCGAAGCGCGCGCTCGAGGTGGCCGCGGCCGGCGCGCACGGCCTGCTACTGCGCGGGGCGCCGGGCGCGGGCAAGACGCTGCTCGCGCGCGCGCTGCCTGGGATTCTCCCGCCGCTGCGCTTCGAGGAGGCCATCGAAGTGGCGCGCATTCGCAGCGCAGCGGGCACGCTCGAGCCCGATGCGCCGCTCGCGTTCGTGCGCCCGTTCCGCGCGCCGCATCACTCGGCGAGCCGCGCGGGCCTGCTCGGCGGCGGCGCACCGCCGCAGCCGGGCGAAGTGACGCTCGCGCACTGCGGAGTGCTGTTCCTCGATGAGCTGCCCGAGTTCGAGCGGCGCTGCCTCGAGTCGCTGCGGCAGGTGCTGGAAGAGCGCGTCGTCGTGCTCGCACGCGCGCAGTACCGCGTCGCGCTGCCAGCGCATTTCTCGCTCGTGGCAGCGTGCAACCCGTGCAACTGCGGCTGGCACAAGAGCGGCGTGCGCGACTGCCGCTGCGACGACGACTCGATCGCGCGCTACGAGGCGCGCCTCTCCGGCCCGCTGCTCGATCGCATCGACCTGCACGTCGCGGTGAAGCCCGTCCCGTTCCGCGAGCTCGACGCGCCCGCGGGCGAGGAGCCGAGCGCGCGCGTGCGCGAGCGCGTGCTGCGCGCGCGAGAGAAGCAGGCGCTGCGCCTCGCGCCGCTCGGCCTCGCCGCGAACAGCGAGATCCCGGCGAACGCGCTGCACGAGCTCACGCTCGCGACGCCCGACGCGCGCGCGCTGCTCGGCCGCGCGGTCGAGAAGTTCGGCCTCAGCGCCCGTGCCGCCCACCGCGTGCTGCGCGTCTCGCGCACGATCGCGGACCTCGCGGGCGATGCGCGCGTGGACACGAGCGCGATGACGGAGGCGATCGGCATGCGGGGCGTGAGCGCGAGCTCGGCGGGCGCGCCATGACGCCCCGTGTTCACGCGCTGTCGAAATTCGGCCGCTGCGTCCGCATTTCGTCACCGCCGCGCCCGGCCGAGGCGCCCTTCCGCACGCGAGAAACCGCTGCGGGTGCGCGGGGTTCGAGCACTTCATACGCGCCGGGTAAAGCCAGCGTAAAGCCCGTGAACGCCTGGCATGTGCGCTGCATCCAATTCGCCAGACGGGGGAGACACGGTCATGCGGACAGCAGCGGCAGCGATGCAGGCGCGGGCGATCTTCGACGCCGAGACCGACGCGGTCGTGGAGACCACGCTGCTCGAGCTCGTGACGACGCTCGGCGAGCTGACCGAGGACGACCGCGAAGTCGTGACCACCGTGGTCGAGCTATTGCGCAGCGGCCGCGTCCGCCTGATTGGGAACTTTCGCGGGCAGAAGATCGCGCTCGCGTAGACGCGCTGCGCAAGAACGCACCCAGCCGACGGGTCGGGCCGGTCGACCTACGCAACAACGTCCCCGATCTCCTGCGTAACTCGCGCGCCGATCCGCGGCTGCGCCCTTGCTCCGTGTGTTTCGCCCAGCATCATCCGCGGCTGGGGGGAACCGGGAGATGAACCGGCAGGGGAGCCTGTTTGCGCCGGGGGCGGCGAGCGATGCGCCCGCGAGCGAGGCGATGAGCGCGGCGAGCAAGCGCGCCGCGGCAGAGCCGGCGCCCGCCGAGGAGCCGGAGACGGGCAGCGACGACCACGCCGGCCGGCGAAAAGCGCCGAAGGCGCGCGCCAGCGCGACCGCGGCCGACATGGCGAAGAAGCAGCGCGACATCTCGGTGTCCGAGTTCTTCGCCAAGAACCGCCACCTGCTCGGCTTCGACAACCCCGCCAAGGCGCTCCTCACGACCGTGAAGGAAGCGGTCGACAACTCGCTCGACGCGTGCGAGGAGGCTGGCATCGCGCCGGACATCCGCGTCGAGATCGTGCAGCTCGAGGAGACGCGCTTCCGCGTCGCGATCGAGGACAACGGCCCCGGCATCGTGAAGCAGCAGGTGCCGAAGATCTTCGGGCGCTTGCTCTACGGCTCGAAGTTCCACCGCCTGCGCCAGAGCCGCGGCCAGCAGGGCATCGGCATCAGCGCCGCGGGCATGTATGGGCTGCTCACGACGGGCAAGCCCGTGCGGATCGTCACGCGCACGGGCGACAAGAAGCCCGCGCACCTGTTCGAGCTCGTGATCGACACGAAGACGAACGACCCGCGCGTCACGCGAGAAGAGACGGTCGAGTGGCATCACGCGCACGGAACGCGCGTCGAGATCGAGCTCGAGGGCGCGTACCGCGGCGGCAAGCAGTCGGTCGACGCCTACGTGCGCCAGATCGCCCTCGCGAACCCGCACGCGCGCATCGAGTACCTGCCGCCGAGCCCGGACAAGACCAACGGCGCGATTCTGTTCGAGCGCGTGACGAAGGAGCTGCCGCCGGAGACCGCGGAGATCAAGCCGCATCCGTACGGCGTCGAGCTCGGCGTGCTGATGCAGATGTTCCGCGACACGCAGGCGCGCAACCTGCGCAGCTGCTTGCAGAACGACTTCTCGCGCCTCTCGGGCCGGCTCGCGGACGAGATCTGCGAGAAGGCGAACGTGAAGAGCAATCGCCGCCCGCAGGAGATCACGCGCGAAGAGGCGGAGAAGGTTCACCGCGCGATCCAGGCGACGAAGATCATGGCGCCGCCGACCGACTGCATCGCGCCGATCGGCGAGAAGCTGATCGAGAGCGCGCTGAAGCAAGAGGTGAAGGCGGACTTCTACGCCACCGTCACGCGCAAGCCCGTCGTCTACCGCGGCAACCCGTTCTTGATCGAGGCCGGCCTCGCGTACGGCGGCGATCTCTCCGCCGAAGAAGCGATCACGCTCTACCGCTACGCGAACCGCGTGCCCCTCCAGTATCAGCAAGGCGCGTGCGCGGCGACGAAGGCGGTGATCAGCACGGATTGGCGCTCGTACCAGCTGCAGCAGCCGAAGGGCGCGCTGCCGGTCGGCCCGATGCTCGTGATGATCCACATCGCGAGCGTGTGGGTGCCGTTCACGAGCGAGAGCAAGGAAGCGATCGCGCACTACGACGAGATCGTGAAGGAGATGCGCCTCGCGCTGCAGGAGTGCGGCCGGCAGGTCGCGATGTTCATTCGCAAGCGGCGCCGCGAGGCTGACGAGGCGAAGAAGCGCTCGTACATCGACAAGTATCTGCCGCAGGTCGCGATCGGCTTGCAGGAGATTCTCGGCTTCGACGACAAGGAGCGCGACAAGGTCGTCGCCAACCTCACTCACATGCTCGAGAAGAGCCGGAAGGTGTGATGGCCGCGAAGAAGGCGAAGGCAGCGGCGGCGGCGAAGAAGAAGCCCGCGCCGAGCATCAGCGAGAAGGACGCGCAGAAGCGCGCCGAAGAGATCCGGCGCAAGAACTCCGCGCTCGACGACGTGACGGTCGGCGCGATTCGCGACAGCGCATCGGGCGTGCACGGCCAGGTGAACAAGCGCGGCAAGCCCGACCTCGCGTTTCCGATTCGCTCGCTCGCGAACGTGAAGTACGCAGAGGCGAAGGGCTACTTCGAGATCGGCAAGCAGAAGAAGGTGCGCACGCTCACCGTGAACACGGTGAAGAGCTTCGCGCAGACGCTGCGCATGATGGGCCTCTCGAAGCAGCTCGTGGAGACGAACGACTTCGCCACGAAGCGCGACGCCTACTACCAGTCGAAGAACTGGAACGACGCGCGCTTCGACGAGCAGACCGAGAGCGACGCGGTGATGGACGACATCGAGGCGATGTTCTCGGTGCGCGGGCTCTCGCGCGAGCAGCTCCGCTTCATTCCCGACGAGCACGGCGGCGCGGTCGCTGGCAACCTCGTCGTGCTCGATCCCGATCGCGAGACGGGCGAGGTGGAGCGCATCGACTGCACGAGGTTCGGCAGCGGCGCGTACTCGATCCCGAGCACGGTCGAGCATCTCTCGTTCGAGACCGACGCGAAGTTCATCCTCGCGATCGAGACCGGCGGCGTGTTCCAGCGCCTGCAGAGCCACAAGTTCTGGCAGACCGCGGACTGCATCCTCGTCTCGCTCGCGGGCGTGCCCACGCGCGCGACGCGCCGCTTCATCCGCAAGCTCTCCGACGAATCGAAGATTCCCGTCTACGCGTTCGTCGACTGCGATCCGTACGGCATCTCGAACATCTATCGCACGCTGAAAGTGGGCTCGGGCAACGCGGCGCACCTCTCGCAGTTCTTCTGCGTGCCCCAGGCGCGCTTCCTCGGCGTGACGCCGCAGGACATCCGCGACTACCAGCTGCCGACGCACCCGCTGCTCGACGTCGACATCAAGCGCGCGCGCGATGCGCTGAAGAACGATCCGTTCTTCAAGGCGCACAAACCTTGGCAGAAGGCGATGAACGATCTGCTGCAAATGGGCGTGCGCGCCGAACAGCAGGCGCTCGCGAAGTGGGGGCTGAACTACGTGATCGACGAGTATCTGCCGCGGAAGCTGGCGAACGTCGGAGCGTTTTTGCCTTGAGAGAGCCGACGTGCCGCTTGTTAGGCCCGCGCGGGCGCCGCGCCGCGCGGCGCTCCTCGTTTTCGGAGGGGTTCATCGCGGGGTGGGAGGCGGGCGACGCCGTCGCCGCTTCGAGCGGCTCCGGCGTCGTTGCCTGCTTGGTTGCTGATGCGCGCTTCTCGGAGAGTGCGTGGTGTTGGGGTTCGGCTGTGACGCGGCGCGGGATTTTGCTCGCGGGCGGGACGGGGACGCGGCTGTATCCGATTACGCGTGGCGTCTCGAAGCAGCTGTTGCCCGTGTACGACAAGCCGATGGTCTACTACCCGCTGTCGGTGCTGATGCTGGCGGGGATTCGCGACGTGCTCGTGATCACGACGCCGGAGGATCAGGCGAACTTCCAGCGCTTGTTAGGGGACGGGGCGCGCGTCGGGATGTCGATCTCGTACGCGGTGCAGCCGAAGCCTGAAGGGATCGCGCAGGCGTTCACGATCGGGCGCGAGTTCCTCGCGGGCGGCCCTGCGGCGCTCGTGCTCGGCGACAACCTGTATTACGGGCACGGGCTCTCGGAGACGCTGCGCGCGGCGGGCGCGCGCGAAGAGGGCGGCACGGTGTTCGGCTACTTCGTGCGCGACCCCGAGCGCTACGGCGTCGTCGAGCTCGACGCGCAGCAGCGCGCGATCTCGATCGAGGAGAAGCCGAAGCAGCCGAAGTCGAACTGGGCGGTCACGGGCCTCTACTTCTACGACCGGAACGTGAGCGACGTCGCCGCCGCGCTGAGGCCCTCCGCGCGCGGCGAGCTCGAGATCACGGACGTGAACCTCGCCTACCTGAGGCGCGGCCAGCTGCGCGTAGAGCTGTTGGGCCGCGGCTTCGCCTGGCTCGACACCGGAACGCACGAGTCGCTGCTCCAAGCCGGCCAATACATCCAGGCAGTCCAAGAGCGCCAAGGTTTGATGGTCGCCTGCATCGAAGAGATCGCCTGGCGCATGCAGCTGATCGACACGGAGCAACTGCTCCGCCTCGGCGCCGAGATGAAGAACAACGCCTACGGCGCTTACCTGACGCGCATCGCGAAGGAGCCGAGGTGATCTCGGGCAACTCATCTTCGCTGCGCGCACGAGCATCCCAGCACGCAACGAATCTTCGGCGGCTCGCAGCCGCCGAAGATTCGCCCGCCCTAACACCCAGAGCGTTCGGCCTCTTCGCCGAGGAGCGCCGTGCGGGGGGCCGGGGGCTGCGGAGCGCGAATCAAGCGCAGCGAGGGGCGCGAGCAAGCCGGCGGAAACCGTCCACGCCACTCCGCCAGGCGCCCAAGTGCCACCTTCAACCGGCAAGCCCCGAGCGAGCCATCGCGCGCAGCAGCCCCCGGCCCCCCGCACGGCGCGGCGCAACGAACGAGCCCCCACGATGAAGGTTCACCAAACACCCCTCCCCGGCGTCCTTCTGATCGAGCCCTTCGTGCACCAAGACGAACGCGGCTTCTTCCTCGAGACCTACCGCGCCGAGCGCTACGCGCAGCACGGCATCAGCGCGCCCTTCGTGCAGGACAACCACTCACGCTCGCGCCAGGGCACGCTGCGCGGCCTGCATGCCCAGCTCGATCCCGCGCAGGGCAAGCTCGTGCGCTGCATCGCGGGCGAGATCCTCGACGTCGCGGTCGACATCCGCATCGGCTCGCCCACGTTCGGCAAGCACTTCATGACGCCTCTCACGGCCACGAACTTCCGCCAGCTCTGGATCCCGCCGAACTTCGCGCACGGCTTTCTCGTGATCAGCGAGACCGCCGAGGTCGAGTACAAGGTGACCGAGCCGTATCAGCCGAAGAGCGAGATCGCGATCGCGTGGAATGATCCGGAGCTCGCGGTGCCGTGGCCGGTGCTCGTGCCGACGCTCTCGAATCGCGACGCGGCGGCGCCAAAGCTCGCGGAGCTGCGCGACAAGCTGCCGCGCTACTGAGCGCTCAGTACTCCTCGGCCTCGAACGACTCCTCGTCCGTGCCCTTCGCGAGCGTGATCGGCGCGCCGCAGTAGCCGCAGAAGATCTCGTCGCCGGGCTTCGCGCCTTCGAGCGCGATGTCGGTGTCGCAAATCGGGCACTCGATGTATTGCTGGCGCGCCATGCCACGTGTTTCGGCGGCTCGCGCCCCCGACTGAATGATTCTCAGGTCACGCGCGCGACCAGGCGCGTGAAGCCGAGCAGCTCGCCGGCGTCCGCGCGCAGCATCTCCGCCTCACGTCGCGCGGCCTCGGGTCGCATCCCCGCCTCGGCGCACACCTCTTGCCACGACAGCCAGTCGCGCCACGCCTCTGGCAGGCGGTCGGCCGTCGTGACGGTCGCGCGCCCGCTGCGCGAGATGTTTCCGCGCCACCACTCAGGGCTGTGAAAGCTCGAGAAGGCGGGATCCCAGTACGGGGTGAGGCGCGGCGGAGCTTCGGTCAGCTCCGCGGCGACACCGGGGACGACGATTCCGAACTGGCCGCCCGGCTTGACGATGGGCGCCACGTGCTGCGCGAAGTAGAGATCCGCGGTGCCGAAATAGTGATACGCGTCGACGCTCACGACCGCGTCGAAGTAGCGCTCCGCGAAGGGCAGGTCGTGCGCTTCGGCGCGCAGCGGGAACACGAGATCCGAAACGCCAGCCTGCTCGATGCGTGCAAGGTTGTCGGTCGGTGCGATCCACAAGTCTGCGGCCCACACGCGTACGCCGAACTCTCGGGCGAGGAAGATCGACGAGATCGCCTTGCCACAACCGAGGTCGAGTACGCGCATGCCCGGCTCGAGCGCGAGCGCCGCGCACAGCGCTTCCATCAGCCACAGCGCGTTCGGCCCCATCATGTTCGCGATCGCCCACGCGGCGTCGTACTTCGCGCTGCGCGGGTATCGGGGAAGCGCGAGCCGCGCGCGCTGCGCTTCCGTGAGCACGATTTCGCGGCCCGTCACCGCAGAGGTCGTTCGCGCTTCTGGCACTCGGGACAATGGCCGTAGAGCTCGTGGCGGTGCCGTAACAAGCGGAAGCCGTAGCGCTTGCCGATCTCTTCCTGCGCCTGCTCGATCATCGCGCACTCGAACTCGACGATCTTGCCGCAGCGCGTGCACACGAGATGGTCGTGGTGCTCGTGCTCGATTTCGTAGCGCGCGACGCCGTCGTCGAAGTGGCGCTCGATCGCGAGGCCGGCGTCGCACAGCAGCTTCATCGTGCGGTAGACGGTGGTGAAGCCGACGCCCGGGTGCGCCTCGCGCACTTTGTTGAAGAGCGACTCGGCGGTGATGTGGCCGCGCGTCTCGAGGAAGACGTCGAGGATCGCCTCGCGCTGCTTCGTGTGCTTGAGGTTGTGGTCCTCGAGGTAGCTCGCGAGGGCCTTCTGCTCGAGCTCGTTCGCCATCGCGAGACGCTAACGAGCCGCGTGGGCGCGCGCGCGAGCGAGGTTCTGCTGCGCGGCTTGGTTGTCACAGTCGAGCGCGACCGCGCGCTCGAACGCGGCGAGCGCATCGGCGTCGCGCCGTGAGGCGGCGTACGCGAGGCCGAGGTGGTTCTGTACGGCGGAAGAGCCCGGCAGGAGGCGCGCGGCCTGTTCGAGATCGCGCACGGCGGCGATCTCGTCGCCGCGGTCCAGCGCCGCGGTGCCGGAGCGAAACAGGCGCGTAGCGGAGGTCGCCGCGCAGCCGACGAGGAGCGCAGCGAGCGTGGCGAGGAGGAGAAGACGCACGCGGCGACGATAGCCGCGCGCTCCGGCTCACTCGCGCCCGAGCTTCACTCTCGCGACGACGGGCAGATGGTCCGACGCGCGCTTCGCCGCGGGCGTCTTGTGCGCGGCGATCTCGCTCACGTCGGCGCCGCGCGCGTAGATGCGATCGAGCGCGAGCAGTGGGCTCGCGGCGGGGAACGTGCGCGGGAACTCGGCCCCGCCGCCGAGCTCGGCGTCGAGCGCCTTCGTGGCCTTGCAGCGCCGCCACGCGTTCATGTCGCCTAACAACACGACGGGCCCCTGCAGGCGCGGATGGCCGAGCAGCTGATCGACCTGCTGCCGGCGCGTGCGGTCCACGAGCGCGAGGTGGGTCGCCACGATCGCGACGGGCCCGTTGTCGGTGGTGAACTGCGCGGCCACGGCGGAGCGGCGCTCGACGTTCGAGAACGTGAGGTCGAGCGTGAACACGCTGGTGATCGGCCAGCGCGAGAGGATCGCGTTGCCGAGCTCCCCGAGCCGATGCACGCGCGCCGTCGCGAACGCGACGTGCAGGTGCAGCGCGTCGGCGATGCGTTCGAGCGGATCGTCGCCCTCGAACGGTCTGAGAACTTCTTGCAGCGCGATCACATCCGCGCCGAGCTCGCTGATCACGAACCCGGCGCGCGCGGCGTCGGGCGTGCTCGCGCCGTTGAGGCCCGACCAGCGGTGCACGTTGTAGGTGGCGACCGTGAACTCGCGGCCCATCTCGCGGCCTGCGCGCGGGTGACGCGGCGCGCGCACCACCGCGAGGTAGGGCACGGTGGCCTGCAGGGCCTGCTTGCGCGCGATGTGGTGCGTGCGCTCGCGGCGCAGCGTCTCGCGGCGGCGGCGCGGGTTTTCGAGCTCTGCGGACATGGCCGAAGGTATCGGCGCGGCGCGAAACGCGTTCAATGGAGAAATGCGGCCCGCCTTCGGCGTGGCGTTCGCCCAACGCGAGCGACTGACTGGACTTCAGCCCGAGCGGAGACGTGCGATCGAAGCGGTCTGGGCGGGCGAGCCCAAGCGACCGGAAATTCTGCCGATAAGTTGCTGCGCCATGCCGACCCCGGAAGCCTCACTCGAAGCCGTCTCGAACTCCGCCGCCGTGAAGGCTGCCGCGCGTGCGCTGGTGGACGCGGTGCAGCGCGAGATCGCCGCGCGCCCGCTCGACGCGGAGGGCTACGCGGCCGCGATGCAGCAGCTCGCCGACGTGCGCGGGCGCCCCCTCTTCTATCCCCTCGTGCTCTCCGGCCTCGGCGAAGGCGCGCGCGTGCGCCTCGCGAACGGCCGGAGCGTGCTCGACTTCATCGGCGGCATCGGCGTCTACGCGTTCGGCCATTCCGAGCGCGACCTGCTCGAGAGCGCGGTGATCGCGGCCGCCCGCGACATCGTGTTTCAGGGCAACCTCGCGCCGGGCCTCGAGCAGCTGCACCTCGCGCGCTTGTTGTTGAGCCACGCGTCGCCGCGGCTTGCTCACGCTTGGCTCTCGCTCTCGGGCGCGATGGCGAACGAGGACGCGATCAAGATGATCTGGCAGAAGCATTACCCGGCGCACTTCGTCATCGCGTTCGAGAACGCCTTCGCGGGCCGCACCACGACGATGGCCGAGCTGACCGACAAGCCCGGCTTCCGCGAGGGCCTGCCGCTTCGAGGCAACGTGCTTTACGTGCCGTTCTTCGATCCGCGCGTGGAAGGCGGTACGCAGCGTTCGCTCGCGGTGCTCGACGCGCACTTGAAGCGCTACCCGTGTCAGGTCGCAGGCATGCTGTTCGAGCTCGTCCAGGGGGAAGGCGGCTTCAACACCGCGCCGCGTGAGTTCTTCGTCGCGCTGATGGAACGCTGCCGCGCGGCGAAGATCGCGGTGTGGGTCGACGAGGTGCAGACCTTCGCGCGCACGGGCGAGCTGTTCGCGCACAAGACGCTCGGGCTCGAGCAGTACGTCGATCTCGTCACGGTCGGGAAGGTCCTGCAGGGCAGCGCAGTCCTCTACACGAAGGACTACAACCCACGCGAAGGACTCGTCGCGGGCACCTACGCCGGCGCGACAGTGGGCATGACCGTCGGCGCGCGCATCATCGAGAAGCTCGCGGGCGAGGGATTCCTCGGCGCGAACTGGCGCGTCGCCGGCATCGCGCGGCGCGTCGAGGCTCGCTTCGTGTCGCTCGCGGCGCGCATGCCGAACGCGGTAGGCGCGCGCAGCGGAATCGGCGCGATGCAGGCGTTCACTCCGTTCGACGGCGCGCCCGCGACCGTGAACGCGATTCTCAAAGCCGCATTCGACGAAGGCGTGATCGTGTTCGGCGCCGGCAAGGATCCGATGAAGATCCGCATGCTGCTGCCGGTGAACGTGACTGATGAAGAGCTCGACGCGGGCTTCGCTGCGCTCGAGCGCGCGATGCGGCGCGTCGCGAACGAGAAGGGACTCGCATGTTGATTCTCAGGCCCGTGAACGAGGGCGATCTCGACGATCTCGTCGCCCTCGCCAAGCTGCTCGACTCGATGAACTTGCCGGCCGACCCGCAGTTCCTCGTCGAGCGCATCGCGCTCAGCGGCCGCTCGTTCCGCTCGGCGCGCGGCGAAGACTCGCTCGACTGGCGCGAGGCGATCTACATGTTCGCGCTCGAAGACCTCGACGCGAAGAAGACGATCGGCACCTCGCTGATCATGGCGAAGCACGGCCGTCCGGGTCGCCCTTATTATTGGCTCGAGGTCTCGACCGAGGAGCGCCGCAGCCCCGAGCTCGACAAGCGCTTCCTGCACAAGAAGCTGCGCTTGCAGTCCACCACCGATGGCCCCACCGAGATCGGCGGCCTCGTGATCGACCCGGCGTATCGCCACCACCCGCGCAAGGCGGGCAAGGCGCTCTCGATCGTGCGCTTCGCCTACATGGCCGCGCACCCGCGACGCTTCGAGAAGCAGGTGATCGCCGAGATGCTCTCGCGCTTCGACGCGCCGGGGAAGAATCGGCTCTGGGACGCATTCGGCGCGAAGTTCACCGGCCTCGACTTCCGCACCGCGGACCATCTTTCGGCCAAGACGAAGCAGTTCATCGCGGATCTCTTCCCGGTGGACCCGGTCTACGTCGCGCTGTTCCCCGAAGAGACGCAGAAGATCATCGGGCAGCCGAACGAAACCGCGAAGGCGGCCGTCGCGATCCTCGAGAAGATCGGCTTTTTCCCGATGAACCAAGTCGACCCGTTCGACGGCGGCCCTTATTACGGCGCGGCGCGCGACGCGATCGTGTCGGTACGGGAGCGCCGCGAGCTCGTGCTGCCCGGCGTGCCGCGCGGCTCACAGGGCACGAAGAACGCGAACCTCGCGCTGCTCTCGACCGAGGCCGGCGGCCGCTTCCGCGCCACCGTGGTGCCGGTCGACGCCGAGGGCGCGCCGCTCGTGTCCGCCGACGTGCGCGAAGCCCTCGCAGTCAAGAGCGGCGAGCGCGTGCACGTGACTCCGCTCCCCTAACAAGCAGCCCTGAACGATGCCCGAAGTCATCCGCAGCGTCCCCCCCCGCCGACCCGAGCGACGAGGTCGGGCGCTTCCCGATCTGGGACGAGCCCGCGATCGACGAGGCGGTCCTGCGCGCGCGCGCCGCGTTTCCCGCGTGGCGCGACGCGGGCTTCGAGGCGCGCGCCGCAGTGCTGCGCCGCTTCCGCGACATCGCGAAGGCGCGGCAGGAAGCGCTCGCGCTGCTGATCGCGCGCGAAGTCGGCAAGGCGCTCTGGGACGCGCGCGGTGAGGCGGCGCTGATCGCGCCCAAGGTCGACGTCACGCTCGACGACGGCATGCGCTTCGTGGCGCCGATCGAGGCGGGCCCGACGGCGCGCGCCGTGTTCCACCCGCGCGGCGTGCTCGCGGTGCTCGGCCCGTTCAACTTCCCCGCGCATCTCCCGAACGGCCACATCGTGCCCGCACTCGTTACGGGGAACTGCGTCGTGTTCAAGCCGAGCGACCTCGCGCCCGCGGTCGGCGAGTGGCTGATGCGCGCACTGCGCGACGCCGGCCTGCCGCGCGGCGTCTTCGAGCTCGTGCAGGGCCGCGCACCCGCCGGCCAAGCGCTCGCGCTCCACCCGCACGTCGACGGGATTCTCTTCACCGGCTCGTGGAACGTCGGCCGAGCGCTCACGCAGGCCACGCTCGATCAGCCCGGCAAGATTCTCGCGCTCGAGATGGGCGGCAAGAACGCGATGATCGTGTGGCGCGACGCCGATCTGCGCCTCGCCGCCGCCGAGGCCGCGCTCTCGATCGCCGCCACGACAGGCCAGCGCTGCTCGTGCCTCTCGCGCGTGTTCGTGCATCGCGAAATCGAAGCGGAGTTCACCGAGCGACTCGTGCGCGTGCTCTCCGGCATGAAGATCGGCCCGCCGCTCGAGCCCGGCGTGTTCATGGGCCCCCTCGTCTCGCGCGCCGCCTTCGACAAAGTGATGCGCTACCGCGGTCTCGCGAGCGACGCCGGCGGCGAGCGCATCTTCCGCGGCGAGATCGCGCGCATCGCTCCCTACGTCGCTCCCGCGCTCACGCGCTTTGGCTCCGCCGCGCAGACGCACGCGTACCAACGCGAAGAGATCTTCGGCCCGGAAGCCGCGCTCTACGCCGTAACAGATCTCGACGAAGCGATCGCCGCCGTGAACGACTCCGACTTCGGCCTCGCCGCCTCCGTGATGACGCGCGAGCGCAAGCACTTCGAGCACTGCGCGGGCCGCATCCAGACCGGCATTCTCAACTGGAACCGCGGCACGATCGGCGCGAGCGGCAAGCTCCCCTTCGGCGGCGGCAAGAAGAGCGGCAACCACCGCCCCGCCGCCGTCCTCGCCACGCTCTACTGCACCGAACCCCAGTCCATGACGCTGAACGAGCAGCCGTTCGACGCAAAGAGCCTCCCGCCCGGCGTACCCGAGCCGTAACAACTCGCTACCGCTCGCTGTGGAACACGACGACGAATCTCCGAGCCATCCTCGATGACCGATGAAGCAACTACGCGCGCAGCGCAGCCAGAGCGGCTCGAGGCCGCGATGGCTGCGCCGTTCCCCACAAAGTCACGACCGTGCTCCCCCACCGAGGAGCGCCTCGCGCCGGGCCGGGCGCTGCGGAGCGGGAATCAAGCGCAGCGAGGGGCGCGAGAATGCGCGAGCGGAGCGACGCGCAGCGCGGCCAAGCGCCCGCGTAGCACCTTCAACCGGCAAGCCCCGAGCGAGCCATCCCGCGCAGCAGCGCCCGGCCCGGCGCGAGGCGCGACGCCAGTAACAACTCCGACCTACGCGTGAGAATCCGATGACCATGAAACGCACCATCCTCATGGGCGACCCCGCCCACTTCAGCGTGAAAGGCGGCGCGAACCCGCACACTCGCACCCGCTGGGGAACGAAGCGCAGCGTCGACCGCGCGCTCGCGCAGAAGCAGTGGGCGCAGCTGCGCGATCTGCTCAGCGACCTCGGGATCCGCGTCGTCGTCGTGCCGCCCGATCCCGCGCAACCGGGGATGGTCTACCCCGCGAACGCCGGCTTCCTCACCGAAGTCGACGCCGAGAAGCCGCACGGCGAGAAGCGCTTCTACCTCGCGAACCTCCTGCCCACGCGCGCCGGCGAGAAGCCCCACTACCGCCGCGTGCTCGAGCAGCTCGGCTTCGACGTGCGCGAGATCCCCGAGCGCTTCCGCATGGAAGGCGAAGCCGACTTCTTCCCCGTCGCGGGCCGATACGTGCTCACGCACGGCGGTATCGAGAAGCAGCGCTTCGTACCCGCGCTCGCGATCCCGCCATGGAAACGCGTGTACGGCTTCCGCACCGACATCGCGGTGGAGCCGCTGCTGCGCGAGATCGTCGAACCGCGCGACGTGTTGCGGATCGAGCTCGTGCTCGAAGCGCACTACCACGGCGACACCGCACTCTGCGCCTTCGGCCCGCGCCGCGAGCTCCTGCTCGCCTACCGCGCCGCCCTCGCGCGTGGCGGCTGGGAGAAGCTCGCCGCCGCGTTCGGCGCACAGAACCTCATCGAGATCCCCGAGGCCGACGCGCAGCGCTACGCCGCCAACTCCTTCACCTATACGCGCGGCAGCGAGTCCTTCCTGATCCTGCCCGGCGGCATCTCGGATGCCTTGTTAGGCCGCATCCGCGAGCGCGGCGTCACGCCGATCACGGTCGACGTGAGCGAGTTTCTGAAGAAGGGCGGCGGCAGCGTGAAGTGCATGATCGGGGACCTCGGGCCGGTGGCAGACGCGTCGTCGGGGTGAGGCGCCCTCCGTCGCCGCGAGCAGCGGCGAGCGCACGGCGAGTCTTCTCGCTCAGACGACTAGCCACAGCCGCTGTCGCGAACCAGCCCGGGCGATGGGAGGCCGGAAGCGCCCCGCTGGGCCTCCAGGCGGCTGCGGAGCCAGTCGCGTCCTCTCGCCAAAGGGCGCTCGGCATGACAGATTGCCGGCGATGTTGGGCGTCTGCTGGAGAGCTCTCTCGATGCGCCGCCGCGGTCTCTCGCTCGTCGCGTTCGCGATGCTGGCAGGCTCCGCGCTGAGCGCCGGGGGTGCCATGGCCATCGAAGAGCCGACTTATCAGGTCGTCGAGCGCCGACCGGACTACGAGCTGCGCGCTTATGGGCCGTACGTCGTCGCCGAGGTCGAGGTGAAGGGAACTCAGGAGAGCGCCGGCAACGCGGGGTTTCGCGTCTTGGCCGCCTACATCTTCGGCGAGAACCGCTCGCGAGAGTCGATCGCGATGACTGCCCCCGTCACGACGGCGCGCTCGCAAAAGATCGCGATGACCGCGCCCGTGATCGAGCGAGCCGCGGGCGAGGGCACCTACCTCGTGCAGTTCACGATGCCCGCCGGCTACACGCTCGCCTCGCTGCCCGAGCCGAAGGATCGGCGCGTGCAACTGCGCGAGGTCGCGGCGCGCAGCGTCGCGGTGCGCCGCTACAGCGGAGGCTGGTCGCAGTCGCGCTACCAGGCCGAGTTGCAGACGCTCGAGCGAGCGCTCCGGCGCGACGCACTCGCGTTCGTGGGCGAGCCGCTCTGGGCGCGCTTCAACTCGCCGTTCTCGCTGCCGTTCCTGAGGCGCAACGAGATCTGGCTGGAGCTCGCGACCGCGCGCTGAGTGTCGCGTTCCTGCGCCAAGATCCGGGCATGCCCACCCAACGCATCACGCGCGTCTACAGCGGCCCCGACGGCGAATCGCACTTCGAGGATCTCGAGATCGACCTGCGCGACTTCGGCGCGATCGGCGCGATGTCGAAACCGCTCGATGCGAAGTCGATCCTGTTTCGCGAGACGGGCGCGGGGTACGACTACGACTTCCACAACGCGCCGCGGCGGCAGTACGTGATCATGCTCAGCGGCGGCCGCGTCGAGATCGAGATCGGCAGCGGCGAGAAGCGCGTGCTCGGTCCGGGCGACGTGCTGCTCGCGGAGGACACCACCGGGCGCGGGCACATCAGCCGCGCGCTCGATCCCGAGCCGCGGCGCTCGATCTTCGTCGCGCTCGAATGAAACGCGGGAGGCCGGTGGCACCGACCTCCCGCGCAGACGGCGCGAACTGCGCAAACCGAGCCCCAACAACCAGCGAGGCCACTGTTCGACCTTCGCTCGCTAGTTCACCTTCACCACGCGCAGAATCGTCACCGTGCCGCTGATCTCGTTGCTCGTCACGACGAGGTTGTCGCCGGTCGGGCTGTCTTCGGCCTTGATGTAGAGGATGCCCTCGGGACCGAGATCGCCCGCGGTGCCCGCCGCAGCGTTGCCCGCGAAGTTGCGGTTGTTGAGGTACGTGACGAAGCGCGGCGCGGCGGGGTCTTCGACGTCGTACACGACCACGCCGCCGATGCGCTCGAGGCCGAGGAACGCGTAGCTGCGGCCGAACGCCTTGCCGACGACCACCGCCTCGGGCTCGGGGCCCTTGTCGTCCGAGCGTTGGTCGAAGGTGTTGTTGTTGGCGTTGTCCGAGTTGAAGACGCCGGTGAGCGCGGTCAGGCGCTCGAGCTCGTCGCCGGTGTCGGCCACGAGTGCGCCACTCGCGCTCCAGATCGACATCGAGCGAGCGCCGAAGACGTGCAGCTGGTCGAAGTCGCCGTCGTTGTCGATGTCGCCGCGCGTCGCGGTGATCTTCAGGCGCCCGAGCCGTGCGCTCGACTTCAGCGTCGCAGCGTTGGGGAACACCGTGGGATCGAGGACCACGTTGGTCGCGCCGATGCGGCGCTCTTCGTCGAAGCCCGGGTAGGCGCGCGAGTCGCCTTCGTTCGCCGTCACCAGATAGGTGGTGCCGTTGATCCGGAACGAGTCGATCGCGTCGGGCAGGTACATGCCGAGCACCGGCCAGTTCGCGATCGCGATCGACGGGCCATCCCGATCGCTCGGATCGAGCGCCTTGCCCGCGTCGAGGTGGTTCTTCGAACCGAGCGCGACCACGCTCGTCACGGACGCGCTGCCGATGTCGACGATCGCGATGGCGTTGTTCTCTTGCAGCGTGACCCATGCGGTCTGCGAGTCGTGACTCGTGGCGATGTACTCGGGCTCGAAGTCCTGGGCGGCCGTCGCGTTCGGACCGAACACGCGCACGCCGGCGGGCACGTTGCCGTTGTACTGCGTGAAGCCCGCGATGCGCACGTTCGCCTGCGTCACGTTCGCCGCACCCGCGCTCGCATCGATGATCGCGATGCCGCCTTCGGGGTCGACGGTGTACGCGTCGTTCGGCTCGCCCTCGCACGCAGCGAGCGCGAAGCGGCCGTTCGGCGTCCACGTGACCATGTCCGGCAGTGCGCACGCCGTCACGGCCGAGAGCAAGTTCCCGTTCGCGTCGAAGAACGCGACGGTGCCCGGGCTCTGCTTCGGGCTCGCCTCGATCGCGGCCGCGAGCACGCCGTTCTTCCACGCCACGCTGTTCGCCTGCGCGCCGAGGCCCGCGAGCGAGATCGAGCCGACGAGCGACGGCGCCGCTGGGTTCGCGATCGAGAGGATGTCGATGCTGCTCGTCGCGGCGTTCACCGTGAAGAGCCGCTGCGTCGCGGGATCGTGCGCGCTGATCTCGGCGCCGCCGCCGGCATAGACGCCGGTCGCGTAGGTGCCGACGACTTCGAGCGCGATGTCCTTCGGTGGGCCGGCGAGAGCAGGCGCCGCTGCCAAGATCAGTGCGAGAACTGCAATCAGGTTCATCGTTGACTCCAATCAGGTGCGAGGGTTTTTAGTTTCGAATGGCGAGCCAGAAAGCTGCATCCCCAGAAATGGAGATCCGGCGGGCCGCGGCGCGCCGAATCAAGGCTGGTAGTCCGCCGCTTGCTCGCAACGCGCGAGGCTCGGGCGGTAGCTGGCGAGCGTGTCGTAGACGAGATCGACGTCGGAGCCGCCGGGCATCACGTCGGGGTCGATCACCACCTGCAGCGGCGCTTCCGAATTCGTCGGCACCGAGCGGATCTGGATCGCCACGCGGCATGGATCGCCGGGCGTAGTCGGATTCGGCGGCACGAACACGTTCATGCCCGTCGCCAGCTCCACGTCGGACGCCATGAACAGCTGGACCGAGCCCGCCGGGAAGATGGGATTCGGAGGCACGAAGCGGCTTTCGAAGGCTGCCTCGCCGAACAGGTTCTGGCCGACGGACGAGAAGGCGTTGACGAGGCCTTTGTTGATGCTGGTCGCGAACTGCGTGCCAGCCGAGACCTGGCCGGCCACGAATGCCGCGATGAGTGCGAGAGCGAGCAGTGGGGAGCGGCGGAGTCGGTTGCGCATCAGGTTTCTCCGGCGGTTGTGAGCCCGGTGGGCTCGTTGGCAGCAAGTCGAACGAGCGGCACCGCGGGCCCGGCCATCGGGCTCATGCTCCGCTCGGGCCGAGCCAGATCGACTCGGCGACGCGATCGAAAGGCAACTTGGCCTCGCGAGCGGCGCGCGCGACTTCGTCGCTCGAGCCCGCGCGGAACTGAAACAGCACGACCTCGTCGCTCGGCACGAGCAGCGCGCCGAGGAAGCGAACCGCGGCGCCCGTCTGCGCCTGCGCGCGCGCGCTCGCGGCCTCGACCTGCTGCCGAGTCACGCCCGGCCAGAAGCACTCGACGAGAAAGAGCGAAGCCGTCATGCCGCGGAGCGTGCGCCGTCGCGCGCCTGTGGCGCGTCAGTCATCTCCACATGAATTGAGGAGGCAGCTCGTTTTCAGGAGTGCGGAGAGGCCCGCCTCGCGAGCGCCGCGCTGAGCTCGGCGCGCGAGCGGATGTCGAGCTTGCGGTATGCGCGCGCCAGATTCGCCTCGACGGTGCGGCGAGCCATGAAGAGACGCGCGGCGATCTCGGGATTCGTGAGGCCCTGCGCCGCCAGCTCCGCGGCGCGCCGCTCGCTCTCCGTCAGATCGTCGGGCGCGCGCCGGATGCCGATGCGGGCGATCTCGGCGGCGACCTTCTCGGCCCAGGGCGCGGCGCCGATGCCTCGAAAGAGCGCGAGCGCGCGCTCCAGCGTTGCGCGGGCCGCGCGCCGCTCGCCGCGCCGACGTTGGATCTGCCCGCGCACGAGCAGGGTTCGCGCGAGCTCGAAGGGCATCGGCAGGCGCTCGTGCGCAACGAGAGCCTCGTCGATGGCGGCGCTCGCGCCGTCGAGGTCGCCGGCGGCGGCGAGCAGCAGGCCTCGACTGCGGCCCGCGAGGGCGAGCGACCAGGGGCGATCGAAGCGGCGCCCCCATGCCTCGAAAGCCTGCGTTAGGCGCGCGGCACGCTCGGCTTCGCCAGTGGCGACGAGCGCCTCGAGCGCGTCCGGCAGTGCGCGCGCGACCACCTACTCGTAGACGCCGGCCTTCTCGATCTCGGCGATCACGGGCGTCAGCCAGGCCGCTGCGGCTGCGGGTGCGCCCTCAGCCAAGGCGAGCGTGGCGAGCGCCCAGCGCGCGTCGACGACACCCGCGCCCCAACCGATGCGCTCCGAGAGCGTGAGCCCCTCCGCTGCGTCGGCACGCGCGCCGACGGCGTCGCCGCGCTGGGCTCGGGTCGCAGCCCGCACCTGGAGTGCGAACGCGCGAAACAACGCGGAGCCAATCAACGTGGCTGCTCGCTCTGCCTCGTTGGCCTCCCGCTCGGCACCCTCGAGCTCGCCGCCGAGCCAGCTTGCGGCGGCGACCAGGCACATGACCCAGGGCAGGTCGGCTTCGTCGCCGCGCGCGACCAGACGGTCCCGCAGCTTCACGAACAGGGGCCGGGAGACTTCGATGCGACCCATGTACTGATACGCGGAGGCGACGTTCATCGTGGCCGGCATCTGGAACGGCACTTCGCGGTCCGGGTCCTCGAGCGCGAGCGCGCGCTCGAGGACGCGCTCGTCGATGCCCTTGCCGAGAACGAGATCCGCGATGGCGTTGTTGGCGATCGCCTCCGCGATCGACGAGGCGTCGCCCGCACGCTCCGCGAGTGCGACGGCGCGAGCCGTGTGCTGCGACGCCCCGGCGTAGTCGAGCTGCGCGAATCGCACCAAGCCGAGCGCACCTTCGATCTGCGCCGCGCGGGCGAGGTCGTCGCCCACGCAGGCGAGTGCCTGCTCGAGGAGCCGACTGGCATCCGTGGACCGCTCGTTCATGGCGGCCTCTGCCATCAGCAGGAGAGCTTCCGCTCGTGCGCTGTCCGGCGGGGACGCGTCGAGCGCCATCGTGCACAGGCGGTTCGCGTGCGCAGGGTCTCCCGCCTTGAGATGGTGCCGGGCCGCCCGCAGGCTGCGCTGCCGGCGAGCGTCGGCGAGACGCGCCGGCGTGAGCTGCGCGGAGCGCTCGGCGAGCTCGGCCGCCGATTCGACGGCGCCCCGCCGCACCGCGTACTCGGCGGCCTCGAACAGAGTGGCGGCGAGCGGCTCGTCCTCGACCTCGGCAGGCCGTGCAAGCAGCAAGTGCCGCGCGCGTTCCTCGACGTCGGCTGCGCTCTCGGCGAGCTCCGCATGCAGCCGCCGCCGGCGCGCGCGGGATGCTTCGGCGTAGACGCCCGCCGCGAACAGCGGATGCTCGAACTCGACGCGGTCGCCCTCGGCAGCGACGCGCACGATTCCAGCCGCGACGGCAGGCTCGAGTGCTGCTGCGTCGAGCGCCGACCGGGTCGGCTGCCGGAGCGCGCTGACGCGCAGCAACGCATCACGGGTGCGAGGCGGCAGCTTGCGCAATCGCCCGCGACGAGCTGATGGAGGTCGGGAGGAATGGGCAGCTCGCCGGAGGCCTCCGAGCCCCCGAGCGCGCACGGGTTCCCGCCGGATGCGCGGTCGATGCGCACGAGGAGCGGCCGAGGCAGCGCGCGGCCGAGCTGTTTCTCGACGATCCGGTAGAGCGAGGCGAGGCTGAGCGGCCCGAGACGGACCACGCGTTCGCTCGCGGCGAGCGCCCCACTCGCTGAGCCGTTCTGGCCGACGCGACGGGTCGACAGCACGACGATCGGATGCGGCTCGAGCCGGCGCAGAGCGAAGGCGAGCGCGCGAGCCGACGCGCGATCGAGCCACTGCACGTCGTCGATGGCGACGAGCACCGGCGCGGGCACGGCGAGCGCCGCGAGCAGCGTGACGACTCCGGTGCCGATCGCGCGCGGGTCGGGATCGGCGCCAACCGCGTCCGCGCGAAGCAGCGCCGCGTCGAGCGCCCGGCGCTGGGGATCGGGCAGCGCGGCGAAGTCGGCACCTGCAACGGGAGCGAGCAGGTCCGCGAGCGCAGAGAAAGAGAGCCGAGCCTCCGATTGCACCGCCTGGCAGCGCAGCACGCGGTATCCGTGGCTGCTCGCGTACGAGAGCCCTTGCCGCCAGACCGTCGTCTTGCCGATCCCCGCCTCGCCCTCGAGCACGAGCGCCGCGAAGCCGGCTCTCGGCGGTGCAAGCGCGGCCTCGATCTCGGCCAGCTCCGCCTCGCGCCCGATCACCGCGCCGTCCATGCCAGCGAGGCTATCGCGCCGATGCGAGCGAGAGCGCCTCGCGATGCCGGCGGCTCGCTCGCGCGACGCGCGCCCACGCGGGAAGCTCCGCGCCACATGCTCCGCATCACGAACCTGCGCCTGCCGCTCGATCACGACGACGCGGCCCTGCGCGCCGCGATCGTTGCGCGCCTCGCGATTCGCGACGCCGAGCTGCGCGCGTTCACGGTGCACAAGAAGAGCTGGGACGCGCGCAAGAAGAGCGCGATCGCGTGGATCTACACGGTGGACTGCCAGGTCGGCGCCGAGGAGAAGCAGCGCGCGCGGCACGCGAAGGACGCGCAGATCTCGGCGACGCCCGACATGCGGTACAAGCCCGTCGGGCACGCGCCCGAGCGCTTCTTCGCGAGCGGCCGCGCGCGGCCCGTCGTGGTCGGCTTCGGCCCGTGCGGAATCTTCGCGGCGCTCGTGCTCGCACAGGCGGGCCTGCGCCCGATCGTGCTCGAGCGCGGCAGCGAAGTGCGCAAGCGCACGCAGGACACGTGGGACCTGTGGCGCCGCGGCGAGCTGCACGCCGAGTCGAACGTGCAGTTCGGCGAAGGCGGCGCGGGCACTTTTTCGGACGGCAAGCTCTACAGCCAGATCAGCGACCCGCGGCACCTGACGAGAAAGGTGCTGAACGAGCTCGTGGAGGCCGGCGCGCCCGACGACATCCTCACTTCGGGCAAGCCGCACATCGGCACGTTCCGGCTGGTGAGCATGGTCGAGAAGCTGCGCGCGCAGATCACGGCGCTCGGCGGCGAGATTCGCTTCGAGCAGCGCGTCGTGGACGTCGGCATCGTCGACTCGCGCGTGCGCTCCCTGACACTTGCGGGCGGCGAAGAGCTCGCGGCCGATCACGTCGTGCTCGCCCCCGGCCACAGCGCGCGCGACCTGTTCGAGGTGCTCCACGCGCGCGGCGTCTTCATGGAGGCGAAGCCGCTCTCGATCGGCTTTCGCGTGGAGCACCCGCAGTCGCTGATCAACCGCGCGCGCTTCGGACCGCACGCGGGAGACAAGCGGCTCGGCGCGGCCGACTACAAGCTCGTCCATCACGCGAGCAACGGGCGCAGCGTCTACAGCTTCTGCATGTGCCCCGGCGGCACGGTGGTCGCGGCCACGAGCGAGCCCGGGCGCGTCGTCACGAACGGCATGAGCCAGTACTCGCGCGACGACCGCAACGCGAATGCCGGGATCGTCGTGGGCCTCACGCCCGACGATTACGCCGCGCGGCGCGACGCGAGCGGCCGCGTGCATCCACTCGACGGCATCGCGTTCCAGCGCGCGTGGGAGGCGCGCGCGTTCGAGCTCGGCGGCGGCGAGTTCCGCGCACCGGCGCAGCTCGTCGGCGACTTCCTGCAGGGCGTTCCCTCGCGGGCGCTCGGCAGCGTGTTGCCATCGTACAAGCCCGGCGTCGCGCTCGGCAACCTCGCCGACCCTAACAACCCCGCCCTGCCCGGCTGGGCGCTCGGCGCGATCCACGAAGCGATGCCCGCCTTCGAGCGCAAGCTGCCGGGCTTCGCGATGCGCGACGCGCTCTTCACCGGCACGGAGACGCGCACCTCGTCGCCGCTGCGCATCACGCGCGGCAAGGACATGCAGAGCCTCGGCACGCGCGGCCTCTTCCCCGGCGGCGAAGGCGCGGGCTACGCGGGCGGCATCATGTCGGCGGGGGTCGACGGCATCGAGTTGGCGGAGGCGGTGGCGAAGTCGCTGCTGGGAGTCGCGTAGCGCGCGCGAGTTGTCTCACACTCGGCCGATGACTCACGCGCTTCGCCACGTCTTCTCGCCGATCCGCGTCGGCACGCTCTCGCTCGATCACCGCCTGGTCGTCCCGCCGCACGGCGGCGGCAACGGCAACCTGATGGGCAGCGAGGCCGAGTTCGAGCAGCACTGCGCGGTGTGGCTCTCGCGCGCACGCGGCGGCTTTCGGTGGCTCGGCGGCGGGCCCAACTTCGTGAAGAACCCGGTGCCCCTCGGGTTCGAGCCCACCGGCGTCGGCGCGCACGTGCCCGGCTTCTTCCGCGACGCTCGCTACCGCGATCGACTCGGCGAGCTCACGCGCCGCATTCACGCCGCGGGCTCGGTCATCTCGGTGCAGATGGTCCAGCAAGGCGGCATGCCGCTCGGCCCGTCGGCGACGTTCGCGGGATACAACAGCCACCTCGTCGCGCACGGCCTCGACGAGAGCGAGGTGAAGTGGCTCGTGCGCGAGTACGGCGAGTCCGCAGCGATCGCGCTCGAAGCGGGCGCCGATGCGATCGAGATTCACGCGGGCCACGACGACGTGGTGCAGTGGTTCCTCTCGCCGGCGACGAACCTGCGCACCGACGGCTACGGCGGCAGCTTCGAGAATCGGCGGCGCTATCTGCGGGAGATCTGCGAGCGCATCCGCGAGGAGACGAGGCGCCCGTTCACGCTCGGACTGCGCATGACGCTCGACGAGTTTCTCGAAGGCGGCTACGCGCTCGACGAGTGCTTGCGCTTCGTCGAGGCGTTCACGCGCGACGGCACGGTCGACTACTTCAGCTTCGACGTCGGCGGAAACTGGGACGCGCCCAGCTACATCCCGATCCCGTGGTTCGACGACATGCAGTGGGCGGCGCTCGCCGGCCGCGCGAAGCAGGTGACGCACTTGCCCGTCGTGTACACGGGGCGCGTCACGTCCGCGGAGCAAGCGGAGCAAGTGCTCGCCGCCGGGCACGCCGATCTCGTCGCGATGGCGCGCGCCTCGATGGCCGATGCGGCGATCCCCAACAAGGCGCGAGGCGCCGACGCCGAGCCCGTGCGCCCGTGCATCGGGCTGAACGAGTGCATCCACCGCAAGCTCGTCGACGGCCTGCCGTACGCCTGCGGCGTGAATCCGCGCTTCGCGCGCGAGCACGCGCTCGCCGCTTCCGCCACGCGAACCCATGCGCCGCAGCGCATCCTCGTCGTGGGCGGCGGCCCCGGCGGCAGCGAGTTCGCGGCGCTGTGCGCGGAGCAGGGACATCGCGTCGCACTGTGGGAGCGCAGCGACGCGATCGGCGGTGCGCTCGCGACCGCAGCCCTCGCGCGCGGCAATCACACGTATCGGCGCTGGATCGATTATCAGGCTGCACGCCTCGCGCGCGTCGGAGTCGACGTTCAGCTCGGTCGCACCGCGACCGCACGCGACGTGCTCGCGGCGAACGCCGATCTCGTGCTCGTCGCGACCGGTGCGACGCCGCGCATTCCTCCGATTCCCGGCGCCGCGAGCGCGCACGTACACGGCGCTGCGGCTGCGCTCTCGGGCGCGGCGAAGCTCGGGCCGCGCGTCGCGGTGATCTCGGAGGACGACGGCCCCGCGCCGCTCTCGGTCTCCGATCACCTCGCGGGCCTCGGCCACGCGGTCACGCTCATCTATCAGACGCCGGCGCCGTCACCGCTCGTCGGCAAGTACTCGAACGGCGGCATGTTCGCGCGGCTCATCGACGCGGGCGTGGACTTCGTCTCGATGGCGCGCGTCACCGAGATTCGCGGGGACGTGCTCGCGCTCGCGTCCACCTACGGCTCGCGGCGCTGGACGCGCGGCGGCTTCGACTCGGTCGTGCTCGTTGCGGGCGCGATCCCCGACGACGCGCTCTACCGCGAGCTGAAGCCGCAGCACCCGCGCGTGCACGTGCTCGGCGACGCGTTCGCGCCGCGGCGCATGGTGTTCGCGACGCGGCAGGCATTCGAGCTGGCGCAGACGCTGCTGTGAGCGCGGTCAGATCCGATCGACGATCACGTGCTCCTTCGCGACGAACATCGTCGAGCGCCTGAAGTCGATGAACTTCGCCTCGTCCTCGATCGCGCGGCGATTTCCTTCCGCGGACTCCGGGGTCGCGTGCAGCGGGCGCTGGAACCACACCTCGGCGTGGCCCATGTAGGGCGGCGTCAGCGTGCCACGCGCTTCGCGCATGCCCTGCTCGAGCGACGACGCGAAGTAGTGCACCTGCTGGTACCGGAGAATTCCCATGCCTTGCGCCATCGAGCGAATCAGCGGCCCGTGCGCGGTGCGCCAGTAGAGCTGCGCCGCATCGAGCGATTGCGGGGCTGGCTGGCGCAGCGGGAAGTAGAGCTTCGCGAGCGGGCTCGTCGGCCGAGCGACCAGCTCGGGCGTGGGGTTCACCTGCGGATACTCGTAGGTGAAGTAGAGCGGGGAATTCGGGAGATCGATGAAACGGCGCTCGTCGTCGAGCGCGGCTGCGCCGCCCGCGCGTCCGCCATCGGTCGCCATCGCGGCCGCGAGCGCCTTCTCCGAGTCCCACCACAGCTCGGCGACGCCGTCGTAGATCGGCTCCATCCCCCCGCGCGCCGCCGCCGCGGCTTCGTTCATCGGGTCGTCGATGGTGTGCACCTGCACGTAGCGCTTGATGTCGAGCGCCGTCTGGAAGCTCGCGATGAGCGGCGCGTGAACGTTGCGCCAGTAGGCGTGAAAGTCGGCACGCGACATCCCGGGCTTGCGACGCAGCAGGAAGACGAGACGAATCATGGGCGCTCTCCTTCGCGCCCACGCTAGCTCGGCGCCCCGTGCTACCTCGCGCCGCGGAGGAGCTGCGCATGGACCGACGCGACTTTCTTCTCGGCGGCGCCGCGGGCTTCGGCGCGCTCGCCGCGCACGAGCTGCTCGCGCCGTCGAGCGCGCGCGCACTGCCCGAGGGCGCGAGCGCATCGAGCGACGGCAGCGAGTCCGGCGCCGCGCTGCAGGAGCTGCGCGAGGTGTTAGGGCAGCTCGAGGCGGCATTCGCGACGGACGCGTGGGGCCTACGCGGGCCGATGGATCAGGCCGAGGCGCGCCGGCTCGTGATGTTCCACCTGCACCACGCGATCGAGGTCTACTTCGAGCCCTCGCCCGAGCGGCCCGCGTGGAAGCGTGCCGTCACGCCCGAGAAGAAGCTGCTCGGCGACAACCCCGACGCGATCTACTTCTTGACGCCCGTCTCGCCGGAGCACTCGTATCGCATCCGCGGCAACCTCGCGCGTGCGATCTACACGAGCTTCACGGTCGAGCTGGGAGGCGCGGACGGCTCGAATCCCAGCGGCCTCGGCGCGACGCTGAACGACAGCGAGTTCGCGCACGCGCGAAACGGCGACTTCGAGATCATCGCGAGCGCGCGCAAGCCCGAGCGCGGCAACTGGCTGCGCCTCGATCCCGGCGCGAGCTCGCTGACGACGCGCCACTACTACGAGACGAAGCACTCGATCGCGGCGGACCAGTTGCACCACATCCCGCTGTCCATCGAGCGCATCGGCAGCACCGCTCCGCCCCCGCCGCCGAGCGACGCCTCGGTGGCCGCAGGCATTCGCCGCGTCGCGCGCTTCCTGAGCACGACGATCTACCCGCCTCGCCGCGACCCCGCCCAGCTGCCGCCGTGGGTTTCGCTCGTTCCGAACCAGTTTGCGCGCGCGAAGAAGGACGACTCGAACACGAAGATCGGCTTCGCCGCGAAGGACAACGTCTATTCGACCGCCCCGTTCGTGCTCGCGCCCGACGAGGCGCTCGTGATGCGCGGCCGCTTTCCGAAGTGCCGCTTCGCGAACGTCGTGCTCTGGAATCGCCACACGGTCAGCTTCGACTACCGCTACCGGCGGATCTCGCTGAACCGCAGGCAAACCCAACTCGAACGCGACGGCTCGTTCCGGATCGTGCTCGCTGCGCGCGATCCGGGCGTCGCGAACTGGCTCGACAGCGAGGGCCGGCCGAGCGGCAGCGTGTTTTGGCGCTTCCTGCTGCCGGAGGAAGAGATCGCGCCGCTGGAGACGAAGGTGGTGAAGGTCGGCGACGTGAAGGGCGCGTGAGCCTCAGCTCGCCGGCACGTACACCGCGCCGTCCGGCGGGTTGTCGCGCAGGCGCATGATTAGCGAGAACAGACGCCCGGATCCGTTGCCGAGGATCGCGTCCTTGATGAGCCCGTCGGGGTCGCACGCCTCGGCATTCCGTAACAAGCGCTCGAACGTCCCGATGAAGGCCTCGGTGTGTCGCGTGCGCACGGGCGTTCCGAAGAAGAGCGGGTAGCCCTCGGCGGCGGGCAGCGTCGCGCCGAGCGCGAGCATGCCGCGCATGAACACCTCGCTGTCGCCGGCGCCGAGCTGCGTCCACATCTCGCTCACGCGCTCCTGCGGCACGCTCCCGCCGAGGCTCTGCTGCTGGCTCGACATGTAGAGCAGCGCCGCCATCACGCCGAGCTGCCGCGTCACGAGCGCGTACAGATCGACGAACGTGTCCTGCCGCGCGTGCAGCTCGTTCGCATGGATTGCGCGCGCCTGAATCTCGGCCTGCTCTGCGCTCTTCTGCAGCGCCTCGGATTGCAGCGCGAGCGCCCGGCTGTTCTGCTGCAGCTCGCTCTGCTGCATGAAGAGCCCGAGCACGAGCCACAGGAACGCGAGCGGCGCGACCGCGCCTTCGAGGAAGCTCGCGAGCTCGCTCGGCGGCAGCGCGAGGAACGCGCGCCAGCCGATGCCCTGCGCGATGTAGCCGGCGCCGAGCGCGAGCCACGTCGCCGTGAGCGCGAGCCCGAGCACGATGCGGCGATCGAGGCGGCGCGCGGAGGCGGACATGGGCGCGAGGCTAGACCAGGGCCATTTCGGGCCTGGCACGGAGTGACGCGACAGCGACGTTCCACGCCAGGCCCCAAACGTCGGCCAGGCGTTACCGTGCGCCGCCATGCGAACGGCAGCTTTCACGGTCGGCATCGTGCAGGAGCGCGCGGGCGACGCGGATCTCGAAGCGAACGCCTCGCGCCAGGTCGCGCGCGTCCGCGAGGCGCACGCGCAGGGCGCGCGCGTGATCTGCCTGCAGGAGATGTTCAACGCGCCCTACTTCTGCAAGAAGGAAGAGACGGCGCGCTTCGATCTCGCGGAGTCGATTCCCGGCCCGACCACGCAGCGCATGCAGGCCCTCGCGCGCGAGCTCGGCGTCGTGCTCGTCGTGCCGCTGTTCGAGCGCGAAGCCGCGGGCGTGTACCGCAACTCGGCGGCGGTGATCGATGCGGACGGCGCGCTGCTCGGCGTCTACCGCAAGATGCACATCCCCGACGACCCGCTCTACTTCGAGAAGTACTACTTCGCGCCGGGCGACGCCGTCTCGGTGCCGGGCGCCGCGGCCTCGTCGAACGGCTTCGCGGTGTGGCAGACGAAACACGCGCGCGTCGGCGTGCTGATCTGCTGGGACCAGTGGTACCCGGAAGCGGCGCGCATCACGGCGTTGTTAGGGGCAGACGTGATCTTCTACCCCACCGCGATCGGCTGGCACCCCGCGGAGAAGGCCACGTTCGGCGAAGCGCAGCGCACGGCGTGGCAGACGATCCAGCGCGCGCACGCGATCGCGAACGGCGTGTTCGTCGCGTCGCCGAATCGCGTCGGCTTCGAGCCGGAGCCCGGCACCGACGGCATCGAGTTCTTCGGGCATTCGACGATCTACGACCCGTTCGGCCGCATCCTCGCCGAAGCGAAGACCGAGCCCGCCACGCTCGTCGCGCGCTGCGACCACGCGCTCGCCGAGGAGACGCGCCGCAACTGGCCCTTCCTGCGCGACCGCCGCATCGACGCGTACGGCGGCATCACGAAGAGATGGCTGAGTTGAGCAAGCGGCTCGCCGCCGAGGCGAGGAATTAGGGACGCGATGGCGGCTCGCAGCGCGAAGACGGTGCGCACGCCCGAGTTCCCGCTGCGCTTCCCTGGCGAGTGGGAGCCGCACCGCGCGACCTGGATCGCGTGGCCTCACCACGAGCCCGATTGGCCCGGCAAGCTCGCGCCGATTCCGTGGGTGTACGCCGAGATCGCGCGCGTGCTCGCGCAGAGTGAGCAGGTCGAGATTCTCTGCCACGACGCGAGCGTGCGCGCCGACGCCAAGCAGAAGCTCGCCGCACACGGCGTGCCGAAGGAGCGCGTGCGGCTGCATCTCGTGCCGAACGATCGCGTGTGGCTGCGCGACAGCGCGCCCACGTTCGTGCACGATGCGCGCGGCCGCGTGGTGCTCGCGAGCTGGCGATTCAACGCGTGGGCGAAGTACGCGAACTGGAAGCGCGACGTGCTGGTCGGCGCCGCGATCGAGCGCATCAGCGGCCACGCGCGCGTGCTGCCGTGCCGCCCCGACCGCAGCGAGAACTTGTTACGGAGCGCGACCGACGGCGCGCGCGACGCGCAGCGCGTCGTGCTCGAGGGCGGCGCGATCGACGCGAACGGCGCGGGGCGCCTGCTCACGACCGAGGAATGCCTGCTCTCGAGAGTGCAGGAGCGCAATCCGGGCATGACGCGCGCGGACTACGAGCGCGTGTTCGCCGCGGCGCTCGGCATCCGCGAGACGATCTGGCTCGGCGAGGGCTGCGTCGGCGACGACACGCACGGCCACGTCGACGACATCGCGCGGTTCGTCTCGAAGAACACCGTCGTGCTCGCGTACGAGGCCGACCCCGCGGACGAGAACCACGCGCGCTCCGAAGACAACGTGCGCCGCCTCGCCCACGTGCGCGGCCTGCGCGTCGTGAAGCTCCCGTACCCACGACCGGTCGTGATGGGCGGCACGCGCTTGCCCGCGAGCTACGCGAACTTCTACATCGCGAACCGCGCCGTGCTCGTGCCCACCTTCAACGACCCGAACGATCGCGTCGCGCTGAACACGCTCGCGAAGCTGTTCCCGACGCGCGCAGTCGTCGGCATCCACGCCGTCGACCTCGTGTGGGGTCTCGGCACGCTGCACTGCCTCACGCAGCAGGAGCCGGCGGGCATGCGCCGCCGCTGAGCCACTTGCCCATCGCGATCTTCGTCGACGGCGATGCATGCCCGGTGAAGGACGAGGTGTACGTCGTCGCGACGCGCTACGGGCTCGCCGTCGCGCTCGTCGCGAACTCGGCGATGCACGTGCCGCCCGGCTTCGGCGTGCAGCTCATCGTCGTCGAGGAGGGCCCGGACGCCGCGGACGACTGGATCGCGGAGAACGTGCAAGCGCACGACGTCGTCATCACCGCCGACATCCCGCTCGCCTCGCGCTGCCTCGAGAAGAGCGCGCTGGTGTTAGGGAGCGACGGCCGCGAGTTCACCGCCGACATGATCGGCGACGCGCTCGCGACGCGCGCGCTGAAGAGCGACCTGCGCGGCGCCGGCGTGACCACGCACGGCCCGCGCGCGCTCACCGCGAAAGACCGCTCGCGCTTCGCGGAGCGGCTCGATGCGCTGGTGAATCGCGCGCTGCGGGCGGCGGGCGCCTAGGTCCGCTTCATCTCCCGCACCACGTCCGCCCAGTGCTCGGGATCCGGCGCGCGGTTGTGGGTGAGGCTCACGCCGTCGGCGATGCCGGCGAGGCGAGCGCGCAGCTTGGCGGCGATCTCGCGGCGCGGGCCCACGACGGCGATTGCGTGGAGCACGTCGTCGCCGATCAGGCCCGCCATGTCGTCCCAGCGTCCCTGCTTCGAGAGGCGGTTCAGCTCGACGTGCAGGTCGCCCCAGCCGTGCAAATCGAGCGTTTGGCGGTACGCGGGCGTCGAGCCGTAGAACGCGAGGTGCTTGCGCGCGGCGGCGACCACGCGCGCGAAGTCGCGCTCTTCGTCCGCGGTGACGACGAGCGTCGCGCAGATCACCTCGACGTCGCGCCGCGTGCGCGCGCTCTTCGCGAGGCCTCGTTCGAGCGCGGGCAGCACGAGTGTTGTCAGGGACCCGCGCGTGTTGAACGGGTGCGCGAGGAAGCCGTCGCCGGTTTCACCCGCCACTTCGCACATGCGCGGGCCAAAGCCGCCCACGAAGATCGGCGGCGGGCCGAACGGATTCGGGCCGGGGTCGAACGCGGGAATCATCAGCGTGTGGCGGTAGTGCTCGCCGCGAAAGTCGAGCTTCTCGCCGCGCTGCCACGCCGCGAAGATCGCGCGCAGCGCGAGCACCGTCTCGCGCATGCGCGCGGCCGGCTTTGACCACGGCATCGAGAAGCGGTGCTCGATGTGCGGCCGCACCTGCGTGCCGAGCCCTAACAGGAAGCGCCCCTCGCTGAGCAGCTGCGCGCCCCACGCGAGATTCGCGAGGTTCATCGGATTGCGCGCGAACGCGATCGCCACCGCGGTGCCGAGCCGCAGCGTCTTGGTGTGCTCCGCGGCGACCGCGATCGGCAAGAACGGGTCGTGCTTCGCCTCGAAGCTGAAGGCGCCGTCGTAGCCGATCGCTTCGAGGCGTGGAAACAGCGTGCGCGCATCGCGCGGGTCTTCGAGGGGCGGGACGGTGTAGAGCTTCATCTCGCGCGCACGCTATCGCGCGCGAATCTCGAACTCCGGCAGCGTGAGCCGCGTGCCGTGGCACTGCGCGCAGCGCGACGGACGCGCCGGCTTCTCGCGTTGGCGGAACACGAAGCCTCAGTCGAGGCACTCCGCGGGCGAGATCGCGAGCTCCTCGCCGCGCGACTTCAGCGACTTGGCGAGGTGCACGAGGTGATCGAGCACGTCCTTCTCGCTCGCGCCCACCGCCTTCGAGAGATCGCGCGCCGTGGCGCGGCCTTCACGCAACGCGAGCGCGAGGTCTTGGCGCACGGTGTGCGAGCGCGCTTCGGGCTGCGGATCGCGGCGCGGCATCGCGCGATCCTACTTCCGGCGCGGCGAGTTAGCGTCGCGCTCCCCACTCGGAGGCCCCATGACTTCGTTCCACGACTTCTCGCACAAGACCATCGACGGCGCGCAGCAATCTCTCGCCGACTACAAGGGCAAGGTGCTGCTCGTCGTGAACGTCGCGTCGCGCTGCGGGCTCACGCCGCACTACGCGGGCATGCAGCAGCTCCACGAAGAGCTCGCGCCGCGCGGCTTCGCCGTGCTCGGCTTCCCGTGCAATCAGTTCGCGGGCCAAGAGCCCAGTAGCGAGGCGGACATCAAATCGTTCTGCAGCACGAAGTACGGCGTGACGTTCCCGATGTTCGCGAAGCTCGACGTGAACGGCGCCGCCCGCGCGCCGCTCTACGCCTGGCTCACCTCTCAGGCCACGAAGCCCGACGGCGCCGGGGACATCGGCTGGAACTTCGCGAAGTTCGTCGTCGGCAAAGACGGCCAAGTCGCCGCGCGCTTCAGCCCGCGCGCCGAAGCGACAGCGCCCGAGGTGCGCGCCGCGATCGACGCTGCACTCGCGAAGTAGGCGCGCGAGGCGACCTCAGTGCGTCAGGCTGCGTTCCGCGGCCTGAGCACGACCCATCCGAGCGAGGAGGCGAGCGTGAGCGCTGCGCTCGGCTCGGGAACCGGGCGGGCGAAAGCCACCGGCGCGCCGGTCGCAGCGCTCGTGAGCGTGACGCCGGGCCCGAGCAGGATCAGCGGCGTGAAGCCATCCGAGTAATCGCACTTCGCGCCGCCCCGGCAGGTGAGGGACATCTCCGAGCGGAACTGGATCACGGACCCGTCGGTCACGTTGATTCGCGCTCGGAAGATCAGGTTCGTCGGGTCGCTGCTCACGACGTCGAAGTCCGTGAAGAAGTTCTGACCGACATCGTGCCGCGCGACGTAGGTGCCGCTGCTCGCTGGGTTGAACACGTTGTGGCCGAACGAGAACTGCGTCGTCTGGCCGACCCCGAATACGGCGTAGCCGAAGATGTCCGAGACGCTGGTGAGATCACTGACAATTCCCGTGATGCGCATCTCGAGCTCGATCGTGCCTACCCCGCCTCCAGCCACGGCCACGGTGAAGTCGTCGCCGTAGCTGTAGAACCCCGATGCCTGGTCTGCGCCGAAGAACGAGCCCTGACTGATCGCAGTCAGGCCGCCCGCGCCGGAGACGAGGTCGGCGAACGATGACGCGGTCGTTGCGGGCGTGGTTCCGCTCGTCGTCCCGCTCTGCGCAGCCAGGACGAACGGGGTGCCCGACGCGGTGCTGCTGGGGAGGACGCTGCCGGTCCCACTCTGGGAGGTCGACCCGCCGCCAGGTACGTAGATGTGGGACGCGGTGTACCCGCCGCCCTGCACGCTCGAGTCGACGCGAATGATCGGCGCAGCGAGCGCGGGCGAAGCGAGCATCAGCGAAAGAGCAGAAACAACCAACAGCCGCATGTGAGCCTCCGCGTGGAGTTCGGGACTCCGCGCCATTGCGGATTCCTCGTCGAAAGGCGCGAGGGGGGCGCGCGCTGGGACATCTCACGACTCGGCTACTACTCGCGTTTGGGGCACCTCGCGCGACCGCCCTGTCGCTGTGAGAGAGCGAAGCGCCTCGCTACCGCGAAGGCTGGCGCGGCGGGTGCTCGCGCGCTGCGAGCGGCGCGCGGCGCGACTCCGCCGCGCGTCGCCGCCGAGCGCGATGCTCCGGAGCGCGCCTGGACAGGACATCAGCGCGATCGCCGCGCGCGAGTTGCCGCCACACGCTCAGCGCAGCCCGAAGTCCCACCCATCCCCGCGGCGATACGACGACAGAATCCGTCGCGCCGTGTTCGTGATGTGCACCTCGTCCGGTCCGTCGTAGATGCGCGCGTAACGCGCCGCCCGGTACATGCGCTCGAGCGGCGTGTCCTCCGTAACACCTTTCGCCCCGAACACCTGGATCGCGCGGTCGATCACGTTGTGCAGCATCGACGCGCCCACCACCTTGATCAGCGCGATCTCGACCCGCGCCTCGTCGCCGCGGTCGATCTTCTCCGCGGCGCTCAGCGTGAGCATGCGAGACGCCTGAATCTCGGCCGCCGAGTCGAACACGAACTTCTGGATCAGCTGCTTGTCCGAGAGCGGCCCGCCGAACGCGACGCGGTTGTTCGCGCGCTCGCACATCAGATCGAACGCGCGCTGCGCCTGACCGAGCCAGCGCATGCAGTGGAAGATGCGGCCGGGCCCGAGGCGCTTCTGCGCGATCTTGAAGCCCGCGCCGCGCGGCCCCAACAAGTTCTCCTCGGGCACGCGCACGTCGTCGTACTGCACCTCGCAGTGGCCGTGCGCCTGCCCCATCACCTTCACGTCGCGAATGATGTTGTACCCGCGCGTGTTCGTGGGAACGATGATCATCGAGAACGCGCCGTGATCGGGCTGATCCAGCTCGGTGCGCACCATCACCGTGGTGTACGCCGCGCGGTTCGCGCCGCTCGTGAACCACTTGCGGCCGTTGATCACCCACTGTCCGTTCTCGAGCCGCGCGGTGGTGGTGAGCTGCGTCGGATCCGAGCTCGCGACGTGCGGCTCCGTCATGCCGAAGCTCGGGAAGATCTCGCCTTCCACGAGCGGCTTCAGGTAGGCGTCCTTCCACTTCGGCGACGCGTAGAGGTGCAGCATGATCGAGTCCTGCAGCGAGTGCGTGCCGAGCCCGACCATCGCGAGCTCGCTGCGGCCGACGACCTCGTTCACGTACACGTAGTCGAGGAACGGCATGCCGCCGCCGCCGATCTCTTTCGGGTGCCCGAGCGCCCACAGCCCTTGCTGCTTCGCGTCAGCCATCAGGCCACGGATGATCTCGCGCGCGTTCTCGTCGCCGCGGCTCTCGATCTGCTCCTCGGCCGGGTAGCACTTGTCCTCGACGAAGCGGCGCACGCGCTCGCGGACTTCTTGCACGTGCTCGGGGATGTGGAACGACATGGGCGTCTCCTTTGCTCGACACGCTATCGCCGACCGCGCCGGTCGCGCTCAGCTCTGGAGCAGCGCTGCGCGACGGCGAGCAAACCAAGCCCCGAGCAGCGCGGCTGGCAGCGCCGCCGAGTAGGACACGATCACGGGCGCTGGGTTCGGACCCATCAGGGCCGTCAGGAAGGTCGGCAGGTTGATCGCAAGCACGACGAACGCCGTTGCCGCGCCGTGCACCAGAAAGCGCGCACCGCTCCAGCGCGCCGCGACGTATCCGGCCAAAGCGCTGAAGCACGCGCCGATGATGTTTGCGAGCCAGTAATAGACCGAAGCGATCGTCGCGGGCGCGACACCCCGCTCGGCCGCAGCGTTCCCCGCGAAGGCGATCACCATCGACGCGATCTGGGTGCCGCCGAAGTCGACGAGCAACGCGGAGACGACCACCGGCAGGATGCGGAAGCGACCGTGCCCCGAGCCGGGGGGCTCGGGCAAATCGCTCGCGGGTGGGCGGAAGCGGTCACGAAGGTCGTCATCCACTCCGGAAGCTTATGCGCAGCGCACCCCGTGACGGGCGACATTTCGCCGGCGCCTGCGCACTCCTAAGGTACGCGGCCTCTCCCGCGCCTCGGAGCCCTTCGCCCATGTCCCTCGAACACTTCGACGTCCTGATCGTCGGCGCCGGCCTCTCTGGCATCGGCGCCGCCTACCACCTCCAGTACAAGTGCCCGCGGCGCACGTACGCGATTCTAGAGGGCCGCGATGCGATCGGCGGGACCTGGGACTTGTTCCGCTACCCCGGCATCCGCTCCGACTCCGACATGTACACGCTCGGGTACAAGTTCAAGCCGTGGACGAACCCGAAGGCGATCGCCGACGGCCCCTCGATCCTGGCGTACGTGAACGAGACCGCGCGCGAGTACGGCATCGACCGCCGCATCCGCTTCGGGCACTGGGTGAAGAGCGCGTCGTGGTCGAGCGAGACCGCGCGCTGGACGGTCGAGGCCGAGCGCGGCGATCGGCGTGAGGTCGTTCGCTTCACCTGCAACTTCTTGTTCATGTGCAGCGGTTATTACGACTACGAGCAGGGCTACACGCCCGAGTTCGCGGGGCGCGAGGACTTCCGCGGGCGCGTGGTGCACCCGCAGAAGTGGACCGAGGACATCGACTTCGCGGGCAAGCGCGTGGTCGTGATCGGCAGCGGCGCGACCGCGGTGACGCTCGTGCCGGCGATGGCCGAGACCGCGGCGCACGTGACGATGCTGCAGCGCTCGCCGACCTACATGGGCTCGGCGCCCGACGAAGACCGCATGGCCAACGCGCTGCGCCGCTGGCTGCCGGAGAGGGTCGCGTACGCGATCACGCGCTGGCGCAACATCGTCGGCAGCTTGCTCTTGTTCCAATTCTGCAAGCGCTGGCCCGAGCGTGCGAAGCGCTTCTTCCTGCGCATGGTGGAGAAGGAGCTCGGCGCGGGCTTCGACGTCGCGAAGCACTTCACGCCCTCCTACTACCCGTGGGATCAGCGCCTCTGCCTCGTGCCGAACGCGGACCTCTTCAAGGCAATGCGCGAGGGACGCGCGTCAGTTGTTACGGATCAGATCGAGCGCTTCACCGCGAACGGCATTCGCCTGAAGTCGGGCGAAGAGCTTCCCGCCGATCTGATCGTCACGGCGACCGGCCTCAACCTGAAGTTCCTCGGCGGCATGCAGGTCCACGTGGATGGCGAGCGCATCGATCCCGCCGAGGGCATGACGTATCGCGGGATGATGCTGCGCGGCGTGCCGAACCTCGCGTGGGCGTTCGGGTACACGAACGCGTCGTGGACGCTGCGCGCCGACCTCAACTGCGAGTACGTGTGCAAGCTGCTCAATCACATGGCCGAGCACGGACACGAGATCGCGCGGCCCGAGCTGAACGACCCCGAGGTGCAGCCCGAGAACTGGATGAATCTCACGTCGGGCTACGTGCAGCGCAGCATCCACCTGTTCCCGAAGCAGGGCTCGAAGCTGCCGTGGAAGCTCTATCAGAACTACGCGCTCGACCTGGCGATGATCGGGTGGGGACGCATCGACGACGGCGCGATGCAGTTCGGCAGCCGCGAGCCGAAGCAAACCCGCGAGCGGGAGCGCGCGGCGGCGTAACGACTCGGATCAGTGCGAGGCGGCCGGCCCGATCGTCTCGCGCAGGATTCGCGCGTAATCGCGCAAGAGCTTCGCGCCGTCGGTGCGCACGGACGAACCGTGCATGATCGCGAGCGTCGCGGGCGAGAGCGCGGCGAGACGCTCGAGCTTCGCGTCGGTCGTTTGCGTGTACGGGAGATCGTGCGCGAGCGGACCCTTCGCGCCTTCGACGATCGCCTCGCGAACGGCGGGCAGGATGTCCGCGCGCGTGAACGGCTCGGGATCGCCGGGTTGAAAGAACAGGTCTGAACAAAAGAGCGTTCGCGAGCTCTCCTCGAACCAGAGTCCCGCATCCCAGCCGTGCGGGAAGTGCGGCGTCGCGAGGTAGCGCATGCGGTGCGCTCCGGTTGCGAGCGTCTCGCCGTCCGCCATCACGCGCGCAGGCCGGTCGGCGTAGTCGGCGAGCATGACGGTGACTCCCACGACGCCGGCTGCCGCCTGGGCGCCTGGTGCGAGCGCGAGCCATGGATTGAGCGCGCCGCACTCGTCGGGCTCGAAGTGGCTGAACCCGATCCAGCGCAACTTCGATGGATCCATGACCGCGCGCACTCCCGCGACGGTGACCTCGAAGGACTGCCGCAGCCCCGTGTGAATCAGCATCGGCTCGTCGCCGGTCAGGAGGAACTGATTGAACTGGATCCCGAAGTCCGGGTGAAACGCGCTGATCCGGAAGATCGACGGTGCGATCTCGGTCGTCGTGGCCTTCACGGAACCTCCCACGTCGAGCGCGACCGCCGCAGTCTACTTCCGCGCCAGCTCCGCCATGAGCTCCATCGTCTCGGGCGTGGAGCCGTTCAGGATCAACCCCGTCGCGCCCGAGTCGCGCCAGTCCGCCCAGCGCTCCTGGATGCGCGCGCGCGGGCCGACGAGCGCGCCCTCGTCGAGGTACTCGTCCGGCACGGCCTCGGCGGCCTCGACCTTGCGGCCCGCGAGGTAGAGCTCCTGGATGCGCTTCGCGGCTTCGCCGTAGCCGCGCCGCACCATCATGTCGTTGTGGAAGTTCTTGTTACGGTGCCCCATGCCGCCGACGTAGAGCGCGGTGTGGTCCTTCATGCGCCGCAGCACGCCGCGCACGTCATCTGTGATGGCGGCGAAGCACATCGGCATGATCTCGAACTGCGCGAGCGACTTGCCGCCGCCGGCGCGCTTGAAGCCCTCGTCGAGCCACGGCTTGTACGTCTTCATCATCCCCGGCACGAACGAGAGCGGCAGCCAGCCGTCGGCGATCTCGGCGGTGAGCTTCACGTTCGACTCGGTGCCGGTGCCGAGCCAGATCGGGATGCGCGAGTTCATGTGCAGGATCGACTGCAGCGGCTTGCCGATGCCCATCGCCCCCGGGCCCTTGTACGGCAGCTGAATCTCCGGACCGTCGTGCGACACGGGGCCGTTTCGCGCGAGGATCTTCCTGACGATCGTGACGTAGTCCTTGATGCGGTGATACGGCCGGCCCCACGGCTCGCCGTACCAACCCTCGACGATCTGCGGGCCCGAGACGCCGAAGCCCGCGATCACGCGGTCGCCGCCCGCCAGCGCGTCGATCGTGGCGACCTGCATCGCCGCGAGCGCCGGCGTGCGCGCCGCCACTTGCATCACCGCGGTGCCGAGGCGGATGCGCTTCGTGAGCGCCGCGATGTAGGCGAGCGGCGAGGTCGCGTCCGAGCCGTACGCCTCCGCGGTCCACACCGAGTCGAAGCCGAGCGCTTCCGCGCGCTGAATCGTCTCGATCGGCAACGAGAGCTGCGCGCCCGAGTAGCCGAGCATGAGTCCGAGCTTCATCGCGTGATCTCCTCGTCAGGAATCGTCGACGGCGCCGCTTGCGTCACTCGCAGCCCTCGCCCTCTTCGCGCATCGCCCACGCCAGCGCGCCTTCGGTGAGCGCCTTCACTTCGGGCACGTCGTACGTCTTCGCCTGGTGCCCGATCGCGGAGTAGAGCGCGCGGCCGCGGCCGATGCACTGGCGCCACACCATCGGGTGGTCCGCGCCCATCGCGATGCTGCGGTCTTGCCAGAGAAACTTCAGCTGCGGCGAGTACGTCGTCTCGTCGACCGAGACGAGCACCTCGACGCCGGGCTTGCTGCGCACGCTCGCGTCGAAGGAGTAGATCTCCTCCTCGTGCTGCCAGCTCGCGGGCAGATTCTTCGTCGCGGGATGCGCCGCGTTCTCGACGCGCCAGGTCGCGGTCTGGAACTGCGGCCCCATCGTGTGCCCGATGAACTGCGCACCGATCAGCGTCTCCACGTACCAGCGCCAGGCGTACTCGCCGTCGCCGCCCGCGCCGTGCACGCCGACGAAGCCGCCGCCCGCCTCGAGCCAGCGCTTGAACGAATCGCGCTGCTCCTCGGTGAGCACGTCGCCGCTCACCTGATGCCACATCGCGGCCTGGAACTTCGCGAGCTGCGCGTCGTTGAAGACTCCGCCGCTCTCGGTGTGGAAGACCGACCAGCCGCGGCGCTTCGCGATCTCGCTGACGAGCGCGACGCCGGCGGGAATGCCTTCGGTGTGACGGAAGCCGTTCGTCTTCGTGAAGAGCAGCAGCGCCGGCGCCTTCAGGTCCGCGGGCAACTCCACCGGCGCGGTCTCGTACTCCTGCTTCGGAAAGAACACGCGCAGCGAGTCGCAGCCGGCGAGCGCGAGCGTGCTTGTCAGGGCGAGAGCGAGCAGCGGGCGGCGCATGGCGGCTCCTTCAGCGGGTCTGGAGATGTGCGATCAAATCGCGCAGCTCGCGCGGCGTGAGACCGAGCGCGGTCGGCGGCATCGCGGAGGCCGGCGGCGTGCGCGAGGCGACGTCGCGCAGCGCGATGCGGCGCGGCTTGCCGTCACCGGAATCGACCACGACTTCGCTGCGCGTCTCCTCGACCTGGACGCCGTTCACGACGCTGCCGTCTTTCAGCGTGACGGCGACCGAGCCGTAGCCCTCGGCGATCTTCGCGTTCGGGAGCAGCACGGACTCGAGCAGGCCGCGCGCGTCGTGGCGCTTCGAAACGCCCGCGAGATCGGGGCCCGCGCCGGCGCCGTGGCCGCCGCTGCCGTGGCAGCGCATGCACTCCGCAGTCTCGCTCTCGAACACCGCGGCGCCGCGTGTCGCGTCGCCTCCGGCGAGCGCAAAGGCACTGCGCGCGACGAGATCGTCCGCGGGCAGCGCGGCTTCGTACCTCGCGAGCTTGTCGATCAGCGCCGGTGTGCGCAGCTTGCGGGCCGCCTCGAGCACGTCGAGCTGCACGTCGTTCGCGAGCGTGCCTTCCGCCAGCGCATCGAGCGCGCTCTCGAGCGCAGCGCTCGCGCGCGGATCCTGCGCGGTCGCGAGAGCGGCGAACGCGCGCTGTCGCTCGACGAGCGGCGCATCCGCAGGCACCGCCGCGAGCAAGCCCACGCCGCGCGGCGCGTCGAGCGCGAGCAGCGCTTCGCGCGCCGTCGCGCGCAGCTCGGGCGACTCGGCCGGGAGGCAGTTCTCGGCCGATTCGATCGCGAGGTCGCGCGAACCCTCGTCGGGTCGCGCCACGAGCGCGCGCAGCGCAGCCTCGCGCGCGGGCGTCGCGGCGCGCTTGTCGTTCGCGCGCAGCGCGAGCTCGTGACTCTGCATCGGCAGCCGCCCGAACTCGGTCGCGATCGCGAGCGCGCGATCGCCGAGGTCGCCTTCCACGAGCGCACGGCCGTGCGCATCGAGGGCGGGATGCACGAGGCTCGCATCGCGCTCGGGCAAGGGGCGATAGAAGCCGAGCACGAGATCGCGCGGCTCGGGCTTCGCGAACGTCGCGAGCGCCTCGAGCGCAATCTCGCGCAGCGCGCGCGGGTGCTTGCGATTCGCGGCGTAGGCGGCGAGTGCCGTCGCGTTCTCCGCGCGGCCCTCGGCAACGTTCGCGGCGATCACGCGGCGATGCAGCGCGAAGCCGGTCTGAACGTCGTCCTCCGCCACCGGCGTGAGCCTCGCGATCCGCGCAGCCAGCGCTGCGTTCGCGCCCGCGATCGGCGCGTCCCAAATCGCGCGTGCCGCTTCAGCCTGGAGGAGCGGATCGGCGTCCGTGAGGAAACGCGCGACGCGCGCGTCGCCGAGCCAGCGCAGCGCGAGCAGCGAGCCGAGCCGCACCGAGCGAGAGCTGTCGTCCGCGAACGCGAGCATCGCGTCGCCGTCGCCGATGCGCTTCAGCGCCCACACGGCGGCGTGGCGCAGGAACGGATCCTGGTCCGCGTTCTCCCGTAACAACTCGAACAGCGGCTTCACCGCGGGGATCGCGTGGAGCGCACCGAGCGACTGCGCGGCGAAGAAGCGCACGCGCGGCTCGGCGTCGCGCAGCCACTCGATCAGCAGCGGTGCGAACGCCTCGGCGCGCGCATCGCCGGCCACGCGCGCGAGCTGCGCGCGCAGCTCGGGGTCGAACGAGGCCGCGACCTCGGGCGCCTCGAAGCCGGCGAGCGCAGGCGCACCGAGCTGGCCGAGACCCCACAGCGCGTGAACCCGCGCGAGCTCGGGCGCTTCCGCATCGCGCGCGAGCGCCGCCAGCGGCGCCGCATCGCCGCGCCGCGCGAGCTCGAACTGCGCGCGCAGGCGGATGCGCTGGTCCGCGTGCGCGAGCAGCTCCACGAGCTCCTCCGCGCTGCGCCCGCGCATGCCCTCGCGCGCGAGCCGCGCGGTCTCGGCGACCACGTCCTGCTTGCGCGCCTCGGCGTCCTCCATCACGAGCAGCCGCTGCTTCTTCGACAAGTCCTCGTAGTGCGCGACGTAGAAGCGCCCGTCGAAGCCGAACGCGAAGTCCGTCGCGACCACCTGCGAGATGAACGGGCGCACGTCGATGACCTCGAAGCCAGCGCCCTTGGGGTGCACGCCGAACGAGAAGATCGCCGACGCCGCCGGCGTGTAGCGGTAGTCCGCCATGAAGAAGCGATCGCGGTAGCGATCGGCGAGACCCGTGCCGGGGTAGTGCGCGAATCCCGACGGCCCGCGCCCGAGGTGCGCGAGCGGCGGCACGATCCACGCGGGCTGCCCTTCGTGCTGCGTCTGCCAGAGCTTCTCCGCCACCCACGACGCGCGCGGGTAGTCGCCGCTCATCGTCTGAAACGGCATCGCCCAGCCCGAGTCGCCGCCTTCGATGACGTACGCGATGCGCGCTTGGTCCTCGGAGTCGGAGTTGTTCTCGCCCGTGAAGAGGTTCCCGTGGTCGTCGAAGGCGAGCTCCTGCGGATTGCGCAGCCCCGTCGCGAACACCTCGAGGTTCGAGCCGTCGCGATTCACGCGGAACACCGCGCCGCGGCCGGGATCCATCGGCGGCTCCAGCAGCACGCCCTCGCGCGTGCGCACGGAGTAACCGCGGTCGCCCATCGAGAAGTAGATCTTGCCGTCGGGCCCGAGTGCCAGGCCGTGAAGGTCGTGACCGCCGAGCGACGTCTTCACCCCAAAGCCGTACGCGATGTCTTCGCGCTGCTCGGGAACGCCATCGCCGTCCGCGTCCGTGAGCTTCGTGAGATACGGGAGCGACGTGACCCACAGCTCGTCGTCGATCGCGAGCACGCCGGAGACGAGGCCGTCGACCATGTCGCTCCACGAAGCCAGCTCGTGGCGCGCATCGGCGACGCCGTCGTCGTTCGTGTCGGTGAGCATCACGGCCTTGTCGGTGCGGCTCGTGAACACGCTCGGGTCGGGGAACTTCCCCGCCGCGATCCACTTCTCGTAATAAGCGCGGCGATCCTCGACCGTGCGCGCCGCAAGCTCGTCCAGCAGCCAGTACATGTGCTGGCGGTTGTCGGGCACCGCGCCTTGGTGGCGATCGGCCTCCGCGACAAACACGCGCCCGAGCGGATCGACGTCGATCGCGACGGGTGTCGACTTCAGCTGCGTCTCGTCCCACAGCTTCGACGTCATGCCCTCGGGCAGCTCCGCGGGGCAGCCGGTGATGGCGCAGACCGAGCGGCTCCACAGCTCGGTGGCCACGATTCCGTAGAGCGTCGTGAATGGCACTTCTTCGCCCGCTCGATCCTTGTAGTAAGCGGCGATGCCGCCGATCACGAGGCCGACGAGCAGCGCGAGAGCGACGGCGACGCGCAGCACCCACTTCACGATCTTCACGCCACCGCCTCCCAACGCTTGCTCGCGGCCGAGCGCTCGATCGCGGCGAGCACGCGCTGATTCGCGACGCCCTCGTCGAAGCTCGGGCTCGGCGCCTCTCCGCGCGCGAGTGCGCGAGTGAAGTCCGCGATCGTGTGTACGAAGGTGTGCTCCCACCCGAGCACGTGACCGGGCGGCCACCACGCATCCACGTAGGGATGCGACGCGTCGGTCGCGAGCAGCGTGCGGAAACCCGAGCTCGCGCCCTGCTCTTCGTAGAGCTCGAGCTCGTTCAGGCGCTCGAGATCGAACGCGAGACTGCCGCGCGAGCCGTTGATCTCGAAGCGGTTCGCGTTCTTGCGCCCCGTCGCGAAGCGCGTGCCTTCGAGCGAGCCGATCGCGCCGTTCGCGAACCGAACGAGCGCGAGCGAGGCGTCGTCCACGTCGACGCGCCCGCGACCGCCGCCGCCGGGCAGCGGGCGCTCCGCCACGAACGTGTGCAGCAGGCCGCTCACCTCGGCGATCTCGCCGACGAGGAAGCGCGCGAGATCGACCTGATGCGAGCCGATGTCGCCGAGCGCGCCGCTGCCCGCCTGCGCCCTGACGAGCCTCCACACGCGCGGGAACGCGGGGTCGACGATCCAGTCTTGGAGATAGGCCCCGCGGTAGTGGTGAATCTCGCCGATGCGCCCCTCCGCGATCAGCCGCTTCGCGAGCGCGACGGCGGGCACGCGCCGGTAGTTGTGAAAGACGAGGCTCGCGACGCCCGCCGCGCGCGCCGCGTTCGCCATCGCCTCCGCCTCGGCGAGCGTGTTCGCGAGCGGCTTCTCGCACAGCAGCGCCTTGCCTGCCTGCGCCGCCGCGATCGCGATCTCCGCGTGCGAGTCGCCGGGCGTGCAGATGTCGACCACGTCGACGTCGGGTCGCCGAATCGCGCTGCGCCAATCGGTCGTGTGCTCTGCGAAGCCGAGCTTCTCCGCGGCGCGCGCGAGCTTCGCGGCGTCGCGCGCACACAGCACCTGCAGCACGGGCTCGGCGGCGAGCTCGAAGAAGCGCGGCGCCTGCCGCCACGCGTTCGCGTGCGCGCGCCCCATGAACTCGCAGCCGATCATCGCGACGCGGAGCTTGGGCTTGGGCAAACGGGACCTCGGCGAGAAGCGCGGGACGCTACAGCCGGAGGGCCGCGCTGTGGCGAGAAATCGCGGAAGTTGCGTCTGACGCTGAGTTGGCGATTCCGAAGAATCGAGGGGTCGGCGTCAGACGCGGCTTCCGCGATTCCGCGGCGGGCGTGAACGCGCGTTCACACCTTGTACCCGCCGTCCACGCTGATCACTTGGCCCGTGATCCCGCGCGCTTCTTCGCTCAGCAGCAGCACGCACATCGGGCCGAGCTCGTCGGGCTCGAGCACGCGGCGCTGGAGGTTGTCGCTCTCGGCGATGCGCTTCGCGCCGGCGGGGTCGGTGCCGTAGGCCTTCGCGAGCGCGTTCCAGTCGACGAGGCTCGTGTTGGTCCAGCCGGGGCAGAGGCAGTTCACCGTGACGCCGTCGGCCGCGACCTGCGCCGCCCATGCGCGCGTGAGGCCGACGAGGCCGTGCTTCGCGGCGGTGTAGGCGAGCGCGCCGCCACTGCGCTTCGCGAAGCCCGAGCCGATCGTGATCACGCGCCCCCACTTCTGCGCGCGCAGCGTGGGCATCGCGAAGCGCGTCGCGTAGTAGGCGGAGGTGAGATTCAGGCGCAGGTTCGCCTCGAACAGCTCGTCCTCGTGCTCGTCGCGGTCCTTGCCCGGCGCCGGCTTCCACCCGACGCCGCCGCCCGCGTTGTTCACGACGCCGTCGATGCGCCCGAAGTGCGCGAGCACGCGCTCCACCGCCGCCTTCGTCTCGCCGCGCGACAGCGCGTCTGCCGTGATCGCGAGCCCGTCGCTCCCGAGCGCGCGCATCTCCACGACGACTGCGTCGAGCTCGCGCTGCGTGCGCGACGTGATCGCGACGCGCGCGCCCTCGCGCGCCGCCGCGAGCGCGAGCGAGCGCCCGATCCCGCGCCCGCCGCCCGTCACCAGCACCACCCGCCCGTCGAGCCTCGCCATGGCAAAGCCTCCCGCCGTGGGCGCGCAGGCTGGCACAGCGGACCAGCGTGAACCTTCGGTCACGGAGCCCCGGATCCCAGCTTTACTTTCTTGCGGAACGTCCCCAATCCGAGGTCCGGCGCTCCCGCCTCGAACTAGCCTCCGAGGCCGGAGGGAACTTCGATGCTCGCAGGCAAGGTCGCGATCGTGACGGGCGCGGCGCGCGGAATCGGGCGCGGCATCGCGGAGGCGCTCGCGGACGCGGGCGCGAGCGTGGTCGTCTCGGACATCGCGGCGCCAGACACTCACCTCACGTACGAGCTCTCCTCCGCTGCGCAGCTCGAGGCGACCGCGCGCGAGATCGCGGCGCGCGGCAACGGGCGCACGCTCGCGGTTGCGTGCGACGTCACGAACGCGCAGCAGGTGGACGCGCTCGTCGCGCGCACGCGCGAGGCGTTCGGGCGCATCGATCTCGTCGTGAACAACGCCGGCGTCGTGCACTTCGCGCCGCTCGAGACGATCGACGAAGCGCGCTGGGACTTCGTGTACGCGGTGAACGTGAAGGGCCCGTATCTCGTCTCGCGCGCCGCGCTGGCCGCGCTCGCAGAGACGCGCGGCTCGATCGTGAACATCGCCTCGGTCGCCGGCAAGCGCGGCCGCGCGACCGGCACGCTCTACTGCTCGAGCAAGTTCGCCGCGGTCGGCTTCACCCAGGCGCTCGCGGACGAAGTGGCGCCGCGCGGCGTGCGCGTGAACGCGGTGTGCCCCGGCATCCTCGCCACGCACATGTGGACGCACCACCTGACGAGCGAGGCGCGCGGCGGGAAGCAGGCGTACGACACCGCGGTGAAGCGGATGATCCCGCTGGGCCGCGAGCAAACGCCCGCCGACATCGCGCAGGCCGTGCTCTATCTCGCAACCGCGCAGAACGTCACCGGTGTCGCGCTGAACGTCGCGGGCGGGATGGAGGTGTGGTGAGCGCGACGCCCCAACAACTTCACCGCGTCGCGCTGGAAGGCGGCGGCGAGATCGCGTATCGCGAGGAGGGCGCGGGCGCACCGCTGCTCCTGCTGCACGGCATCACCGAGGATCACCGCGCGTGGGACGAGATCGCGCCGCTGCTCGCTCGCGAGGCGCGCGTGATTCGCGTCGATCTGCCCGGCCACGGCGCGTCGTCGCCGCTACCGGCGTACAGCGCCTTCGCGCTCGCGCAGGCGGTCGCGAGCTTCGTGCGCGCGCTCGCACTCCCGGAGCCGCCGCGCGTCGTCGGCCACTCGCTCGGCGGCCTCGTCGCGACGCTGCTCGGCGCGCTCACGCCGGTGCGCTCGGTGGTGAACGTCGATCAGTCGCTGCGCCTCGGTCCGTTCATCGAGCTCGTGCGCAAGATCGCGCCGCGGCTGCGCGGGGCCGGCTTCTGCGATGCGCTGAACGAAGAGATGGAGCTGCTCGCCGGCCCGCTCCTTCCGCAGCGCGTCCGCCACGAGCTGCGCGGCTACCGCGTCGAAGCGCGCCGACCCGTCGTCGAACAGCTCTGGCTGCCGCTCGTCGACCAGGACGAGGCGGCGCTCACGGCGACCCTGCTTCCCGCGCTCGCGCAGCTGCGCGCGCCCTACCTCTCGTTGCACGGCGACGACCCTGGCAGCGACTACGAGGCGTGGCTGCGCGCCGCGATTCCGAGCGCGCGCGTCGAGGTGTGGCCGGGCCTCGGGCACTGGCTCCATCGCATCGAGCCCGAGCGATTCGTCGCGCGCGCGCGCGAGCTCCACGCGCGGAGCTGACGACGCGCATTCCGTGGCATGATCGCGTCATGCACTACGGACTCACGATCTTCACCACCGATTACTCGATCCAGCCTGCGGAGCTCGCGCGCGAGGCCGAGGCGCGCGGCTTCGAGTCGCTCTGGTTCCCCGAGCACACGCACATCCCGGTGGAGCGAAAGTCGCCGTGGCCGGGCGGCGCCGAGCTGCCGATGATGTACTACGACGTGTACGAGCCGTTCATCTCGCTCGGAGCAGCAGCGGCCGTAACAACTCGGATCAAGCTCGCGACGGGCATCTGCCTCGTGGTGCAGCGCGATCCGCTGCAGACCGCGAAGGACGTGGCGACGCTCGACCGCGTCTCGAACGGGCGCTTCCTGTTCGGCATCGGCGCCGGCTGGAACGCGGAGGAGATGCGCAACCACGGCACCGAGTTCAAGACGCGCCTCTCGCTGATGCGCGAGCGCGTGCTCGCAATGAAGGAGCTGTGGACGAAGAGCAAGGCCGAGTTCCACGGCAAGTTCGTGGAGTTCGCGCCCGTGATGACGTGGCCGAAGCCGGTGCAGAAGCCGCACCCGCCGATCCACGTCGGCGGCGGCTACCCGAAAGCCGCCGAGCGCGCGATCGAGTACGGCGACGGCTGGATGCCCATCTTCGGGCGCGACGAGATCATCGAGCGCATCCCCGAAGTGCGCGAGAAGCTCCGCGCCGCCGGACGCGACCCCGCGAAGTTCGAGATCAGCATCTTCGCCGCGCCGCCGAACGCGGACGTGCTCGCGAAGGCGCGCGACGCCGGCGTGACGCGCTGCGTGTTCGGCCTGCCCCCCGCGAAGGCGGAGGAAGTGCTGCCGCTGCTCGACCGCTACGCCACGCTCGCGAAGCAGGTCGGCTAGTCTCTGATAACCCGCGCGCCCAGCGCGCACCCGAGGAGATCTCCGTGAACTACGAAGCCGCCGTCTACGCCGTGATCGCGCTCGCGCTCGTCGAGTACTTCACCTTCGGCATGCTGGTCGGAGTCGCGCGCGGCAAGTTCAACGTGCCCGCGCCCGCAACGACCGGGCACCCCGAGTTCGAGCGCACGTTCCGCGTGCACCAGAACACGCTCGAACAACTCGTCATCTTCGTCCCGAGCATGCTCGCGTTCGGTCGCTTCGTGAGCGCGCCGATCGCCTGCGCGCTCGGTCTCGTCTTCATCGTCGGCCGCGTCCTCTACTTCCGCGGCTACGTCGCCGAAGCCTCGAAGCGCGGTACGGGCTTCGCGATCGGCGCGCTTGCGCAGATGGCGCTGCTGCTGGGCTCGCTGATCGGCGCGGGGATGGCGGCGTTCGCGGGGTGACCTAACAAGGCAAGAACGTGAACGCCGCGGTGCCCATCACGAACCAGAGCGCCGCGTAGGCAAGGCCGTAGCCGTAGAAGCTGCGGAAGCTCACGCCCGCGATGCCTGCGACGACGAGGTACCAGAACGGCGACATCAGGTTGCCCATGTGGTCGCCGACGCCGAGTGCGAGCAGGCCGCGCTGCACGCTGACTCCCACTTCGCTGGCCGCTTGCGACGTGACGAAGCCCTGAATCGCCCACTGCCCGCCGCTCGACGGGATGAACAGCGAGAACAGCGTGCCGCTGGCGGCGGTGAGCAGCGGGAACGTGAGCGGCGTCGACACGCCCGCGACGAAGCCCGCCATCTCGGCGCCGAGCGTCGTGTGCTGGATCAGGCCCGCGACGCCGGCGTAGAGGTGATAGAGCACGATCACGGGCCAGCCGGTGGTGACGGCGCGCTCGAGCGCGCGCGAGAAGCGGCTCACGTTGCGATGGAACGCGAGGCACAGCAGTAACAACACCGCGTTCAGCGAGTTGAAGTCGAGGCCGCCGCCCTTCGCGGTGAGGTGCAGCCACAGCCACGCCGCGAGCGCCGCGATGAAGACGACGCTCGCGAACGAGGTGCGCTCGAGGCGCTCGGCGAAGCTGCGCCCCGCATCGTCGCCGTCGCCCACCACCGGCTCGCCGAGCTTCGCGGTGCCGGGGAACTGCGAGACCGGGCGCGGCTGCTTCGGCATGAAGAACACGCCCGCGCCGATGCACGCGAGCATGTAGGCGCACACGTGCGCGATCGCGGCGGGCGAGCCGATCGTGGTCGCGAGCGGCAGCACTCCGATCGACGCTTCCAGCGGATGCCCCGGCGTCGCGACGATCAGCGGCGCGCTCGACGAGAGGCCGTACTGCCAGACCGCGTGGCTTCCCCAGATCGTCGCGAGCAAGAACAAGAAGTCGACCGCGATGCCGCGCCGCTCCGCCTCGCGCGCAAAGCTCACCGCGATGATCGGGCTGAGCACGATGCCGAGGCCCCAATAGAAGTAGGAGACCGAGGCCGTGATGAGCACGGACAGCGCGACGACCTGCGCCGTCGTGCGCGGCAGCCGCGCGAGCGCGGAGATCGCGCTGCGGAAGAACGGCGTGGTCGCGAGCGTGGCCGAGAGCACGATGATGAGCGTCATCTGCATCGTGAACGGCAGCAGCGACCAGAGGCCGGTGTAGTAGGCGTCGCCGACCTCCGCGGGCGTGTTCCCGAGCGCGAGCGCGGCGCCGAACAGCACGAGCAGCAGCACCGCGCAGGCGGTGATCGCGTCGGGCACGTAGCGCGAGATGAGCGAGGCGAAGCGGTCGAGGGCGGCGGCGCCGTTCGCGTTGGGTTCGTTCGAGGCTGCGGTCATTCGGGCGTTGCGCTCACGAAGCTCGCGCGGTCTCCGCGCCCGACTCCGTCGCGGGATCCCCCGCCACGCGCGTGTGATGCATCACGCGCGCCTCGCGGTGGTCGTAGGGCCGCGCGCGGTGCAGCACGCAGCGGTTGTCCCAGATCACGACGTCGCCCGCCGTCCACGCGTGCTCGTACGTGCGCGGCGGCTGGCACGCGAACGCCAGCAGCCCGTCGAGCAGGCGCGTGCTCTCTTCGGGAGCGAGGCCGGGGATGCCGTAGGCGTGGCGGCCGATGTAGAGCGCGGGGCGAGTTGTTACGGGGTGGCGCTTCACGAGCGGACGCAGCGGCGGCGTCGCGACGTTCGCGCCGTAGCCCGCGTAGCCATCGCCGAAGCCGATGCGCGACTGCGAGTACTGGATCGAGTGGTACGCGGAGAGCTTTGCGATGCGCGCGCGCGTCGCGTCATCGAGCGCCTCGTACGCGGCGCGCATGTCGGCCCACTCGGTTTGGCCGCCGCGCGTGGGCACGACGTGCGCGGAGAGCACGGACGCCTTCGCGGAGACGGGCATGTACGAGCTGTCCGTGTGCCAGCCCTCGTTGCCGAGCATGATCTTCATGCCGGGATCGTCGTCCGAGAGGAGCGTGCCGTCCGCGCGCTTGTTGCTGATCGGCACCGTCTCGCGGTCCTTCGCGATGTGCTCGAGCGCGCCGAAACGTTTCGCGAACGCCGCCTGATCTTCCGCGCTCAGGTGTTGGCCGGGGAAGATGAGCAGCGCGTGCTCGTGGAAGGCGCTCTCGATCGCGCGCCAGTCGGCGTCGCCGAGCGAGGTGAGCTTCACGCCGCGAACGACGGCGCCGAGGGTCGCGTCGAGCTTGGTGATGGTGCACGCCATGCGCGGAGCTTGGAGCAGCGCAGGGCGGGCGGGCAAGCGCGGGAGCCCGCCGGGGCGGGCCTGATGATTGTGGCGCCAAGTCCACTTTACTCGCGAGTAAAGTGGACTACGGTCCACTTCATGCGGAGAGCCCTCGCCAGCGTGATCGAGCCCATCCTCGCCAAGAAGCTCGTCTTCTTGAACGGGCCAAGGCAGGTGGGCAAGACCACGCTCGCGCTCTCGCTGCTCGGCAAGAACGCGGACGAGACGCATCCGGCCTATCTGAACTGGGACGACCCGCGCGACGCAGCGCGGTTGCGAAAGCTCGAGCTGCCGCCGGATGAGCCGCTGCTTCTGCTCGACGAGATCCACAAGTACGCGCGCTGGCGGAACCTCGTGAAGGGGCTCTGGGACAAGGAGAAGTCGCGACGCCGCGTGCTTGTCACGGGCTCGGCGCGGCTCGACTACTACCGCAAGGGCGGCGACTCCCTCGCCGGCCGCTATCGCTCGTTTCGCCTGCACCCGTTCTCGCTGCGCGAGCTGAACGCGAAGCCGAACGCGCGCGACCTCGAGGTCCTGCTGCGCTTCGGCGGCTTCCCCGAGCCGTTCCTCGCGCAGGACGAGCGCGAGTGGCGCATCTGGCAGCGCGACCGCATCGCGCGCGTCGTGCGCGAAGACCTGCGCGATCTCGAGAACGTGCGCGAGGTGTCGCTCGTCGAGCAGCTCGTGGACCTGCTGCCGAGCCGCGTCGGATCGCCGCTCTCGGTGAAGAGCCTCCGCGAAGACCTCGAGGTGGATCACAAGACCGTCGAGCGCTGGCTCACGATCCTCGAGAATCTCTACATCTGTTTCCGCATCGCGCCGTTCGGCGCGCCGCGCATTCGTGCGGTGAAGAAGTCGCCGAAGCTCTACCTATGGGATTGGTCGGCGACGCCCGAAGGCGGCGCGCGCTTCGAGAATCTCGTGGCGAGCCAGCTGCTCAAGTACTGCCACTGGATCGAGGACACCGAGGGCTTTGCGATGGAGCTGCGCTTCCTACGCGATGTCGACAAGCGCGAGGTCGACTTCGTCGTGCTGAAGGACAAGCGCCCGCTGTTCGCGGTCGAGTGCAAGACCGGCGAGCGCAGCGTGAGCCCCGCGATTCCGTACTTCGCCGAGCGCACGAAGATCCCGCGCTTCTATCAGGTGCACCTCGGCGAGCGGCACTACGAGAGCGGCGCGGCGACCGTGATTCCGTTCCGAGCCCTCTGCAGCGAGCTCGGGCTGCCGTAAGCGAGCGCATCTCGTTACACACGATTTACGCCCGCGACCCGCGCTTCGTGCGATGTCTGCGCACACACCTCGTGCTCAGGAGACTTCGCCATGGCGCTCACGCATCGTCTCGCTTCGTGGCTGTTCGCATCGATGCTCGCGGCTTCTGCGTCCGCTCAGAGCGGTGTCATCGGCGGTGAGGAAGAAGAACAAGACGCCGGCGTGGAGGAGATCGTCGTCACGTCGATGCGCGTGAGCCCCGGCGGCGCGCAGGACGCGAACCACTTCCGCGGCGAGGTCGCGTCGTCGCGCATCCCGCACCCGAACACGCTCACGGCGGAAGGCTTGTTGGGCGCCCACGACCTCGTCCTGCCCGCGGCGCGCTCATGCGCGCAGCTGCTGTGCCTCACCGGCGAAGCGATGCCGGCCGATCTGATCGCGGCGCCTGCGGCGCGCGCGCTCGCCGGCATCGGCTTCACGACACGGCTCGAGCAGAGCGGCTGGCGGCGCGATCCGGTGAACGTGATCGCGGTGGTCGACAAGTCCGGCTCGATGGACGGCGCGCCGCTGGAGCTCGTGCGCGAGAGCCTGCGCCGGATGCTCGGCGCGCTCCGCCCCGGCGACCAGCTCGCGATCGTGCTCTACGGCGAGACTTCCCACGTGCATCTCGCGCCCACGCCGGTGAGCGACCGATCGCGCGCCGAGATCCACCGCTCGATCGGCGCGATTCGGAGCGCGGGCTCGACGTTCATGGAGGACGGCCTGCGCACGGGTTACGCGCTCGCGCGCGAAACGGCGCCGGGCTTTCGCGGGCGCACGCGCTTGATCCTGTTCACGGACGAGCGCCCGAACGTGGGCTCCACGGATGCCGCGAGCTTCATGGGAATGGCCGAGGCGGCGTCGCGCGACGGCGTCGGCCTAACGACCATCGGCGTGGGCGTGCACTTCGGCGCGCAGCTCGCGACGCGCATCTCGAGCGTGCGCGGTGGCAACCTCTTCTTCCTGCGCGACGAGGCGGATGCCGCCGAGGTGTTCGGCGAGCGCTTCGACACGCTCGTGAGCGAGCTCGCCCACGACCTGCGCCTCACGATCACGCCCGCGGCCGGCGCGAAGATCTCGGCGGTGTATGGCGTGCCGGGCGAGCTGCTCGGCTGGCAGAACGAGCGGGAGATCGTGCTCGAGCTGCCGAGCGTGTTTCTCGACACGAAGGGCGGCGGCATCTTCTTCACGCTGGCGCCGGATTCAGGGCACGCCTTTCTGCCCGAGCGTTGGCGCGACGGCGATGCGATCGCGCGCGTCGCGCTGAGCTACTTGCCGCTCGGAGCGAACGAGCCCGAGACGGATGCCGCCGAGCTGGGCTTCGCGTCGGAGCCGAGCGACGGCCTCGCGCTCGGCCACACGCTGATCGACGAATTCACCGTGCTGCACAGGGCAACCTCGGCGCACTACATCGAGAACGACCAAGAGACGGCGTACCAGCTCGTGCGCGCGCTCCGCGGCCGCCTCGAGCGCTACGCACACCCGGGCCTCGCGCCCGAGCGCGAGCTCGTGGCCGCGCTCGATGCGCAGCTCTCGGTGCTGTCGGGGCACGGCGTGGAAGGCGCCGCGCCGCCGTTCGCAAAGCTGTGGGGACGCTGGCGCATCGAGCACACGGGAGGGCGCGGCGTCACGAGCCTTCGGCGCGGGCAGGTCGTCGAGTTCTCGCCCCACGGCGATCTCCGCGTGTTCGCGAAGAGCGGCGAGGAGCTCGAAGTGGAGACCTACTCGTCGACGAACGAGCAGGTCTACTTCGACGAGTCGTCGCTCATGTTCGAGTACTGGCTCGCGAGCGACGGGAAGCTGAGGCTGCGGCACGAGCGCGCAAACGTGGTCCTCCGCCTCGTGCGCGAGGGCTGAGTCGCCGGCCTACTCACTCGATCCCGCTGTCCTTCGCCTGCCGCGCCAGCATCGTCACCGCGAGCGCCTCCTCGCCGAGGCCGAGCTCTGCGTACAGGCGCGCGAGCTCGCGCCAGCGGCGCTGCGGGTCGAAGCCGATCGCGTGATGCAGCTTCGCGAGGCACGAGGGGCACGGCTCGAGTGGACGCATGTCGAGCTCGACGAGGTTCATCATGCCGTTCATCGCGCACTCCCACGCGATGCAGTGCTTGATGCCGAACATGTGTCCGATCTCGTGCGACGAGATCGCGAACGTGCGTCGCAGCGCGAGCGTGCGTTCACTCGCGGCGTCGCCCATGCGCGCCGTGCTCGTGACGCCGACGCGCGAGCCGTAGCGCGCTTGCCCGAACAGGAAGTTCCAGTCGGGCGCGGGGTAGAGGTCGGTCTGCGTGAGCGCCATGAACGCGACGGCATCCTGCGGCTTCCGCTTCGCGAGCGCGTCCATGATCGTGTGCGTGAGCCACTGCGTGCCGAGCTGGTGCTCGCGCGACTTCACGCTCGCGACTTCAGCGGGAAGCGCGGGCGCCTGCTCCACGCGCATCTGGAACCAGGCGCGCGTGAGGCGCGTGACGTCGCGTGCGAGCGCCGCTTGTCCCGGATCGAGCTCCCCCGCGGTTGTTAGGTAGATCGTGCGACCCGGCAGCTGCGCCTGCGCCGCGAGAAACTGCGCGTAGCTCTGCCCCGTCTCGGGCTGCGAGAGCAGCCAGATGCTCGGGCCCTTCGCCTCTGCGGTGCGCTGCAGCGCGGCGAACGGCGCGGGCAACGTCTCGGCGCGAATCACACGCGCGCGCGCATCGAGATCCGGCGTCGCGCTCGGCGCCTCGAACTGGGGCGCTTCGAAGCGTGGCGGCTCGAAGCGCGGAGCGCGGTCGGGCGCCACCTGCGCGAGCGGTGACTCCGGCACCGTGTCGTGCGACTCGGCTGCGTTCCGGGCTGGCGCTGGCGGCGCGTCCTCAGGCTCACAGCCTGCGAGCAACGTCCCAACGACTCCGGCGGCCGCCGCAATCCGTCGCATGGGACCAGCATCGCACGAGCGCGCTCCCGTTCAGCTGCGAAACGGCTCCCGCCCCCTCCCCTGCGCGGGAATTCCCTGCGCCGCGAGCACCTCGCGCTGCAGCGCGAACATCGCCGCGGCGGCGCGGTCGGTCGCGCGCGTGAAGGCGAGCGAGCCGGCGAGGATCGGCAGCAGCGCTTCGGGGTCCTGCACGCGCGCGGGGCCGTACTCGTGCTCGACGATCAGCGGCGTCGTGGCGGGATCGAGCGGGAGCAGCTCGCGTGCGGCGAGCTGGTGATCGAGCCAGTCGACGCTGCGGTTCTGCAAGTACGCGAGCGGATCGTGCTTCGCGGTGCCGGGCAACTCGTGCTCGCTGAACACGCTCTGCTTCTTCCACGCCGCGGCGGGATGCGCGCCGCGCTCGAGCGTCTGCCCGTGGTAGCCCCACGCCGCGAGACCCCGCGCGTCGATCACCTGGCCCTTCACGTGGAAGCCCGCGATCAGGAAGCCGTAGCCTTCGTCGCGCAGGTACTGGAACAGCGAGCGCGTGTCCTGCCCCAACAAGATCGCGTGCGACGGGTCGTAGTGGATGCGCAGCTGGTCGCCCACGCCGTGCTTCTCGCAGATCCGGTGCAGCGCGATCCAGGCGCCCGGCGTGTAGGCGAGGTTGTTGTGGAAGTTGTCGCCCGCGGTCCAGCCGGGCATCGGGCACTGCTCGATGCGGTACTGGAGCCCGCGCGCTTTGGCCTCGCGCAGCAGCGGCACGAACGAACGCTCGAAGTCCGCGAGGTTCTGCTCGAGCGTGAGCGACTGGTTGCGTCCCACGAAGCCGCACACTGCTGGCGCCCCTAACAGCACCGCGGCGTCCATCGCGCGCAGCATGAAGGCGTGCTTCTTGGCGCGCAGCGCCGCGTCGGCGTGCAGCATGTCGTCGAAGTAACCCACGTCCGCGATCGCGACGCCGGTGGCGCGCACGGCCGCGAGCACGCGCTGCGCACGCTGCTGCGAGAACGGCGCGCGCAGGTCGAGCGTGTTCGCGACGGGGTCGAGCATCGCCTCGGCCGGTACGTCGGCTTCGCTCGGATGCAGCGCGGCGGAAAGCTGGATGCAGTCCGCGCCCATTCTGCGCGCGTAATCGAGCCATTCCTCGATCGCGAGATCCGGGTCTGCGTCGCGCTTCGCGCGCGGCGTCAGCTCCTGCAGCGCGGCGGTGAGGACACCGACCGGCATGTGCTTAGGGGCGAACGGGCGAATCGTCGGCATCGGCTTGAGCTCCTCGCGCAACCGAGTCCCAGAGTACGGGTTTGCGTGAGAGGCAGGCGCACATCCAAGGAGCCATCTCATGAGGAACCTGTTTCGTTTGCTCGCACCGGTCTTTGCGCTTGCACTCGCGGGCTCCGCGCTCGCGGAGGCCCCCTACGGCAAAGCGCAGCTGAGCGGCGCCGAGCGCCTACGCGTGACGAGCTGTGGTCGCAGCGGCGGCGCGCTCACGCTCGACTTCGAGATTCAGCCGCTCGTCTGCATCGCGTCGATCCTGCCCTGCCCCGAGGACGGCGCCTGGTCGCTGACAGGGACGCCCGCGCCGCTGAGTGGTCTCTCGCGCGGGGGGCCCCGCGCCGTGCGGCTCTCGCTCGACGACCAGAGCCTCGGCGCACTCGAAGCCGCGCTGGAAGCGGAGGCGTCGGAAATCTGCGGTGAGGCGATCGACCTGGCCGGTCTGCGCGCCGGCGGAGCGCTGAAGATCAGCAAGAGCCGCGAGCAAGCGCGCCTCGTGTTGTTCGCGAGCGCGCGCGCCACGAGTGCGGACGGCGAGTCGAGCCGCGCGACCTATCGGGTGCGCGCTCGCGGTAAGTGGCTCGAAGCCCTTTCGCTATAACATCTTCGCAAGTCGAGGAGATCACGATCAAGAAGCTGAACGCGAAGCTCTGGATCTTGACCGCGCTGCTCGCGACCGCGGGCGCAGCAAACGCACAAACTGGCGCTCAAGGCATCGGCACGCTGAGTGGTGGCGAGCGCCTGGGCGTGCGGGGCTGCGGTCGAACCGCGAGTCCCGTGACGCTGGCGGTGACGCTCAATCAAGCGGGTGCGTGGTCGGCCAACGACGGCACCACCACCCTCACCGGCACCGCGACCGCGCTCAGTCGCCCCGTGCTGAGCCTCACGCTCGACTCCGCGAGCCTCGCCGCATTCGAGACTGCGCTCGAGAGCGAGGCCTCGGACCTGTGCGACGAGGCGGTCGCGATCAGCTCGTTGAGAGTGCGCAGCGTGCTCAAGATCAACAAGCGCGAGACGTTCGCGAAGATGCGAGCTCATGCGGTGGGCCAGGGCACGAGCGCAAGCGGAAGCGGCGCAGTGCAGTACAAGCTGCGCGTGCGCGGCGCGTGGAACCGCGCGGACATCTGAGCGTCAGCGCCCCGTCGCCTCCCACGCGCGTCGCGTGAACGCGAGGCCTTCGCGCGCGAGCACCTCTTCGTCCACGAACATGCGCCGCCAGATGCGCGTCGCCGCGGCGAGCGACGGGATCGCGGCGCCGAACGCTTCGAGCGTGAGCCAGCCGTCGTAGCCCACGCGCTTCAGCGCGGAGAAGGTCTCGGCCCAGCGCACCTGGCCGCGACCCGGCGTGCTGCGGTCGTTCTCGGAGACGTGCACGTGACGGATCGCGGCGCCGGCGTTCTCGATCGCGAGCGCCGGCTCCTTCTCCTCGATGTGCGCGTGGAAGGTGTCGTAGTGAACGCCAACGTTCGGCCGCGCGACGCAGCGCGCGTAGCGCGCGGTCTGCGCGGTGTCGTTGAGCAGATAGATCTCGAAGCGGTTCAGGAACTCGAACACGAGCGTCACGCGGGCGCGCGCGGCGTAGTCGGCGGCGTGCTGCATCACGTCCACGCTCGTCTCCCACTCGCTGTCGGTCGGCGGCTTGCCTGAGAACTTCCCGATCGCCGCATACAGCGGACCGCCGAGCAAGTCGGCGCCGGCCGCCTCGCAGCAGTCGATCGCGCGTGAGAGGTGCGCCACCGCGGCACGCCGCACCGCGACGTCGGGGTGAATGGGATCCGTCTCGGGCGGGCACACCGCCGTCGCGGTGCGCGCGAGGCCGAGATCCGCGAGGCGCGCGCCGAGCATGCGGAAGCGTTCGGGCTCGCCCCCGAAGATCGGCAGCTCGAGGCCGTCGTAGCCCATGCGCGCGAGGCGCTCGTAGAGCGGCAGGAACCGCTCGTTCGTCGGGTCGTCGGTCCAGAGCAGAAGATTGATTCCAACGCGCACGGCGAACGATGCTACCGCGCGTCAATCTCTCGCTTCGTGTAGGAGAAAAGCGTGACCGCTCGATCTCTGGCCGTGACCTCGTTCGTTGTCGTCAGCCTCGCCCTCGCGGCATGCGGCAAAGAGGAGGAAAAGCCCGCCGCCGCGGCCGAGGCGCCCGCGGAGAACGCCGAGGCGACGCCCGCAGCCGAGGCCGCTCCGCTCGCAGACTCGGGCGATCTCAGCGAGATCGCCGCAGCAACGCGCGACTACGCAGAGAGCGGCTGCGCCGCCGCGCGGCGTCGCCTCGACTTCTGCAAAGACTGTGACGGCGCGGAGCAGAAGCCGCTGCGCGATCTGCTGCTCGCGAACTGCGTGGAGCGCGAGTCGAGGGAGAAGGCGCGCGAGCTGTACGAAGCGATCATCACGAACCACCAGGACACGTTCGCGGCTTCCGCCGCGATCATGCACGTGCGCCAGATCGACGCGGCGGAGCTGCCGCCGCTGGGTGATTATGCCGGCCCGAAGCCCACTCCGGTGAGCCGCCCGCAGCCCGCGTACCCGCCGCACGCCGAGGCCGCGAACATCGACGGCCGCGTGAAGCTGCGCTTCGACGTGCGCGAGGACGGCACGATCGGGAACGCTCGCGTGATCGAGTCGACGCCGCCGCTCGTGTTCGACGCGGTGGCGCTCTACGCCGTGACGAGCTGGACGTACGAGCCGGGGCAAGCCGCGGAGAATCAGCAGATCTCGCTGCGCTTCGATCTCGATGGAAGTGGGGACGAAGCGAAGCCCGCGAGCGGAGCCGCGCAATGAGCGACGAGCAGCTCTTCACGCTCGCCAACGCCTCCGTCATGCCCGCGTGGCTGCTGCTCGCCGTGGCGCCGCGCTGGGTATGGACGCAGCGCCTCGTGCACTCGCTGCTCTACCCCGTGTTGTTAGGCGCGGTCTACACGATCGGCTTCCTCGCGGCGGGCGCGTTCAGCGCCGTCCCCGAGAGCGAGGGCGGCATGGGAAGCCTCGCGGCGATCTCCGCGGCGTTCGCGAATCCACGCACGCTGCTCGTCGGCTGGGTGCACTACCTGTGCTTCGACCTCTTCGTCGGCGCGTGGGAAGCGCGCGACGCGCAGCGGCGCGGCGTGCCGCACTGGCAGCTCGTGCCGTGCCTCTTCCTCACGCTGATGGCAGGCCCGATGGGTCTGCTGCTCTACCTCGGCTTCCGCTGGATGCGCGCTCGCAGCGCTTCGCTCGGAGAAGTCGCATGAGCGGCGCGAAGCGAGTTTCCGGAGCGTGCCTGTGCGGCGCCGTGCGCTTCACGATCACGCTGCCCACGCTCTTCTGCGCGCACTGCCACTGCACGATGTGCCGGCGCAACCACGGCGCCGCGTACGTCACCTGGACGGCCGTTCCGCCAGCACAGCTCTCGCTCGACTCGGGAGCCGAAGCGCTCACACGCTACGCGTCGTCGGAGCATGGCTCGCGCACGTTCTGCGCGCGCTGCGGCACCTCGCTGTTCTGCGAGAACACCGCACACCATGATCGCGTCGACATCCCCGTGGCGAATCTGTTAGGCCCGATCGACCGCGAGCCGCAGCTGCACGTCTTCTACGACGACCGCGCGGAGTGGACGAGGATCGGCGACGCGCTGCCGAAGCTCGGCGGGGCGACGGGGCTCGAGCCGACGAAGTGAGTGCTGGCGGCGCCTAGCCGAAGTAGCGGGCGCGCAGCTCGTCCGCGCTGCGCTTCGCGAGCGCGCAGATCGCGTCGCAGAGCGAGCCCGGCTCGAGGTCCGCAGGCTCGAGCCGCACCTGAAGCAAGCGTGAGGTGGCGTAGGTGCGCCCCGCGACGTCGACGGAGCGTACGCGCGTCCTACCGGTCTCGGCGTCGAGCATGTCGGCGAACGGCACGCGCACGATCGCGTCGTTGTCGCGTGTGATCATCACGCGATGGGCGCCGTCGAGCAGCGACTCGGCGGCTCCCGCGCCGAGATCGCGCGTGTAGGCGACGTCGAACGCGTTGGGTTCCGCACAGCGCAGCTCGTAACCGACGTCCTTGTCGATCACCGAGAGATCGATGCCGAGCTCGCGCAGGCCAGCCTGCGCGCGTTTCGCGACGAGATCGCCGAACGGCAACTCCGAGAAGCGCGGCCGCCCCTGTTTGTCGCGAGGAATTCCGTCCGGAAAGTCCGACTCGGGCAGCAGCTCCGCGACGCCCTCAGCGATCACCGCGACACCGTGCGAGCGCTTCATCGCGAGGCGCTTCAGCATCGCGCCCTCGACGATGCGCGCGACGTCGCCGAGGTGCACGGCGCGCCCGCGCAGCTCCTCGGGAAGAATCGTGAGCGTCGCGCCAGCGGCCTTCGCGGCGCCGAGAGCGAGGTGGCCGGAGCTTCGCCCCATCATGACGACGACGTACCAGCGCGAGCTCGTGCGCCCGTCTTCGAGCAGGTGACCGATCACGCGCGCGCCTTCGCCACGCGCGGTCTCGTAGCCGAACGTGGGCACTCCGGGTGGAAGCGGCAGATCGTTGTCGATCGTCTTGGGCACGTGCGCGAGCGTGAAGCGCGCGAGAGGCGCGTCCGACACTTTGCGCGCGACGTGCGCCGTGCCGTCGCCGCCGATCGTGAGGAGGTGGTCGACGCCGAGTCGCGCGAGCGAGTCGATCGTGCGGCCGAGCACCCCGTCCGGCTCGAGCGGGCTCACGCGCGAAGTTCCGAGCACCGAACCTCCGAGCAAGTGGATGCGCGACACGTCGTCGATGTGCAGCTCGCGCACCGAATCGAGCTCGCCGCGAATCAGCGGCTCGAACCCGTTCGGAATCCCGAGCACACGCGCCCGCCGCCGCCGCGCCAGAATCGTCGCCGCGCCGATCACGCCATTGATCCCGGGCGCCGGCCCCCCACCCACGAGAATCGCCAGAGTCGCCATCGCCACCTCCGTTCTACGCGTTCGATGAGTAACGGCGCACCAGAGAAACTCCCACGCACACCTCGCGAACCACCGCGCCGCCTCGCTATCAGAACGACCTCGAAGTCGAACTCTCCACTCGAGCCGGTCGGCCGCGGCGGCAAGCGCAGCGCGCAGCAGCGGGCGAGTCTTCGAGCCCGATGCGGAGTCAACCAGGAAGATCGCGATGAGATGGTTTCGGCCGTCGGAAAGCCACCGGCGAGCGCGAAGCACCGCGCCGCTGTGAGGCACCCCGATGGCACGCCCGAGACGAGGCCGAAAGCATCTCATCGCGATGGTTGGGCTTCCCGCGCGCGGCAAGTCGTTCACCGCGCGCAAGCTCGCGGGATACCTCTCGTGGCTCGGTTACCCGACCGAGGTGTTCAACGTCGGCGCGCGGAGGCGCACGCAGCTCGGGCCGGGGCAGAGCCACGAGTTCTTCGACCCCAACAACAAGGACGCCGTCGCGCAGCGCCGAGCGCTCGCGGAGGCCGTTCTCGACGACGCGCTCGCCTACCTGCGCGGCCCCGGGCGCGTCGCGATCTACGACGCGACCAACACGACGCGCAGCCAGCGCGAGATGATCCGTGCACGCGCGGAAGCCGAGGATCGCGATCTGCTCTTCGTCGAGCTGATCAACAACGAGCTCGAAGTGATCGAGGCGAACCTGCGCGAGGCGAAGCTCGGCTCCCCGGACTACGCGCGCGCGACCGAGGCTGACGCGCTCAGCGACTTTCGCGCGCGCATCGCGCACTACGCGAGCGTGTACGAGCCGCTCGGCGAAGATGAAGGCGCGTTCGTGCGCCACGTCGACCGCGGGCGCCAGATCGTGATCCACGAGGTCTACGGCTACGTACAGGGCCGCATCGTGTTCTTCCTGACGAACCTGCAGGTGACGAAGCGGCAGGTGTGGATCACGCGCCACGGCGAGAGCGAGTGGAACGTGCTCGGGCGAATCGGCGGCGACGCGCCGCTCTCTTCGCGCGGGCTCGAGTACGCGCACAACCTCGCGGCGCACGTGCGCGGGCACTTCGGCGCAGCGAGCGACCTCGACGTGTGGACGAGCACGCTGCAGCGCACGAAGCAGACCGCGGCGGCGCTCGGCATCGATCCGGGCGAGTGGCGCGCGCTCGACGAGATCAACGCGGGCGAGTGCGACGGCATGACCTACGCCGAGATCGAGCACTCGCTGCCGCAGGAGTTCGCCGCGCGCCGCCGCGACAAGCTCGCCTACCGCTACCCGCGCGGCGAGAGTTATCAGGATGTGATCCAGCGCCTCGACCGCGTGATCATCGAGCTCGAGCGCTACCGCACGCCCGTGCTCGTGATCGCGCACCGCGCCGTGCTGCGCGCGCTCTACGCCTACTTCCAGCAGCTGCCGCGTGCGGACGTGCCGCACCTCGAGATGCCGCTGCACACCGTCATCAAGCTCACGCCCACGGCTTACGGTTGCCTCGAAGAGCGCACGCCGCTCGAGCCGCGCTTCGGGCGCGACGCGAAGGAGTTGCCATGAAGCTCTACTGGTTCTGGTCGTTCAACCCGCAGAAGGTTCGCCTCGCGCTGCACGAACTCGGGCTCGCGCACGACCTCGTCGCGGTCGACTTGTTCCGCGGCCAGCAGCGTCACCCCGACTTCGTGCGCCTGAATCCGCACGCGAAAGTTCCCGTGCTCGAGGACGGCGCGATGGTGCTGACCGAGTCGAACGCGATGCTCGCCTACCTCGGCGAGCGCGAGCGGCGGCTTTGGCCCGCGGACGCCGCGGGCAAAGCAGCCGCGCTCCGCTGGCTCTTCCTCGAAGCGCGCCACCTCTCGGAGAACGTCGGCAACCTCTGGTTCAACGACTTCGTCGCGCCGCAGGTGAAGATTCCCGTGAGCGAGGCAGACCGCGCGCGCGGCGCCGAGGAGATCGCGGCGCCGCTCGGGCTCGTGGAAGTGCAGCTCGGCAAGCACGCGTTCGTGAACGGCGCCGAATTCTCGCTCGTCGACTGTTGTTACGCGCCCGTGCTCGACGCGCTCTCGCTCTCGGCCTTCGACCTCGCGCCCTACCCGAACGTGAGCGCCTACCTCGCGCGCATGCGCCTGCGCCCCGCTTGGGCGAAGTGCGAGTTCCGGACCGCGTAACAAGTCGCCTCCGCACGCCGGCGCTGGCGCCAACGCTTCGACCACTCCTTGAAGCACGCGACGTCACCCAAGTCGCGCAGCGGCGGCGGAGCGGCTCAAAGCCGCGATCGCCGCCGCCCGCCTCTCTGTCGCGAGTGCGACCAGATCCCCCCGAGGAGCGCCTTGCGGGGGGCCGGGGGCTGCGGAGCGGGAATCAAGCGCAGCGAGGGGCGCGAGAATGTGAGTGGGAACAGTCAGTGCATCGCGGCCGGCCGCCCGGACGTCACCTTCAACCGGCAAGCCCCGAGCGAGCCATCCCGCGCAGCAGCCCCCGGCCCCCCGCAAGGCGCGGACGCCGCGAACTGCAACCAAGTCCTCAGGCGAGTTTCCATGAGACACTGCGCCGCCATGACAAACGCACCGCACGCTCGCCGCATCTTCGTCGCCTCCTCGCTCGCGCTCTTCACCGCGGGCCTCTCCTTCTCGCTGCGCGCCGCGGCGATCAGCGGCATCGAGGGCGAGATCCTGCGCGCGCTCGATCCGCTTCATTCCGGCGAGCGCGCTGGCGCGCTGCTCGGCACCGCGTCGCTCGGCTTCGCCGCCACGCTCGCGCTCGCGACCGTGTTCCTCGAGCGCATCGGCATGGGCCGCGCGCTCGTGCTCGCCGGCGCGCTCTTCAGCGCGGGCACCGCGGTGGCGATCGCCGCGCCGGCGGTCGCGACGGGCGGCGCGACTTATCAGGTGCTGTGGGCGGGCTTCCTGCTGTGCGGCCTCGGCTGGGGCTTCATGGAGGCGTCGATCAATCCGCTCACGGCGACGCTCTATCCGCAGGACGCCACCGCGCGCCTCAACGTGCTCCACGCCTGGTGGCCCGCCGGCATCATCGTGGGCGGCCTCGTCGGCGTCGCGTCGGGCCACCTCTCTCTCGCGTGGCAGACGCAGCTCGCAGCGACCTTCGTGCCCGCGCTCGCGACGATCGCGCTCTGCCTCGGCGTCGCGTTCCCGCGCCCCGCGCGCGCAGCCGCTGGCGTCGCGTGGGCGGAGATGTTCCGCGAGTTGTTGCGCCGCCCGATGTACTTCGTGTGGCTCGCGTGCATGTTCCTCACCGCGTCGAGCGAGCTCGCGCCGGGCCAGTGGATCGACCTCACGCTCACGCGCACGGTCGGCATGCGCGGCATTTGGCTCTTGATCTACGTGAGCGGGATGATGTTCGTGCTGCGCCACTTCGCGGGCCCGATCGCGCACCGCCTCTCGAACGTGGGAATGCTGTGGGGCTCCGCCGTGCTCGCTACGCTCGGGCTCTTCCTGCTGCCGCGCGCCGACTCCCCCCTGACAGGTCTTGCCGCCGCCACGATCTGGGGCCTCGGCGTGTGCTTCATGTGGCCGACTATGCTCGCGACCGCGGCCGAGCGATATCCGCGCGGCGGCGAGCTCGCGATTGGCGGCATGGCGGTCGCCGGCGCGCTCGCGATCGAGCTCGTGCTGCCGCGCCTCGGCGCCATCTTCGACCGCGAGCGCCTCGCGCTTGCGGGCAGCGCCGACGCGCTCGCCGCACTCGGCGAAGCGCAGCGCGCCGCGATCGAGCGCGCCGCCGCGCAGACCTCGTTCGAGACGCTCGCGCTGCTGCCCGCCGTGCTGATCGCCGTGTTCGGCGTGATCTGGCTGTGGGATCGGCGCACCGCGGGCGCCGCCACGCGGGATTGAGCCAGCCGCCCGTCAGCGTCGCGCGAGGGCGGTCGCCCAGCGGCGCGCCCAGCCGTCGAGCGGAGCGAGCGCGGTGCCGAGCTCGTCGCCGAGTGGCGTGAGCCGGTAGCTCCCGTCGGCGTCCTGCGCGACCACCTTCGCGTCGACCAGCTCGAGCAGCCGCTCGCGCAGCACGCTCGAGGAGACGTCACCGCAGTCCGCCTGCAGCGCGCGAAACCCGCGCGGATCACGCGCGAGCTCCCAGAGCACGCGCAGCGCCCAGCGCCTTCCGAGCAGGTCGAGCGCCGCCATCACGGGGCGTCCGCTGGTGGAGCCGCGCACCGCACGGCCAGGCAGAGGGATCTTGCGTTTCGCCATGGGCGCTCCACTGGTGCTTCGAATTCCGAAACACTAGCCTGGCGAATGCTTCGGTTTCCGAAGCACCCCTCTAAGAAGACCCCCCGTGACACGCATTCCTCCCCTGGAGCCTCCGTTCACGCCCGAGACGGCGGCGCGACTCGCCCGAATGATGCCGCCGGGAATCGCCCCGATCGCCCTGTTCCGCACCTTCGCGCGCAACCCCGCGATGACCGACGCGATGAGCGGCTGGGGCAGCTACGAGCTCTCGAAGCGCCTCGCACTGAGCCTCAGGGAGCGAGAGATCGCGATCCTGCGCACGTGCGCCCGCTGTGGCTGCGAGTATGAGTGGGGCGTTCACGTCGCGTACTTCGCCGAGCGCGCGGCGCTGACGCGGGAGCAGCTGCGTTCGCTCACCCACGGCACCCCCTCCGACCCGTGCTGGAGCGAGTCCGAGCGTGCGTTGGTCTCGGCTTGTGACGCGCTCCACGACTCTGCGGACCTCGACGACGAGCGTTGGAAGTCTCTCGCAGCCAGCCATCAGCCCGCTCAGATCCTCGATCTGCTCCTGCTGTGCGGCTGGTACCACGCGATCAGCTTCGCGGCCCGCGGCGCGCGCGTGCCGCTGGAGGCCTTCGCGCCGCGCTTCTCCGAGTACACGCCGTTGGCGGCATCGTGACCTACTCCAGACCGCTCACGCTTCGGTAAGGAACTGGTCAACTCTCGGTAAAGGCTCGCGTCCGAAGTCCTCATAGGTTCGCCCTGCTGCATCACGCAGCCCTAACACCTGTGAGGTTCCCATGACCCGCCGCATCTCCATCTTCGCGTTCGGCGTGCTCAGCTACGCCCTGTTCTTCAGCGTGTTCCTCGAGGAACTGGCGCGGCGAGGCGCGTGAGCGATCCGCCGCTCGCACGCCCTCCATGCACTTCGCGCTTCAGGCTGGCTCGCGCATCGCCGATCCCTCGTTACAGTGCGGCCTGTCCGGCTTCTCTCATGCCGCTCCGTCCCGTTGGCCTTGGCGCTTCAGCGGTTCGCAACACAAGCGCCAGGCTCCGCTGCCCGGGCACACGGCCCGCAGCAGTGACGGAGTCCCACTACACGAGGCGCGCACTTCGCGCGGCCTGATCTCCGGCGCAGTGCGCCCGGGACACGGCCACGCGCGCGCCGAAGGAAACTCACTTGTCTTTCTCCGATCTCTCTTTGAATCCCACCCTGCTCGCGAACGTCGCGGCGCTCGGCTTCGAAGCGCCGACGCCGATTCAGGCCGCCGCGATTCCGCCCGCGGTCGAAGGCCGCGACGTGCTCGCCTGCGCCGAGACGGGCAGCGGCAAGACTGCGGCGTTCCTGCTGCCGATCCTGCACCGCCTGCTCGCGAAGCCGCGCGGCGCCACGCGCGCGCTCGTGCTCTCGCCCACGCGCGAGCTCGCGCAGCAGATCGCCGACGACCTGCGCGACCTCGCGGGCCGCTCGGGCCTGCGCGGCGCCGCGGTCTACGGCGGCGTCGGCATGGGCCCGCAGCGCGACGCGTTCGTGCGCGGCTCCGACGTGATCGTCGCGACGCCGGGCCGCCTGCTCGATCACTTCTCGTACCCGTACGCGAAGCTGCCCGCGCTCGAAGTGCTCGTGCTCGACGAAGCCGACCGCATGCTCGACATGGGCTTTCTGCCCGACGTGAAGCGCATCCTGCGCCACCTCCCCCCGCGCAAGCAGACTCTGTTCTTCAGCGCGACGATGCCGCGCGAGATCGAGGAGCTGACGCGCGAGTTGTTACGGGAGCCCGCCGAGATCCAGATCGGCCGCCGCGCGCGCCCGGCCGAGACCGTGACGCAGAAGGCGTACCCGGTGCCGGGCGAGCTCAAGGCGCCGCTCCTCGCGGAGCTGCTCGCGCGCGGCGAGGTTCGCGAGGCGCTCGTGTTCACGCGCACCAAGCACCGCGCCGACCGGCTCGCGACGTGGCTCGCGCGCCACGGCGTCAAGGCCGAGCGCATTCACGGGAACCGCTCGCAGAACCAGCGCCAGCAGGCGCTCGATGGCTTCAAGCGCGGCAGGTACCGCGTGCTCGTGGCCACCGACATCGCCGCGCGCGGCATCGACATCGACTCGCTCTCGCACGTCGTGAACTTCGACGTGCCGAACCTCGCCGAGGACTACGTGCATCGCGTCGGCCGCACAGGCCGCGCGCAGGCGACGGGCGAAGCGATCACGCTGATCTCGCCGCAGGAGCGCGGCGACTTCGTGCGCATCGAGCGCGTGCTGCGCGCCAACGTGCCGCGCGTCGAGCTCGACGGCTTCGACTACGGCGCAAAGCCCGAAGCGAAGCTCGAGGTGTCGCACGCCGACCGCATCGCGAAGATTCGCGAGCAGCGCGCGAGAGAGCGCGCGAACCGCGACTCACGCGGCAATCGCTCGCACGCCCCGCGCTCCCACGGCGCCCGCCCGCAAGCGCACGGGGATCAAGCGCACCACGGCGCCAGCCCCGACGCGCTGCGCCCCGAGCAAGTGCGCCCCCACCGCGTCGGCAGCGGCCGCCGCCCGCGCAGAGTGTTCACACAGTCGCGTCGGCCCGGGCACTGACAACTCAGGCGGGCGCGCCCGCGAGCGAGAGCCCAGAGATGGGCTCTACGTACGCCTGCGCGTCGCCTTCGCTCGCGGCTTCTCCGCGAGCGGCGGAGGCGTGTCCTCGAACGTGGCCTCGGTGCCGGCGCCGAGCGTCACGTGCAACATCTCGACGCGACCGCGCGCGAGCGGTCGATGCCAGGTGGCGCGAGGGACGACCGCGAACTCGCCAGCGCGTAGCGCAACGCAGCGAACGCGCCGACCCACGAGCAGCTCTACATCGACGCGACCGGCGAGCACGTGCAGCAGCTCCTCGCCGGCGGGATGCATCTCCCAGTGGGGCGGCCACGAGCGCGCGACGCCGATGCGCGCCGCGCCGAACGCGACCGCGCCGCCGCGCTTCTGCGGAACGCGACGTGTCGCATGCTTGCGCATCACGCCTTCCACACGGTGCTGCCCTTCCCCGCCATCATCTCTTGAGCGCCCAACAAGTCCACGCGGTACGGCGTGATCTTCAGCACGCCGTACGTGGGGTCCGTGACGCCTCCGCGCCAGAACATCGCCGGGTCGTAACCGATCGGCGCGGGCGCGTTCTTGATCAGGTCCCAGATGCGTCGCTTCGTGGCGTCGTCGTCCTGCCACTGCGCCGTGGCTTGGATGATCACCGTGTCGTGCTGCGGGTCCCAATAACTCAGCGCGACGTTCGTGTTGCCGGCGAGATGTTTCGTCTTCAGCGTCTGGCGACCCGTCGCGATCCAGCCGGTCGCGCCTTCCCACACGGGGTGAAGGACGCGCGAGAACGGGCGGCCCTTCGTGTCGATCGTGGTCACGGTGCACCACACGATGCGGCGCACGCGCTCGTCGAAGGTCTTGGCGATGTCGTTCCAGGAAGCGGGCATGAGCGGCTCCTCGAGTTGTGAGGAGCCGAGCCTACACGCGCAGCGCGTAGACGTGCTCGACTCCGTCCTCGGGATCGTCGTGCTCGCCGACCTTCTCGAAGCCGAGGCCGCGGATCAGAGCGAGCGAAGGCGCGTTGGTCGGCGCGATCGAAGCGACGAAGCCTGTCAGAGCAGGATGCTCGCTACGCGCGAACGCCATCAGCGCGAGGACGGCTTCGCGCGCGTAGCCGCAGCGGCGGTCGCGGGCGAAGACCGTGTAACCGAGCTCGATCGCGCCGGGCAGAAACTCGCGCAGGTACTCGGGTGCGGGCGCGCTGTGAAATCCCGCGTGGCCGATCATGCGGCGCTCGTCGCGCAGTACGAGCGCGCGCGCGAGCCAGCGTCCGAGCGAGGCGTCATCGCGCAGGAGGCGCAGCCAGTGCGCCACGTAGCTCTGCTGCGGCCAATCTGCGGGCACGCGCGCGCCGAGCAGCGCCTCCATGCGCGCGCGATCACCCGCGAGCGACGCCTAGTGAAACTCGGCGCTCAGCGCGACGAGATCGAGGCGCGCGCTCGCGAGCGGCGCGATCACTTGCCCGGGTTCGGCTTCCCGACCGAGGCCCCGCCGCCCTTCAGCGACTGACGCGTGGGACTTTCGCGAAGCGTCGTGCTCTCGCTCATCGCAGCGTCCGCCCAGCGCCAGCGGTGGTACCGAAGCGTGACGCTCTCGGTCGCCTGCCCGCCGTCGTGGGTCACGGAGTAGGAGCTGACCATCACGTTCTCGAGCTCGGCGACGCGGCACTGCCCGTCCTGGCAGCGCGTCAGCTGTGCGCTCTTGATGTGCTCACCCTGCGCGCACTTCTTCGCGAGCAGCGGCGAGGCCTTGTCGTACTTCTTCACCACGGTGGCGGTGCCGCTGCTGCCCTGCGCCGGCTCGGCCGCGGCGGGCGCTGCCGCCATGCGGCCCTGGCTCATCCCGCTGCTGCCCACGCTCGTGGGATTGCTCGCGCCGAGCGACCAGCTCGCGACGCTCACCCCGTCCTGGCCCTGCGAGCCGATGCTCTCTCCCTCGATGCCTTCGATCTTCAGAAAGTAGTCCGCCCCCTGTGCGGATCCGGCGGCGAGCCACAACAAGCCGAGCGAAGCGAGCAGCATTCGTTTCATCGCGATCTCCTTGGCCGCTTGATGCGGCGATGCGTGCGCTTCGGCCGAACGCGGCCGTGCGCTGACGACGGCTCGCGCGCAGGAAGGATTCAGCGCGAGCGAGGCAATCCGAGTCAAAGCTGAGGTGCACATTGGCCGGGCGCGGCCGCGCTTCACTTCGGGCGCGAGTTGCCGCTGTGTGAGCCGCGTTTGCGCGCGCGCCTCAGCTCTTCAGCACCGGCTCGCTCGGCTGATCGTCCTCGGGCCGAACGACGGTGCGCAGCACGCGCTGCGTGCGCGCGATCGCCGCGCGCTGCACGCGCAGCTCCTCGGTCTGCGCCGAGACCTGGCGCTCGAGGCGATCCTTGGCGTCGATCACCTCTTCGAGGCGCTGCTCGAGAAGAGCGAGGCGGCGGTCGAGCTCGGCCAAGTTGAGTCCTCCGGTGGCGGTCGGCGAAGACTGGAATGCAGCGGTCGAGGTAACGGCGCCGATCGTCGAAACCATCGCGCCCTGCGCCGGGCCTTCCTCGGGCTTCTCGGGCTCCGCGGCATCCGGCGACTCGAAGTCGAAGGCGCTCGCGCCTTCGTCCGCGGCCTGCGGCGAGGGCGCCGGCTCGCTCGAGCCGATCGCGAAGGCGCCCTCCGTCGCATCCGCCGCCGGCGCGTCCGCGGCCGCGGCCGCGGGTGTTTCGGACGAGAACAGCGATCCGACCGACGGCTCTTCCTCCGCGGGGGCTTCGGCCGCGGCTTGCTTCGTGGGGCGCCGCCGCATCAGGATCACGGCGAGGCCGAGCGCGACCACGGCGAACAGGCCGAGCACCCAGGGCGTCATCAGCCAGTCCATGAGGCCGCGATCTTTCTTGGCGGCCACGCGAATCGGCGGAAGCTTCGGCTTCTCCTCGGCCACGGCGACGGGCTCGGGCGCCGCCTCAGTCGCCGCAGAGTCGCTCACTTCGTTGGGGTCCCGCGCGCCCTCGGCCGCCGCGATCTGATCGCTTGGCGTCACGCTGGGATCGGGACCGAGCAGCGAGTTCGCCTCCTCGTGCAGCAGCGCGTCTTCGGCAGTGAGCGGAGTCGAGGGCTGCCGCTTCTCCTCGGCCACCGGCGCGGTCGCGATCGGATTGGGCTTCGGCGCGATGGCGGGCGCGGGCTTGGGAGCTGGCGCTGGCGTTTGCGCGACGGCGCTCGCATCGGCGTACACGTCGAGCACGATGCGATGCGGGCCGGTGAGCACCATCTGCTTCACGCGCGCGGGGCGCTTGAGCTCGATCTTCACGATGCTGCTCGCGCCGGCGGGCTCGACGCGCACCCACGAGAGCTGCTGGCTCTTCGCGGCGACCGACCTCGGCGTCGAGCTGGCCTGCACCTCGACCGTGATCACGCCGTCGCCCTGGTTGAGCGAGTAGGACGCCTTTGCGTCCGTTTCGATCACGACGCGCGTGTAGTCGGGGTTCGGCCCGACGCGCACGTCCTTCAGCGCAGACGCCAAGCCCGCCGAGGCGAGCGCCGCGGAGACCAAGGCCGATAACGCAAACGAGACCGGACGAATCCGGAACCCAACCGGCACCGAGCTCACCCCCTTGTTACGCCGAGGAGGAGGCGACGTAACAGCTCAATCGCACGGAGAATTCGCGGACCGTACCAAGAAACAAAAGTGCCGTCGATCAAATGGATACGCCCTGAAGCTGCGAACGGCGCATCGAGTCGCGAAAGCTCCGCTGCATCGGGTGGGCCGAAGGCGTAGGGCTCATCGGGGAGCAGCACGACGTCGGGCTGCGCCGCTTCGATCTCGGCGAGCGTGACGCGCGGGTAGCGGCGCTCGGCCGCGGCGCGAGGTGCTCGTGGCCCGTCGCGCACGCCGAACACGTTTTCGCCGCCGCACAGCGTGATCAGATCGTCCGCGTAGGTCGGCGCGCCCACGGCCATCCAGGGCTCGCGCCAGATCGGACAGAACACGCGCGCCGGCCTCGCGCCAGAAGCGCGCAGCTCGGCGAGCGCCTGCTCCGCCTCCTGAACCGCCCCCAGCACGGGCGCCACGACGCGAGTGCGCACCTCGGCGGCCGCGCCGAGTTCCGCCATCTCGGCGAACAGCTCCGCGCCCTCGCGCACAGTGCGCGGGTACGTCACCCACACGGGAATGCCCGCGGCTTCTAGCCGCTCGACGTCGCGCTTTCGGTTCTCCTCCTGATTCGCGATGACGAGGTCCGGCGCGAGCGCCCGAATCGCATCGAGGTCGGGATTCTTCGTGCCGCCCAGCTTGGGCACGCGCGCCACCGCCTCGGCGGGATGCACGCACCACTCGGTCACGCCCACGACGCGCTCGCCGAGCCCGAGCGCGAACAGCGCCTCGCTGAGGCTCGGCACGAGCGACACGATGCGCTGCGGCGGCGCACTCGGGCGCCCGCGCATGGGGGACTCGCTCGCGGCTTCGTCGTTCACGCGCACACGGTAGGGGGCCGTGCGCGAACGCGAAGCGCGCGCGCGAGGCGCGGGCGCCGCGAGGCTCCACTCGCGCGGGCGGCGCTGCTCGATTTCCGCGCGGCTCCGCCTCGGCTCGCACGCCTCGCTACGCCGCGAGCGGCGGATCGATGTCGTGCACCACGCGCACCACGGGCGCCGCCGGGCGCTCGGTCCAGCGGTGGTCGCAGCGCGGGCACTCGTTCAGCAGCAGCACGCCGCGGTCGACCACCTCGTCCGTGCGCACTTCGGCGAAGCCGCACACGAGGCAGCGCGTCAGCGTTCGCAGCGCGCTCGTCAGCGTGTGGACACGGGCACTCGCTCGCGTTCGTCGGTTCGTCGTCGCGATCATCTCCGTCTCCTTCCACCCGGTCTCGCCGCCCGGTGTTGGGCTCGGTCTCGCTCCTCCGAAGCCGACGGCTCGCCGCCGGTCACGCGATTCGAGAGACCCGCGGCGAGGCGGGGGGCGCCTCGCCGCGGCAGCGCGCCAGGGGGACTTCACGCTGCGAAGGACATGAAACAGGGCGCTTGTGACAGGCGCGGTCACACGCGAACGCGAGCGCGAAAAAATTCCGAGCTCAGCGCCGCGCGGCGCGCTCGGCGAGGGCGATCGTGTGATCGAGCAGCTCGGGGCCACCGGGCGGGCCGTGGCTCGGCACCACGATGCGCGTCTCGGGGAAGCGCGCGCGGACGGCTCGCACCGTGTCGGCCCAGCGCGCGACATCGCCGTCCGCGGTGTTGCCGAGATCGCGCGAATCGCCCGGGCGAATCAGGCAGCCGCCGAAGAGCACGCGCGCGGGCGCGAAGTACACGACGAGGTTGTCGCGCGTGTGGCCGGGGCCCGGATGAAAGACGACGGCGCCCATGACGACTCGCTCGCGGGCGCCATCCGCGAACAGCGCGTCGCTCGCCGGCTCGAGCCCGCGGGCGGGTGCGTCTTCGCTCGAGAGCACATGCGCAAAGCTCCGAATGCCGGCGAGCCGGAGCGCCGCCATGCCGCCCATCTTGTCTGCGTGCGCGTGCGTGACGACCGCCGCGTCGACGTTCGCACCGACCTCTGCGCGCACGCGCCGGAGGATCTCCTCGGTGTCTGCGTCGTCCCACGCGGTGTCGACGAGCAGCACGCCTTCCGCGCTGCGAATCACGAGGCCGTGCGACAGCACGAGCCCGACGCGCGCGATGTCGCGATGCGAGCCGTGGAGCCACACGTTCTCGGCGAGCGGCTCGAGCGTGGGCGCGTTGTCGACCGGCGCGGGCACGGGCGTACATGCAGCGAGCAGCAGACACGAGACGAGGAGGCTCCGCATCGCGCGCAGCCTCCCGAGCGCGCCGCGCGCTCGCAAGCCGAGGCGCGCTAGAAGCGATACACGAGAACGATCTGAGCGATGGGCAGGTACTTGTACGACTTCACCTCGCGCTCGATGCGCTCCTCCTCGTCTTCGAGGTCCGCGAGCAAGCCCGGATCGCCCTCGAGCAAGCCGCCACGCGCGCGCAGGTTGCTGATCTTCAGGGCACCCTGATACGCGAAGCCGGCCTCGGCGGCGACCGTGAAGCCCGAACGCAGGCGCCCACCCCAGCCCGCGGTCACGACCGGCGCAACCGCATTCGCGTCGACGGTGCCGGTGAGGCGCCCGATCTCGGCGGGCGTGTACGTGACGCCGCCGATCGTGACGTCGTTCGCGGGACGCGCGCTCACGCCGAGGTCGTTCCCGTTCCAGCGCACGCCGGCGGAGATGCACAGACCACCGTCGAAGGGATACCAGTCGGCCATCGCGCCGACGGAGAACAGATCGACGTCGCCGTCGTAGGCGATGTCGTCCACGTCCTCCGTGAGCTTGAAGCCGAGCCACGTGAGGTTGCCGCGCAGGCCGAGGCCTTCGAGCGGGCGCAGGCTCACTTCGGGCCCGACGCCGAGCGTTCCGCCGGTGAGGCCGAGCGTCACCCTGCCGTCGGCGAAGGCGGACGCCGCGAGGGCGAACGAGAGCAGAGCGCTGGTCGCGAGCAGACGGAGTGTTCTCATCCCGCGCGTTTCGGAGCGACGCCGCGCGCGAGGTGTGCGCGCAGTCACGCGAAGTGCGTCAGCTCGGCAACGTGAGCGCGACCGTGCCCGTCACGTGGGGACCGAGGCGGTTGTCGCCGCGCAGCGCGATCTCGAGCTCGCGGCCCTGCGCGCTCGCGACGCTGCCGATCAGCAGCATCGCGTCGCCCGGATAGTTCGGCGCGCCGAGCCGGATCGCGAGCTTCCGTAACAACACGCCGGGCCCCGCCCAGTCCGTGACGAAGCGCGCCACGAGGCCGCTGGTGGTGAGGATGTTCATGAAGATGTCCGGCGAGCCGCGCAGCTTCGCGAGCTCGCGATCGTGGTGGACGTCCTGGTAGTCGCGCGACGCGATCGCCGCCGCGACGATGAGCGTCGCGGTGATCGGCACCGCGCACGCTGCGAGCGCGTCGCCCGCCTTCACCTCGCTCGCGCGAAGTGTCGCCTCGCGCCGAGGCACGCGCGGCGGCAACTCGCGAGGCGCGCTCGGAGGCAGCGCAGCGCCCGCCGCGCGTCCCGTGCCGGGCTTGAACTTCAGAATGCGGAAGCGCATGTGGCCGACGGCCGCGCCGGTCTGCGTCGTGTAGGTCGTGCGCGTCGTGACGAAGTGCCCCGTCCCCAGCGCGGTCTGCTTCTCGTCACTCACCTCCTCGACTTCGCCGGCGCCGTGAACGAGATCCCCGAGGCGCAGGTACCGCACGTACTCGTGCGCGCTGTCGGTGGCGACGACCGACGTGAAGCCCGCGTCGTCGAGCGCGCGGTACACCTCGCCCGCCGGATCGACGCGGGGCGGCCGGCCCGGCAGCCCCGGCATCGTCCACGCATTCAGCATCGCGGGCGGCGCCACGATCTCGCCGTGCACGCTCTTCGCCGCGAACGCCGCGTCGAGATACGCGGGGTTCGCGTCCTCCATCGCATCGCACCAGTGGCGGATCATCGGGAGATTCACCGCGTCGCGCGCAACCTCGGGCGCGCCGCGCTCGCCGATGTGTGCGCGCAGCTTCGCCACGAACTCCTCGCTCATCGCATGCTCCTCGCTCGCACGGCTGATAGCGCGAGTGCGTGCGCGCGTGCTGCGCCGGTAACGTGCGCCCTCTCACGGAGGGTCTCGCATGCGCCTCGGTCTCGTGCTCGTGTCCGGCTCCGTGCGCGGCGACGTGGAGCTGATCTCGCGCGCCGAACGCAACGGCTTCCATTCCGCATTCACGATCGAGTTCTTCAACCGCAACGGCTTCGTGCCGCTCGCAGCGTCGGCCCCCCAGACCAGGTCGATCCAGCTCGGCACCGGCATCGCGAACTCGTTCACGCGCGCGCCGCTCCTGCTGGCGAGCGCGGCGATGGACATCGACGAGCTCTCGGGCGGGCGCATGATCCTCGGGCTCGGCTCGGCGACGCGGCGCATGAACGAGGATTGGTACGGCGTCGCCTTCTCGAAGCCGGCGGCGCGCACGCGCGAGCTGGTGCAGTTGTTACGGGCGGCTTTCGCGGCGCAGAAGGGCGGCGGCTTCCGCTGGGATGGCGAGTTCTGGAAGCTGAACGTGCCGGTCTACGCGCGGCCGAACGCGGCGCGCGCGAGCGTGCCGATCTGGATCGCGGCGGTGAACCGCGGCGTCGCGAAGACCTGCGGCGCCGTCGCCGACGCGCTGATCGGGCATCCGATCGCGACGCGGCGCTGGCACCGCGAGGTGACGCTCGCGTGCATCGCCGAGGGCGAGCGCGAGGCCGGGCGCGCGGCGGGCTCGTGCAGGCTCGCGCCCTACGTGCTCACGTCGCTCGCGCCGACGCGCGAAGAGGCGGTGCGCAACGCGAAGGGCCAGATCGGCTTCTACTACACGACCGATCTCTACCACTCGATCCTCGAGCACCACGGTCTCAAGCACGTGGGCGACGCCTGCCGCGCCGCGCTCAAGAAGTTCGACACGCGCGCGATGGCCGAGGCGATTCCGGACGCGCTCGTCGACGAGATCGCGATCGCGTGCACGCCCGACGAGGCGCAGGACCGGCTCGCGCAGTGGAAGGACCTGACCGGCGACCCGCTGCTCTATCCGCCGAGCGTCGGCCTGCGGCCCGAAAAGCAGCGCGAGAACCTCGATCTGATCTTCGCGACGTTCGGGCTGGGAGCGGCTTGATGACCACGGGAGACGAACGCGCGCCGCACCGCCAGTTCTTCCGTCGGCGCTGGGAGGCGAATCAGACGCTCGTCACCGGCGTGTGGGCCGCGCGGCGGCGGCTCGCGAGCGCGGTGCGCGCCGTGATCGAGCGCCTCATCACGAGCGATGCGCCCGAGGCGGAGCTGCAGCGTGCCGCGCAGCAGCTCGAGGACTACGCGGAGCATCTCGAGAGCCACCCGAAGCGCAGGCGTTACGTCGGCTTCGCCGAGAGCGCGCTCGCCGACGCCGAGACCGAGGACGCGGAGGCCGCAGCCGGCGGCCACTTCGACTTCTCCCCGCTGATCGGCCGCTCGAACCCGCTCTCGCCGCCCATCGTGATGAGCGCGACCGAGGACGGACTCGTCACTGGCCGCGTCGTGTTCGGCTCCGCGTACGAGGGCCCGCCCGGGTGCGTGCACGGCGGCTACGTCGCCGCGGCGTTCGACGAGGTATTAGGGTTCGCCGAGACGTTCTCGAACGCGCCCGGCATGACCGGCACGCTTAACGTCGTCTACCGCACGCCCACGCCGCTGCACACTCCGGTGGTGTTCAACGCGAAGATCGAGCGCATCGAGGGGCGCAAGATCTTCGTGACGGGAGAGCTCCACGCCGGCGAACGGCTGTGCGCCGAGTGCAGCGCCGTGTTCATCTCGATGAAGGCGGGCACCTACGCGCATCTCGTCGAGCAGCGAGCGAAGCGCGAGGACTGAAGCGGCCCTAGAACTGCGCGCTCAGCGTCAGCCGCGCCGAAATCGGCTCCACGGGATGGAAGTGGCGTTCTTCGCTGAGCGGCGCGGTCGGTGAAGTGCGCGACTCGTAGAAGTAGTCGATGTCGCTGTCCTTGCGATCGAGCAGGTATCGCCGGCGTCGTCTCGATCGGCGATGCGGTGAAGGCGGTGATCGCCGACCGCGAAGCCACGATCGACGAGCTTCACGAGTACATCCGCGGCGCGCGCTGACCGCGCCGAGCGCCGCTACACCGGCAAGTCGCTCCGCGTGAACAGCGCCTCGAGCGCCACGCCGCGCGCGGCGAACGCCTCGGCGGCGCCCTCGCCGCGGTCCACGAGGCAGAGCACGCGCGCCACCTTCCCGCCGGCGGCTTGCACGATGCCCAGCGCCTCGAGCGTGGAGCCGCCCGTGGTGGTGGTGTCTTCGACGAGCGCGACCGTCATGCCGCTCTTGAACGCGCCCTCGATCTGCTGGCCCTTGCCGTGCTTCTTCGCCTCTTTGCGCACGAAGAAACCGAGCAGCTTCGTATCCGGGTCGTGACTCGCCGCAGCGGAGAGCACGGCGCTCACGAGCGGCACCGCACCGACCGCCATGCCGCCGACCGCCTCGACCCGCGGGCCGCCGGCCATCAGCTTCGCCAGTAACAACTCGCCGGCGAGCTTCTGGCCGAGGGGCCGCATCAGCGTCGTGCGCAGATCGAGGTAGAAGTTGCTCTTCTTGCCGCTCGAGAGCGTGATCTCGCGGCGCTCGAACGAGACGGCGAGGATCAGCTTAAGCAGCTCGGCGCGCTTCTGCTCGAGGCTCGTCATCACTGCTTCCGGATCCCGAGCATGAACTCGGCGATCATCTTCGTGTGCAGCTCGCTCGTGCCCTCGCCGAACTCGAGCGACTTCGCCTCCAATAACAAGCGGCCAACCTCGTACTCCTCGCTGAGCCCGTAGCCGCCGTGAATCTGGATCGCGTCGAGCGCGTTCGCGACGGCGGCCTGGCTCGCCATCAGCTTCGCCATCGAGCTCTCCATCGACGCGCGCGCAGCGCCCTGGTCCTTCATGCGTCCGAGCTGGTAGACGATGCTGCGCGCGGCCTGTGTGCGGCACGTCATGTCGGCGATCTTCTGCTGGATCATCTGGAACTCGCCGATCTTTTGGCCGAATGCCTCGCGCTGGAGCGCATACGGCAGCGCGAGATCGATGCAGCGCTGCGCTTGTCCGACACAGCGCGCCGCCACCGAGAAGCGGCCCGTGTCGAGTGCGGAGCCGAGCACGGGGAAGCCCTTGCCCGGCTCGCCGAGCAGCGCCTCGTCGGGCAGGAACGCGTCCTCGAAGTGGACCTCGGCGAGGTTGTCGCGCTTCAGCGTGCGCATCGGGAACTCGCCGATGGTCAGGCCCGGCGTGTTCTTCGGGTCGACGAGGAACGCGGTCACGCCGCCGTGCTTCTTCGCGAGGTCGACGCTCGCAACGAGCAGGAACAAACCCGCGTGCGCCGCGTGCGAGATGAACACCTTGGTGCCCGTGATCTTCCAGCCGCCGGGCACCTTCTTCGCGACGGTCTTCATGTTGCCGAGATCCGTGCCGCCGCCCGTTTCCGTGAGGCACGCGGAGCAGATCACTTCGCCCTTCGCGATGCCCGGCAGCCAGCGTTGCTTCTGTGCGTCGGTGCCGAAGGCGAGGATCGAGCGCGCGACGAGCGAGTTCGAGACGGAGACGACGCTCGCGATCACCCAGTCGATGCGCGCGAGCTCCTCGCAGATGATTCCGTACGACGTCGTGTCCGAGAACGAGCCGCCGTACTCCTCGGGAATCATCGGGCCCATCAGGCCGAGCTCGGGGAGCTTCGCGATCAGCTCGAGCGGGTAGCGGCTCTCGCGCTCGTAGCGCTCGACGTGCGGGAGAATCTCCTTCTCCGCGAACTCGCGAACCGTGCGGCGCACCTCGCGCTGCTCCTCGGTGAGGTCGAAGTCCGCCATGCGGTCGAGCGGGGTCTGCATCGCGTGCGCCTTTCGTGAAGAGGAAGCGGCGCAAGGTAGGGCGAGCGGCGGGAAATCCGAGGGCGAGCAGGGCTCCGAGAGAATCGAGGGTTTGGCGTCAGACGCGAAAACCTCGATTCGGCCCGCCCGAGGCGGAATCGCTGATTCGGCGTCTGACGCCGAGTTCGCGATTCCCTTGGCCTCGCCACCGGGGCGCGTCGCGAGCCTCGCTTTTCCGCAACCGCTCGCCTAGGTTGCGCGCCCCTTTCGCCCTGGGCTTCGCGCCCGCGGGCTGCTCGGAGCCGAGATGCGCAAGTCCACGACCCTGCCCCACCGCAACCGCAAGAAGAGCGCTCGCCACCGCGCGAAGCTGAAGAACAAGCTGAAGAAGGCGCACCTGCGCCGCAGCAAGGGCGTGCGCGGGTACTACAAGTAGGGCGCGGGTCCGCGCCGCTTCACGCGACCGCCTCCCCTAACTCCCTGATCGCTCCCGCCACCGCCGCGTCCACCGCGCGCTCCCACGTCGCCGCGCTGCCATCGTCCCCGCCTGCCGGCATCCCCAGCGCGCGCGACGCGTTCACGACGCCGCCTTCGAGCACGCCACCCGGGCCTCGCACGAATCCTGCGACCGCGTCTTCCGCGCTGGCGCCCTGCGCGCCGTAGCCGGGCACGAGGAAGAGCGAGCCGGGGAGCAGCGCGCGCACTTTGCGACTTTCTTCGGGCCACGTCGCGCCGACCACGACGCCGAGGCCGGACCACTCCGTCGACGGACCGCGCAGCTTCAGCGCGAGGGGCTGTAACAAGTCGGCGAGGCGCTGATAGAGCGGGCGGTCGCGCACGATCAGGTCTTGCACGTCGACGGCGCCTGGGTTGCTCGTCCGTAACAACACGAACACGCCCGCGCCGCCGGCGTGCGCCGCCGCGAAGAACGGCTCGAGCGAGTCGATGCCGAGGTACGGGTTGATCGTGAGCGCGTCGGCGCGCATCGGCGCGTCGGCGGCGAGGTAGGCGGAGGCGTAGCTCGCGGCGGTGCTGCCGATGTCGCTGCGCTTCGCGTCGAGGATCACGAGCAGGCCGGCGCGCCGCGCTTCGTCCATCACGCGCGCGAGTGCGGCCACGCCCGCGGGTCCGAGGCGCTCGAAGCACGCGCTCTGCGGCTTCACCGCGGCGACTTTGCCCGCGACGCGCTCGATCAGCGCGAGCGAGAAGCGCTCCGCCGCGCGCGCGGTGGCGAGCTCGCCCGCGGCCATCGACCCCACGCGAAAGCAGCGCGGCAGCAGCTCGAGGTGCGGATCGATGCCGACGCACAGCGGATGTCCGAGCGCGCGCACGCGGCGGATGAGGCGGTCGGCGAAGGCTTCGGTCATCGCGCGCGCACCGTAGGAGAGAGGATCGCAGGAGCGCGAGGCCCCCAGTCGGGGGCCGCGCGCGCGCGGCTACTGTGCGCCGCCCATGAGCGCTCCGTTCTCGTTTCAGCTCCACGCGACCGACGGCGCCGCGCGCGCGGGCGTGTTTCAGACGCCGCACGGCCCGGTGCACACGCCCGCGTTCATGGTCGTGGGCACGCAAGCCGCGGTGCGCGCGATGACGCCCGATCAGGTGCGCGCGACCGGCGCGGAGGTGCTGCTCGCGAACACGTATCACTGCGCGCTGCGGCCGGGCGAGGCGGTGATCGAGAAGCTCGGCGGGCTGCACGCGTTCATGCGCTGGAGCGGTCCGATCCTCACGGACTCGGGCGGCTTTCAGGTGTTCTCGCTCGAGAGCAAAGAGATCACGGACCACGGCGTGCGCTTCAAGAACGAGGTGACCGGCGACGTGATGGACCTGACGCCGGAGCGCTCGATCCAGATCCAGAACGCGCTCGGCGCCGACGTGATCATGGCCTTCGACGAGTGCACGCCGTTTCCCGCGACCGAGCCGCAGGCCGCCGCGGGCGTGAAGCGCACGCTCGATTGGCTCGAGCGCTGCGTGCGCGCGCACGCGCGCAAGGACCAGGCGCTGTTCGGGATCGTGCAGGGCAGCACCTACGAGTCGATGCGCACGCGCTGCGCCGCGGGCGTGCTGCAGCACGATCTGCCCGGCTACGCGATCGGCGGCGTCTCGGTCGGCGAGGGGCACGAGTTGTTATGCCGCATCACCTCGCACACCGCGCCGCTGCTGCCGGCGGACAAGCCGCGGTACCTGATGGGCGTCGGTCTCCCCGAAGATCTGATCGCCTCGATCGGCTACGGCATCGATCTCTTCGATTGCGTGATCCCGACGCGCTACGCGCGCTCCGCGAGCGTCTTCACCTCGCGCGGGCGACTGCGCCTGACGAATCGGCGATATCGCCGCGACGCGTATCCGATCGACACGAGCTGCGACTGCGCCGCCTGCGCCGGCGGCTTCTCGCGCGCTTATCTCCATCACCTCTTCGCCGCGAACGAAGTGCTGAGCGCGATCCTCGCCTCGATCCACAACGTGCACTTCTATCAGCGACTCGTGCGCGAGGCGCGCGAAGCGATTCTCGCTCGGCGCTACGACGACTGGCGCGCGGCGTTCCTCGCGAACTATCGCGGCGAGGGCGACAAGGCGGACACGCGCGGCGAGTGAGCCTGGCTACTCGGGCGCGCAGCGTTGGTTGCGGAACTTCGCTGCGCCGTCACCCTGCCCCGCCCTATGGCACTCCGCGTCGGCATCGTCGGTCTCCCCAACGTCGGGAAGAGCACGCTCTTCAACGCGCTCACCGAGGCCGGCATCGCGGCGGAGAACTACCCGTTCTGCACGATCGAGCCGAACTCCGGCGTCGTGATCGTGCCCGACCCGCGGCTCGAAGCGCTCGACGCGATCGTGCACAGCAAGCAGGTCATTCCGGCGACGGTCGAGTTCACGGACATCGCGGGCCTCGTGCGCGGCGCGAGCAAGGGCGAGGGGCTCGGCAACCAGTTCCTCGCGCACATCCGCGAGACCGCGGCGATCGTGCACGTCGTGCGCTGCTTCGAGGACAGCGACGTCACGCACGTCGACGGCGGCGTGAACCCGCTGCGCGACGTCGAGACGATCGAGACCGAGCTCGGCCTCGCCGACATCGACACCGCGGAGAAGCGACTCGATCGCGTGAAGCGCGCGGCGAAGGCGGGGCGCAAGGAGGAGCAGGCGGAGGCGGCGTTCTTCGAGGGGCTGATCGCGCACCTCTCGTCGGGCAAGCCCGCGCGCTCGTTCGCGGTGCCGAAGGAAGCGGAGGAGGCGTACCGCTCGAGCTTCTTCCTCACCGGCAAGCCCGTGCTGTTCGTCGCGAACGTCGACGAAGCGGGGCTCAGCGAAGGCAACGAGCACGTGCGCGCGCTCGAGGACTACGCGGCGAAGACGGGCGCGGGCGTGATCCGCGTGTGCGCGAAGATCGAGTCCGAGCTCGCGGAGCTCGACGCCGCGGGGCGCAAGGAGTTCCTCGCCGCGCTCGGGCTCGAGGAGCCGGGGCTGAATCGGCTGATCCGCGCGGCCTACGCACTGCTCGACCTCATCACGTTCCTCACCGCGGGCGAGAAGGAAGTGCGCGCGTGGACGATCTCGCGCGGCACGAAGGCGCCCGGCGCCGCGGGCACGATTCACACCGACTTCGAGCGCACGTTCATTCGCGCCGAGATCATCAAGTTCGACGACTACGTCGCCGCGAACGGCGAAGCCGGCGCGCGCGCCGCGGGCAAGCTGCGGCTCGAGGGCAAGGACTACGAGATGCAGGATGGCGACGTCGTGCACTTCAGGGTCGGTGCCTGACAAGTGCCGCTCAGTCCGAAGGAAACGCTCGCGCGCTTCTCGGCCGGACCGAAGACGGGCGTGTTCACGGACGGCTCGTGCGAGGGCAACCCGGGCCCCGGCGGCTGGGGCTTCGTGTGGGTGGAGGACGACGTGATCCGTGCGGAGGCGTGCGGACACGATCCGGCCACCACCAACAACCGCATGGAGCTGTCGGGGCTGATCGCGGCCTACAAAGCGCTGCCTCGCGACGCGCAGATCACCGTGTACACGGACTCGCAGCTGTGCGTGAACACGATCAACGAGTGGGCGCGCGGCTGGGAGGCGCGCGGCTGGCGGCGCAAGACGGGCCCGATCGCGAACCTCGAGCTGGTGCAGGAGCTGTACGCCCTCGCGAAGGCGCACCCGCGCGTGCAGCTGCGCTGGATCAAAGCGCACGACGGCTCGCGCTGGAACGAGTACGCGGACGCGCTCGCCACGTACTGGATGCTCGACCGGGCGTAACGGCTCTGCACTCGAGTTGCCGGTTCGCTGCAGGCTCGCGCGTGCCGCGCTGGTTGCGCCCTCTAGAGACGCCGAGGGCTCGCCGATGTGTTCCCGCGTGTACGAGCGCGCAGTCCTCATCTTCGACCATCCGCACGCGAGCCTCGGCGACATCGCGGTGGGCCTCATTTCGATGGGGATTCATCCGCACTACGCGAACAACCTCGACGACGCGATCTGGCTCGCATCGGAGCACCGCACGCGCATCGGTGCGCTCGCGGCGCCGACCACGCTGCTCGTCGACAAGCTCGAGCTGATCCGCAAGGAAGTGCTCGCGCAGAACGGCGTGCCGATCGCGTGCGCCATCCCGATCGGCTCGCAGCCCTCGCCGAGTGAACTCGAGAAGCTCGCGAACGCGGGCGTGCGCTGGGGCGTGTTCGATCCGCACACGCCGCGCGATCTGCGCTTCATCATCGCGCTCGCGATGTCCAGCTCGGACAAGTCCGAGCTGCGAAGGGATCCGCGCGTTCCGTGCGAGCTTCCGGTCGACGTGACCACCGTGGAGCGCACGTTCCGCGCCTCGCTGATCGATCTCTCCACGGGCGGCGCGTACATCGCGTCGCGCTCACCGCTGAAGCCCGGGACACCACTCACGCTCGCCTTCGAGATCGACACGATGAAGCTGAGCGTGAAAGCAGAGGTGAAGTGGCGAACGTCGCTCGACGGCGGCTTCGCGGGCTGGCTCGACGCGGGCATGGGCGTCGAGTTCTCGGGCGTCGCGTACGAGGCGAAGGCGGCGATTCGTCGGCACGTCACCATGGTGACCCAGCGCTTCGAGCTGAAGCCGGCCGCGGCGCCAGCGCCGAAGAAGTAGCCGCGGCGAAGCTCGGGAGCGCGCGGCATGCTGCGCGCATGGGCCCGAACGATCTCGTGCTGCACGCCGGAACGCTGCGCAGCCGCTCGTTTCAGGAAGTGTGCGACGCGGCGGTCGCGGGCGGCTTCACGGCGCTCACGCTCTACCCCACGCAGATCCGTCGCGCGCGCGCGGAAGGCATCACGCTCAGCGCGATGCGGCGCGAGCTCGAAGCGCGCGGCCTCGCGTACGCGGACCTCGATCCGCTGCTCAACTGGCTGCCGGGCGACAACCTCCAGAACGAGCTCGCCGCGACCGAGGCCGAGCACTACTCGGTCGCCGAGGCGCTGCGCGCGCGCTCGCTGAACGTGGCGGTGATGGCGCGCCCGAGCGTGAACGTCGACGAAGCAGCCGAGGCGTTCGCTGGCGTTTGCGATCGCGCATGGGAGTTCGGCCTGCTCGTGACGCTCGAGTACCTACCGTGGGCCGGCGTGCCGGACCTGGTGACTGCGCGCGCGATCGTCGAGCGCGCGGCGCGCCCGAACGCGACGCTGATGATCGACACCTGGCACACGTTCCGTGGGCCGACCCGCGAGGACCAGCTGCGCTCGCTGCCGGGCAAGCTCGTGGGCAGCATTCAGATCAACGACGCGCCGGCGCAGCCGAGCGGCGACCTGATCAGCGAGACGACCAGCGCGCGTCTCTTGCCCGGCGAAGGCGCGATCCCGGTTGCGCGCTGGCTGCGCATTCTCGAGCAGAACGGCTCGCGCGCGCCGATCGGCGTCGAGATCTTCTCCGCAGCGCTCGATCAGCTGCCGCCCGCCGAAGTGGGCCGGCGCTGCGGAGATGCTGCGCGGCGCGTGATCGCCGCCGCTCGCTCGCGCTGACGCCTAGAACGGAAGCGCGCTCCACACCGCGCAGCGCGCTTCGCACCTCACGCGCGCGCAACTCGCCGAGGCAAGCGCGCGCTGGGCCTCGGGCTGGCGCGAGTCATTAGGGGCACGGCATGCCGATTGCTCCACTCGCGGCTCGTTCGGACGTGACTCGCATCTCGCACCAGGGTCGAGACGAAGAGCCACAAACGTTCGAACCAACTTCGAAGGAACAACCAAGCGATGCGTTCGATCAAGCTTCTCGCGATGGCAGCCATGCTGCTACTCGCGGCCCCGTCATTCGCCACGTCGTTCACCGTGCTCGGCTGGGACGCGGGCGAAGTCGTCAGGGTCACGTTCAACAGCCAGGCGCGCTCGTTCACGACCACGCAGTTTCACGAGCAGGTCGACGGCGTGACCGGCGTGAGCTTCTGCGCCGACCTCTCGCAGTACATCACGACGGCGACGTACACCGATTTCGTCGCGCACGACCCGGCCGCGGCCGAGAGCCAGGCCTTCGCGTCGGGCCCGCCCGTGCGCAAGTTCGCGTGGGCCGCGCAGATCGCGGACCGCTGGGCGAACGACCTGAACGAGTTGGTGACCACGCTCGGCGTGACCAACAAGCAGGCGATCACCGGCGTGCAGGCTGCGATCTGGGAAGCGGTCTACGGCAACGCGTTCACGGCGACCGCTGCGTCGATGAGCGGCGGCGCCTGGTCGGTCTATCAGCACGTGCTCGGGCACAAGTACGCGAGCTATGGCCGCACGCTGCTCTACCACTCGCCGACGAAGCAGGATCAGCTCTTCACGCCGCCGGTTCCGGAGCCGAGCGCGATGTTCGTGTTCGGCGCCGGTGCGCTGCTCGTGGGCCGCTCGCTGCTGCGGCGCAAGGCCGAGTAGCTCCCCGAGCTCCTAACAATCGGGCCCGCTGGCGCGAACCAGCGGGCCCGATCCCTTTTCTGCGCGGCTCAGTCGTCCGCTTCCGCGCGCCGCAGCGCCTCGGGATCTCGCGCCGCGTCGTAGCGCTCGAAGAACAGCGACTCGTCGACGGGCCGCCGCGGCGGCGTGCCGTACTTGCCGCGCGGCCAGCCGATCGGAATCAGCGCGCAGCTCGGGCAGCCGTCGGGGAGCCCGAGGAAGCGGTCGCACTCTTCGCCGAAGCTCGTGTGCATCGTGGTGAGACTCGCGCCGAGGCCGACCGCGCGGCACGCGAGCAAGAGGTTCTGCACGCACGGGAACAGCGCCTGCGTCTGCGGGCGACCGCGCCGCGTCCAGCCCGCGACGAACAGCAGCACCGGCACCTCCGCCATGTGCTCCGCGAGATGCAGCGCCGAGGCTTGGTTCTTGCGCTTGCGCTCGGGGTAGTCCGCGCGCTGCGCAGCTTCTTGCGCCGGCTTGATGTACTGCAAGAACTCGGCGCGGTAGCGCTCCGCGATCCAGCGCTTTCGCTCGGGCTCGGTCACCGCGACGAACTTCCACGGCTGCCGGTTGCCGCCGCTCGGCGCGAACGTCGCCGCCTCGCACACCTTGCGAATCAGCGCGGGCGGCACCGGATCGGGCAGCAGGCGGCGAATCGCGCGCGTCGTGCGCATGCCTTCGAACAGCTTCACGTCCTCGCCGATCGTGGCGATGTCGACGTGCGCCGGTGCAGTCGGAGTGCTGGGCGCGCTCATGCTTTCGTTTTCCCCATCGCGAGAATTTTCTCGAAAGCGGCTTTGCTCAGCGGCATCACCGAGAGGCGCGACATGCGCACGAGCGCGATGTCCGCGAGCGATCTCTCCGCCTTGATCGCGGCGAGCGTCACCGCCTGCGCGAGCGGCTTCACGGGCGCGAGATCGACGACGAGCCACTGCGGGTCGTCGGCGGTCGGGTCCGGGTACGACTCCTTCGTCACGCGCGCGAGCCCGACGACTTCCTTGCCTTCGCCCGAGTGATAGAAGAGCACCGCGTCACCCTTCTTCATCGCGGCGAGATGCATGCGCGCGAGCGCGTTGCGCACACCGCTCCAGAACGTGCCCTTCTCGGCGACGAACTGCGCCCACGAGTACGTGCTCGGCTCGGACTTCACGAGCCAAAACGAGCGTGCGCTCGCCATCGCGCCCTCCGTAAGCTCCCCTCTCGCCCGCGAGTTCGCGCGAGCGCGAACGCGCAGCGAGCCGTAGGCGAGCGAAGTTGAGAAAGTGAGGTAGCCCAGGTGGCCGACGAGTCGCTCGAAGATCAGGTGATCGGAAACGTGACCGTGCTGTTCGGGGCGGGGCACGGGAAGTATCCGCACGGCAACTCGCTCGTCGTGCGCGGCGCGCGCGAGGCGCTGATCGTCGACCCGTCGCTCGGCGTCGTCGCGCGCAAGGGCAGGCTCCCGCGCGTCGACCGCGTCTGGAACAGCCACTGCCACGAGGACCACATCGCGGGAAATCACCTCTTCCCGGATGCGCTTTGGGAGCTGCACGAAGCCGATTTGTTAGGGCTCCACTCCTTCGCCGGATTCCTCCAGATCTACGGCTACGACGACACGGTGCTCGGCGGCGGTTGGGAGAAGGAGCTGAAGGAGCAGTTCTTCTACACCGCGAACCCGCGCGCCGCGGGCTTCCGCGACGGCCACGTGCTCGATCTCGGCGGCGGCGTGCGCGTGCGCGTGATCCACACGCCCGGCCACACGCGCGGCCACTGCGCCTTCCATGTCGAGCCCGACGACGTGCTCTACATCGGCGACATCGATCTCTCGAGCTTCGGCCCCTATTACGGAGACGCCTGGAGCGAGCTCGAGGACTTCGAGCGCTCGCTGCGCCTCGTGCGCGCGGTGCAGGCGAAGCACTACGCCACGTTCCATCACATCGGCGTGGTGGATCGCGACACCTTCGTGGCGCGGCTCGACAAGTTCAGCGCCGTGATCGCGAGTCGCGAGCAGCGCCTCCACGCGTACCTCGCCGAGGCGCCGCGCACGCTCGATGAGATCACCAAGCACCGCTTCGTCTACCGACCGAGCGACCCGGTTTCGTTCGCCGATCCGGTCGAGCGGCGCAGCATGTCGCAGCACCTCGCGCGCCTCGTCGCGAGCGGCCGCGCGCGCGAAATTTCGCCCGGCAGGTTCGAGGCTCGCGTGGTATAGAAGCCGCTCTTTCGGAGGACGCGATGAAGGTCAAGGTCGACTGGGATCTCTGCGAAGCGAACGCAGTCTGCATGGACGTCGCGCCCGAGCTCTACAAGGTCGACGACAACGACGCCTTCCATCACCTCGTGAAGGGCGCTAGCGACGACGTCTCCGGCGACGTCCCGAAGCACCTCGAGAGCAAAGCGCGCGAAGCCGTGCGCCTCTGCCCGCGCCAGGCGCTGACGATCATCGAGAAGTAAGGGCGAGATCGCGCGCGACGCGCGGGCCCGACAGGCGGGCCGCTACTTCCGCTCCAGCTTGATCGCCGCCGAGTTGATGCAGTAGCGGATGCCCGTCGGGCGCGGGCCGTCAGGGAAGACGTGGCCGAGGTGGCCGTCGCACTTCGCGCACAGCACTTCGGTGCGCAGCATGCCGTGGCTCGTGTCGACGCGTTCTTCGATCGCGCCGCCTTCCTTCGCGGCGTAGAATGCCGGCCAGCCGCAGCCCGAGTCGTACTTCGTGCCCGAGTCGAAGAGCTCGGCGCCGCAGCCCGCGCAGCGATACGTGCCCGCGTCGTGGCAGAACTCGTACTCGCCCGTGAACGGGCGCTCGGTCGCTGCTTCGCGCAGCACCGCGTACTGCATCGGCGTGAGCTGCGAGCGCCACTCGGCGTCGGTCTTCTTCACCTTCTCGGACATCGTGTCCTCCCTAGAACGCATCTCGGGACTCACCCCGTCGCCGGGCGCGCCTTTGCCGACCTTTCACGACTCGCTCATGCAGTTGCGCAGAATCGCAGCGCCGACGATGAGCGCGAACATCACGAGCTGCACGATGCGGCCCACCTTCGGCTGCTCGTCGGCGTCGGGGGTGTCGAAGGAACCCGGTGTCGGCCCGCCCGCGCGCTGGCCGCTCAGCGTGTCGAACGCGAGCATGCGCCGCCCGATCGATCCGCCGCAGTGGATGCATTGCTTCGTGCCAGGCGCGAACGAAGTCTTGCAGCGCTCGCAGCGCACTTCGAAGTAGGTGGTGTCCGCCATTCAGGCAGCGTAGCCGCATGCGCGGCGTGGTTACGATGCGCGCATGTTCGCCGCCGTGCTCGCACTGCTCTCGGCGCTGCTGTTCGGCGCCTCGACGCCGGCGAGCAAGCTGCTGCTCGGCTCCCTCGACGCGTTCCAGCTCGCTGGCTTGCTCTATCTTGGCGCCGCGCTGGGCATGGCGCCGCTCGTGGCGAACGAGCCGCGCCGCGGCGCGACGCTGCGCCTCGATCGCGCGAGCGAGCTGCGCCTCGGTGGCGCAGTGCTGTGCGGCGGCGCGCTCGGGCCAGTGCTGCTGCTCGCAGGGCTGAAGCTCGCGGGAGCGGGATCGATCTCGCTGCTGCTGAACATCGAGATCGTCGCGACCGCCGTGCTCGGCGTGGCGCTGTTCCGCGAGCACCTCGGGCGCAGCGCATGGCTCGGCGTGGCGGGCGTCGTGCTCGCAGGCGCGCTCGTCGGCGCAGACGGCGGCAGCCCCGGCCTCGCGGCCGCGGCGCTCGTTGCGGCGGCGTGCACTTGTTGGGGGCTCGACAACCACCTCACTGCGCTGATCGACGGCATCTCGCCCGCGCGCAGCACGTTCGTGAAGGGGCTCGTCGCGGGCGCAACGAACCTCGCGATCGGGCTCGCACTCGGTCCGCTGGACGCGAGCACTGCGACTCTCGCCGCCGCGATCGCGGTGGGCGCGCTCTCCTACGGCGCCAGCATCGCGCTCTACATCCGCGCCGCGCACGAGCTCGGCGCGACGCGCGCGCAAGCGATCTTCGCGAGCGCGCCCTTCGCAGGCGCTGCACTTTCCTTCACACTGCTCGGCGAGCCGCTCTCGCTCGCCCACGTCGCGGCGTTCGCGCTGCTCGTGCCGTCGCTCTGGTTGTTGCTGCGCAGCCAGCACGCTCACGCCCACACCCACGACGCGCTCGAGCACACGCACAGCCACCGCCACGACGACGGCCACCACGCCCACGCGCACGCAGGCGTCGCCGCGAGCGAGCGCCACAGCCACGCGCATCGCCACGAGCGCATGACGCACGCGCACCCGCACTGGCCGGACCTGCACCACCGCCACGAGCACGGTTGAACGGCTCCGCCGACGCGGAGTGGGCTGCGCGCCCGGAGGCGTCGTCTCGTGTCTGGCTGCGTGCGCTCGTGCGCGCCTACGCCTTCACCACGACCGAAGAGCCGTGTCCGAACAGACCGAGGTTTGCTGTGACGCCTGCCTTCGCGCCCTCGACCTGGCGGCCGCCCGCTTGGCCGCGGATCTGCCAGGTGAGCTCGCACACCTGCGCGATCGCCTGCGCCGGGATCGCCTCGCCGAACGCGCCGAGGCCGCCGCTCGGGTTGACCGGCTGCTTGCCGCCGAGCGCCGTCGCGCCATCCCGTAACAACTTCGCGGCGTCGCCGGGCTTGCACAGGCCGATGTGCTCGATCCAGTCGAGCTCGAGCGCGGAGCTGAGGTCGTAGACCTCGGCGCAGCTCATGTCCTCGGGGCCGAGGCCGGCCTGCTCGTAGGCGAACTTCGCGATCGAGTCCTTGAACGCGACGTCGGGCACGCGCACCGCGGCGGCCGAGTCGCTCGCGAAGTTCGGCACCTCGACCACGGTCTGCGGGTAGCGCGGCGTCACGGTCGAGACGCCCGCGATCTTCACGGGCCTCGTCGTGCGCCTGCGCGCGTACTCCATCGAGCACAGCACTAGCGCGGCGCCGCCGTCGCTCGTCGCGCAGATCTGCAGGAGGCGCAGCGGGTCGCTCACCATCTGCGACGCGAGCACTTCCTCGAGCGTGTAGACCTTGCGGTAGCGCGCGTTCTCGTTGTGCACGGCGCAGCGCGAGTTCTTCACCTTCACCTGGGCGAAGTCGCGTTCGGTGTCGCCGTACAGGTCCATGCGCCGGCGCGCGTAGAGGCCGAAGTAGACGGGGTTCGTCGCACCTAACAAGCGGAAGCGCAGCCAGTCCGGGTCCGCGCTGCGTTCGCCGGGGGTCGGCGCAAAGAAGCCCTTCGGCGTGGTGTCGGCGCCGACCACGAGCGCCACGTCGCACACGCCAGCGAGGATCTGCGCGCGCGCCATCGAGATCGCCTGCGAGCCGGTCGCGCACGCGCCGTAGGTGCTCGCGACCTGCGCGCCGTTGAAGCCGAGCGCCTGCATGATCGAGGAGCCCGCCACGAAGCCGGGGTAGCCGTTGCGGATGTTCTCGCCGCCGGCCACGAACTGGATGTCGCTCCACGCGACGCCCGCGTCCGCCATCGCCGCGCGGGCCGCCGCCACGCCGTACTCGACGAAGTTGCGCCCCCACTTCCCCCACGGATGCATGCCGACGCCGAGAACGGCCACTTCCCCGACCATGTCAGTCTCCTAGGAACAGTTCGTGACGAAGGCGCGCGCGATCACGCCGCCGCGGGCTTCCACTTCCACACGACGTACTCGTTCGCCTCGTCCTCGAACAGCGTGTCCAGCACGAGCTCCATCTCCATGCCGACTTCGAGCTGCGAAATGTCGACGCCGCGCACGACCTGCCCGAGCACGACCATCTTCTCGCGCTCGAGCTCGACCGCGGCGATCGAGTACGGCTCGAACGGCGTCGTGGGCGCGACGAACGGCGCAGGCGGCGCATAACAATTGTTCGTGTAGGACCAGACGCGTCCGCGCGTCGACAGTTCCACTTCCTCGAACTTCGTGTTCGCGCACGCGGGGTTCCTGCAGAACTTCTCTTCGCGCGGGAAGAACACCGTGCCGCAGCCGGTGCAGCGCGTGCCGAGCAGCGCGGGCTTGGCGTCGTCCATCTTGAACCAGCCGGGGGCGGCGGACGTGCGGGTCTTGCTCATGCGATCTCCGAGTGCGCGAAGGAGGGGTGTTGATCGGTGTAGGTGAGGTTCATCGCTGCTCTCGGATCCCAGGAGCCGGGGACGTTCCGCAAGTAAGTAAAGGAGGCGCTGCTTTACTTTCTCGCGGAACGTCCCCGCCTTCGTTGTCTTGCCTCGTT